>JAIEQB010000031.1 GCA_019748065.1 Alphaproteobacteria bacterium | reverse complement strand
GCTATCGCTTTACCCTCCACTTCACAGCCCCTACCTCAACTAACTTTTTGTCTCACTTGTATCTGAACTTATTCAAAATATGATAATTTTGCTAATTGAAGGATGGAAGACACTATGAAAAAAATGAACATCATGAGTTTATGTACACTTTGTACGTTCACTGCTGTGCAGACGGCACAAGCTGTGGATTGTTTAAAATTTGTGAAAGAGTATGAACATGCCTACAAGAATGGAGATGCTGGTTGTGGGTATAACATGGATATCGGTCATAAGTCATCTTATCCTTTATTCCCAAAAAAGGATCAATCAAAAGGCTGTGAATTTGATAATATAGAATTATATGGAGAATACAAAGATAAGAAAGAATGCCATTAAGTTGACCTGCAGTCTATCTTGGGGTCCGTTCCGGAAGAGGGCGAAATGACATTCTAAAAAAGATCATTGCATAATTGAGAGCTGAGGAAGGAAAGGATACACCGAGGAGAATTCCAAAAACAGGAGTGTCTCTCTTTAAAAAAAGCTTAAAAATTACCCTTTCGAGTCTTCAATTGGAAATTTTATGAATTATGCAATGGTTTTATGTTTTGTTTTTACTAGAACAAATATGTCATCCCCGCGAAAGCGGGGATCCAGGGAAACAGTGGGCTAAAAGATTATCTGTAGGAATAAAAAATAAAAATCTAACAAAGCACCATTTTTACAAACATGGAAAAGGTTATTTTATTTCAAATACTTACTGGATCCCCGCCTCCGCGGGGATGACAGGGTCGGAAGAATCAAGCCGCCGGCCATTCAACAAGAGGCGGCAGGGACATCAAAATAGCTTCTGTGTTTCCGCCAGTTTTTAGGCCAAAATGAGTGCCTCGGTCATAAATAAGATTAAATTCCACATACCGGCCCCGCTTTTTAAGCTGGGCTTTTCTATCAAGCTCTGTCCAAGGTGTATTCATATGCCTTCGGACAATTTCTGGGTAAATGGCAGCAAAGGTTTTTCCTACGTTTTGGGTAAAAGAAAAATCATGTTCCCAATCTCCACTATTCACATAATCATAAAAAATGCCGCCCACACCCCGCGGCTCTTGACGGTGAGGAAGGTAAAAGTATTCATCCGCCCACTTTTTAAACTTTTCATAAGAGGTAGGCTCATAGGAATCGCAGGCCTTTTTAAAAGCTGCGTGAAAATCTTTCGTATCCTTTTCAACAGGGAAACAGGGTGTCAGATCAGCCCCCCCGCCAAACCAAAGCTTTTGGGTTTGAATCATACGCGTGTTCATATGAACAATAGGCACATGAGGATTACGGGGATGAATCACA
Organism: Alphaproteobacteria bacterium; assembly: GCA_019748065.1. Classification (GTDB taxonomy): domain Bacteria; phylum Pseudomonadota; class Alphaproteobacteria; order UBA9655; family UBA9655; genus UBA9655. The sequence continues at coordinate 111,051 of JAIEQB010000031.1, read as the reverse complement.
AGAGAAACGCCACTGGCCCAAAAGCAGGGATCTTCTTCAGCGCCAGGAATTTGCTTCCTAAACTCTTCAGAAAATTCTCCATGAACTTCAGAGAAATTAACCCCGGCTTTTTCGAAAACACGGCCCTCTAATACGGCCATGGTGCCCCCCCCGCCTCCATCCCTCTCCCATGACTTACGTACAAACGAGGCGGCAGGTTTTTCATATTGAGAAAGGATGGCTTCCTTTTCAAGAATCTCAAGACTCTCAATGAGTTGAGATTGGAGCGCTAAAAACCACCTAGAAGCACGATTTTGTTGAGTTGTCATAGGGATCCTCCTGGAAGTTGATGAGTTTGACGAAGGGCTTCAGTTGAAACAATCGCTGCGGCAAGAGCAAGATTTAAAGAACGCACCCCTAAAACCATAGGGATCATTACGCTTTCATGACAGTCTTCTATAATTTCTGGCGGAAAACCAGAGCTTTCTTGCCCCATAATCAACAAATCAGAGGACTCAAAAGAAAAGTCATAACAACTTTGAGAAGCGTTTGCACTAACAGCCACACGCCGCAATCCTTTCCTTTCCTCACAAAAAGCTTTCCAAGAAAGAAATCGCGTTGTCATGGCCCTTTCCATATAATCCATACCAGCTCGCTTTAAATGCTTGTCCGCCAAAAGAAAACCACACGGCTCAATCACATCTAAAGGTAAGTTCATACAAGCCGAAAAGCGCATAAGTGTTCCCATATTTTGAGGAATTTCTGGCTGAAATAACACAAGATGCATTTGGGTCCTTTAAATTTCATTCAAAGTCGACTAAAACTGTCTTATCCTGCATCCTACATCAGGTAAACAGGAATAGGCTAGATATCAAATAAGGCATAAAAAGAAAGCCATGACAGAAGGAACACTCAAACCCCAGAGTCACAAACCCACAAGGCGGGATTTTTTGCTGTTAACGGCAAGTGCAGTTGGAGCTGTGGGAACGGCTTATTTTACTTGGCCCTTTATTGATAGCATGAATCCTGCCGCCGATATTTTAGCCCAATCCACGATCGATGTTGACCTGACCCCCATCCCTGAAGGGCAAGCGATTACAGTTGTTTGGCGAGGGAAACCCATCTTCGTTCGCAAACGTACTGCAGAGGAAATTCGTGCGGCCGAGCAAACTCCTCTCTCAGAACTCATCGATCCTGAAGCTGATCAAGCCCGCGTCAAAAAAGGGCATGACCAATGGCTCATTGTTGTGGGTATCTGTACCCATCTGGGGTGTATTCCCACCGGCAACAAACCCACTCAAAATCGTGGAAAATATGGGGGGTGGTCCTGTCCCTGCCACGGGTCACTCTATGATACATCTGGGCGCGTAAGACACGGCCCTGCTCCTTTAAATCTTTCTGTTCCCCCTTATGCTTTTTTAAGCGAAACCCACATTCGTATCGGCACAGATGAGGTCACCCATGGATAGTATCACAAAAGTGATCCGCTGGATTGATTATCGGCTCCCCTTTTTTTCATTTATTGACCATGAATTACGCGGATATCCTACACCTAAAAACCTAAACTACTGGTGGAACTTTGGCTCTCTTGCAGGAATTACGCTGGTTATCATGATTCTCTCAGGCATTTTCTTAGCCATGCACTATGAGCCAAATACAAAAGAAGCCTTTGATAGCGTTGAATATATCATGCGTAATATTAATTACGGCTGGTTCTTGCGCTATCTTCACGCCAATGGCGCCACGATGTTTTTTATTGTTGTTTATATCCATATGTTTCGAGGTCTCTATTATGGATCATACAAAGCGCCTCGTGAGCTTTTATGGATGTTGGGAGTTATCATCCTACTTTTGATGATGGCCACCGCCTTTATGGGATATGTTCTTCCCTGGGGCCAGATGAGCTATTGGGGCGCAACGGTCATCACAAACCTTTTCTCCGTCTTCCCCTTTGGAGAGTCAATTGTAGAGTGGCTTTGGGGCGGCTTTTCCGTTGATAATCCAACCTTAAATCGTTTTTTTGCCCTACATTATCTTTTTCCCTTCCTGATTGTAGGGGTGGTAATCCTGCATTTAATTGCGCTTCACCAACATGGCTCTAACAACCCTTTGGGGATTGACCGAAAAGAGCCTCGTGACAGCATCCCCTTTCACCCTTTTTATACGGTGAAGGATATGTTTGGTCTGGGGCTTTTTGGATTGGTTTGGGCCTATTTTATCTTTTTCAACCCTAATTTCTTTGGAGAGCCAGATAACTACATCCCAGCTAATCCCCTGGTCACCCCTGCCCACATTGTCCCTGAATGGTACTTCCTTCCTTTTTATGCCATTCTTCGCTCCATCCCAAACAAGTTATTAGGCGTTCTGTGCATGTTTGGGGCAGTTATGATCCTTTTTTTCCTTCCCTGGCTTGATACCTCAAAGGTAAGAAGCGCAACATTTAGGCCTTACTACAAATGGTTCTTCTGGGGCTTTGTCATTGATTGCTTCATTTTAGGATTTGTAGGCGCCCATTCTCCAGATCATATTTTTGCTGACTTTGGAAATCTTTCCAACCAAACATTGGGACAGCTCACAACCGCATTTTACTTTGCTTTCTTCCTTTTAGCTCTTCCTCTCTTAGGTATTTTTGAAAAACATAAACCTCTTCCGAAAAGTTTAAGTGAACCCGTATTAAAAAAAAGCATCATTGTCCTGACACTCTTAACGCTTTCTCATACTTGTTCTGCTGAAGATACTCCTTCAATTCCTCAAGAAAAATGGTCTTTTGAAGGACCTTTTGGAACCTATAACCGCGAGGACCTTCAGCATGGATTTCAAATTTATCAGCAGGTCTGTTCTACGTGCCATGGTTTAAAGCATGTGCGTTATCGAGATTTGGCAGCGCTCGGCTATAATGCTGAAGAAATCAAAGCTATTGCGGCAGAGTATAAGGTTGAAGCCATTGATGAAGATGGAAATGTCATTGAAAAACCCGCAACCCCTATTGATACAATTGCAGGCCCTTATAAGAATGAGAAAGCTGCAAGAGCCGCTAATAATGGGGCCTTTCCTCCTGACCTTTCTCTCATTACAAAAGCGCGACCCGGAGGACCCAATTATATTTACGCTCTCCTTACAAGTTATGAAGAGGTTCCACCCAAGGAAGTCCAAATCGCTGAAGGGATGCATTACAACCCCTACTTTCCAGGAGGGCAAATTGCCATGATTCCTCCTTTAAACTCTGGTGTTGTGACCTATGACAACGGTGCTCAGCCTTCTGTTAATCAAATGGCAAAAGATGTGGTCACTTTTTTGGCCTGGGCCGCAGAACCTGAGCTCGAAGAGCGTAAGAGGATGGGGTATAAGGTGCTTATTTATTTTGCCATCTTCACAGGCCTTATGTACTTCCTGATGAAGCGTATTTGGGCACGAGTTAAAGATTAACCCTTGGTCTTTCTTTCACTTAGATTATTGACAGGGGACTGAGCTTAAATAGCCGCTATAAACGCTGACAAGAAGAAATATCCCTAAAAGAACCCTGTAAATCACAAAAGGCGTCAACGTGGATTTTTGGAGCCATCGCATCATAAAGGCAATGGCACAAAACCCAAAAAAGAAGGAAAAAGCCATCACTAAAAGGGCATCATTTAAAAGGGACATATCTCCTTCTTTTACAAACTGATACCCCTTTAAAACACCCGCTGCTGTAATGGTGGGAATGGACATTAAAAAAGCAAAACGCGCTGCATCAGCACGCTTATAATTCATAAACCTTCCTGCTGTAAGACAGGCTCCTGAGCGACTCACACCATTCACAAGAGCCACACATTGAGCCAGGCCAAAATACACCGCACGCTTGAGGTTTGTATCGGTCACCGTTTCTATCATTTGGCCATATCTGTCAGCCACATAAAGGATCAGACCAAAAATAATGCCTACCCACGCTATCACTGTCACACTTCGAAGGGCATCTCCCGCCCACTTTTCGAACACCAGCCCTAGTAAAACCACAGGAATTGTTGCAATCATAAGATTGATAAGAAGCTGGGTGTTCTCATTCACTTTGCCTCTAAGGAGAGAAAAGGTTCCCTTAAAAAGGGAAATGACATCCTTATGAAAATAGATAAGAACAGACCCCAGTGTCCCTAAATGAGCCGCTACATCAAACATCAAACCTTGATCACGCCACCCGCACAGGGCTGGAACAAGAACTAAATGACCTGAGGAACTGATGGGAAGAAATTCGGTCACACCTTGAATAAACGAAAGTAGTAAGATTTGCTCTAGAGTCATAGGGGCTCCTTATGGTAGAAAGTGAGGAAGTAGCATAAAATTAATTTCAATCCAAGGAAAAACTCTCATGCGGAAACTCTATCATTACTGGCTCTGCCCTTTTTCCCGAAAAATACGTCTTCTTTTAGCTGAAAAGAAACTTTCCTTTACTCTAGAAGTCATTAAGCCTTGGGATCCTCAACCTTCTCTTCTTCGATTAAACCCTGAAGGACTGCCCCCCATCCTGACCGATGATGATGGGAAAAGTATTTGTAATGCCTATCCCATTACAGAATATCTCGAAGAGGTTTATCATGAGCAGCCAAGCTTAGGAAAAACGTCTCTTGAACGCGCTGAAGTCAGACGTCTCATTGCCTGGTTTGACGAAAAATTTAATAGTGAAGTCACCCATAATTTGGTCTTTGAGAAAGTTTTGCGCCGTAAAATGGGACAAGGTGGACCTGATTCAGCAACCATCCGTATTGGAAACGCTAATATTCATGATCATCTAGAGTATATCTCTTGGCTATGCGATAGGCGCAATTGGCTTGGAGGAGAAGAATTTTCCCTTGCAGACATTTCAGCTGCTGCCCATTTATCTTGTATTGACTACCTTGGAGATGTGCCTTGGGATAAACATCCCGTGGCAAAGCTTTGGTATTCGCGGGTTAAATCACGTCCCAGTTTTCGCGATATTTTAGCTGATAGCATTCCTGGGATTACTCCCTCTCCTGAATATACAGATTTAGATTTTTAGGTTTTATGAAAGAAATTTGCGCCTCATCCTTCTCTGAAAAACGTTGGGTCTTACGCCCTTGTGATGACGCTCTTATCCTTACTTTCATGCAAAAATTAGGCTTCTCGGAAACTCTATCTCGCCTTTTGGTCATGCGCCATCAAACCCTTGAGTCTTCCTCTCTTTTTCTAGAGCCTAGCCTCCGTCGTCATTTACCCGATCCCCTAATTCTAAAGGATATGAAAAAAGCCATACAGCGTCTATGTCAAGCCATCCAGGCGGAAGAGAAAATTCTTGTTTGGGGTGATTATGACGTGGATGGCGCCACCTCTAGTGCTCTTCTCCATCGCTTTTTTAGGGCAATCGGAGTTCCCATCGCTCTTTATATCCCTGATCGCATTAAGGAAGGTTACGGCCCTAATATTGCAGGTATTCAGAAGTTTATTCGGGAAGGCTATAGGGTCATGGTGACTGTTGATTGCGGCACGACCTCCTTTAATGCGATTGAAGCAGCAACAGGCATGGACGTGATCGTATTAGATCACCATGCGCCTGAAGCTAAACTCCCCAAGGCGTATGCTCTCGTTAATCCCAACCGCCTTGATGAAGATCCTTTGACAACTCAGACACTGGGCCACTTGGCCGCGGTGGGCGTATCTTTTTTATGTATTGTGGCCCTTAATCGCACTTTGAGGGAAACTGGATTTTATGAAGCACGTCAAGAACCTGATCTCCTCTCTCTTCTTGATCTTGTGGCTTTAGGCACTGTTTGTGATGTGATGTCTTTGACGGGACTTAATCGCACTTTTGTCTCTCAAGGCCTCAAGGTCATGGCACAGCGACAAAATATAGGACTCAAAACCCTTGCTGATATTGGTGGACTTTCAGAAACCCCATCGCCCTACCATCTGGGCTTTGTCCTGGGACCTCGCATTAATGCCGGCGGACGGGTTGGGGAATCCTTTTTAGGGGCACGCCTTTTGTCTACAGAAAACGAGGAGGAAGCCCTCAAGATTTCGGAAAAACTTGACATCTACAACCAAGAAAGACGCCTTCTTGAAGCGGATGCCTTAGAGCAAGCTCTTATCCAAGTCAATCCAGAAACCCCTTTTATTGTGGTGGATCGGGACGGATGGCATGAAGGAGTAATTGGTATTGTGGCAGGACGCCTTAAGGAAAAATATCACAAACCTACGGCTGTCATTACGTGGAATGAAGACGGTATCGGAAAGGCTTCCGCGCGTTCTATCCCTGGTTTTGATTTCGGTCAATTTGTCCATAAAGCTCACCATTTGGGATATCTTTTAGGAGGAGGGGGGCATGCCATGGCTGCTGGCTTCTCCCTTACCAAAGAGCATCTCCCCCCCTTCAAGGAATTCCTTGCAAACGAACTTGAAAAAGTTGCTCAAGATGTTGACTTAAGTCCTTTGGTTTTGTGCGATGGGTATTTGGATTTGGCTTCTCTCACACCAACTCTTTTAGAGGAAATTGATAAACTCTCCCCTTTTGGAATGGGAAACCCGGGACCTAAGTTCATCTTCTCTGATGTCGTGGTTAGCTCTTACGCCCTTATCAAGGACGAACATATTAAATGTCGTTTTACTCAAGGGGATGGAGTTAATATTGAAGGTATTGGCTTTCGCTTGAAGGGTTCTCCCCTTGGGGATATGTTGATGGAGGCAAAAGGTCGGCCTTTTGACCTTCTCGCTTCTCCCAAGCTAGACACCTGGGGTGGAAAGACAAAAATTACCCTCATGATTGAGGATGTGGCGCTTCCCTCTCTCAGCTTAAAGAAGGTAGGGTGAATCTATGCGACCTGAAATTCTCTTTCCCCTTTTTGCACCTCTTTCAAGTTTAAAAGGTGTCGGCCCCAGTTTGGTAAAAACTCTGAACCGGCTTCAGATCAAATGTGTCTTTGATTTAGTGTGTCACCTTCCCGTTGGAGTAGCTCATTTTCCTTTGAAACGGTCTCTCAAGGAATGCCAGCCAGGAGAGTCCGTTGCACTTGTCGTTAAAATTCTCGACTACAGCGTCCCCACAAAGAAACCCTTTAAGGTCATGTGTGAAATAGGAAATGATCATTTCAATCTCACGTTTTTTAAAGCCTATCCTAAATCCATTGAAACACGGTTGCCAAAGGGGCAGCAACGCCTCATATGTGGAACGATTGAGCGATTTCTGGGGGAATGGCAGCTAGCTCATCCAGAGCGCATTGCCCCTGCAGAAGTAGCGCCTTATTGGAAAGAAAAAAGTCCCCTCTATCCCCTAACCGCAGGGCTCTTTCAAAACCAAGCTCAGAGGTTTACAGAACTTGCCTTGGGACGCCTTCCGGACCTTCCTGAATGGATTCCCTCGGCTTATCAAAACAAGGCTTGGCCTTCTTGGAAAACAGCCTTTGAAATGGTCCATACTCCCCAAGTTGAATCAGACCTGTTGCCCCATCACCCAGCCAGAGAACGCCTGGCTTTTGATGAGCTCTTTGCAGACCAGTTGGCCCTCAGTTTGGTGCGCAATTCCCAAACTAAAGGAAAAGCAATTACATCAACGGGCCCCCTAAAAGCAAAAATTCTTAAATCCTTTGGTCATCCTCTTACCCCGGGACAGAGAAAGGCCTTGAGAGAGATTGAAGACGATATGGCCTCAACGCGTCGCATGGTTCGTTTAATTCAAGGCGATGTGGGATCAGGCAAAACTCTGGTTGCTTTGCTTGCCATTGCTGATGCCATCGAGGCGGGTTACCAGGCTGCTTTTCTTGTCCCCACAGAAGTCCTTGCCAATCAACATGCAAAAACCCTCATAAAATTAGTCGCCGAAGCGGGTATTTCAGTAGCTCTCCTCACAAGTCGCCAAAAGCAAAAACATGTCCTATATCAAGATCTAAAAGATGGTAAAGTACAACTTATTGTGGGAACTCATGCCCTTCTACAAGAAAGCGTTCAATTTGAAAACCTTGGACTTGTGGTGATTGATGAACAGCACCGCTTTGGAGTCGAGCAACGTATTAATCTCACCTCAAAGGGGCAGGATGTAGATGTGCTCATTATGACCGCAACCCCCATCCCGCGGAGCCTTCAACTCACAGCTTATGGAGATTTAGAGGTCTCTCGCATCCTCGACAAACCCCAAGGGAGGCAGCCTATTCAAACCCGTGTTTTGGGATTGAATCGCCTTGATGAAGTTGTGACCGGTCTTGGACGACTGTTAGAGGAAGGACAAAAGGTGTATTGGGTGTGTCCTTTAGTAGAGGAATCGGAAGTGATGGACCTGGCCGCGGCCACGGATCGGTATGAGCACCTCAAAGCTCTTTTTGGGGCGGAGAAAGTGGGCCTTGTTCATGGAAGACAAAAGACGGAGGAAAAAGAAACAGCCATGGCTGCCTTCAAGGATGGGACTTCGCAAATTCTGGTAGCCACAACAGTTATTGAGGTGGGCATTGATGTGAGAGATGCGACCATCATGATCATTGAGCATGCAGAACGCTTTGGCCTTGCGCAACTGCACCAGCTACGAGGACGGGTAGGCCGAGGGGATAAAAACTCTCATTGCCTTCTCCTTTATGGTTATCCTATTTCGGAAATTGGCAAGCGACGTCTTCAAGTCATGAAGGAAACCAATGATGGCTTTCGCATTGCAGAGGAAGACCTTCACTTGCGTGGGGGAGGTGACGTGCTGGGAACAAAGCAAAGTGGCCTTCCCTCTTACCGTCTAGCCGACCCTTTAACTTGCGGACCTCTTTTAGAAAAAGCCTACACAGCAGCCCAAGAGCTTTTAAAGGAAGATCCCTACCTGAAATCTCCTCAAGGAAGGGCCGCTCGCATTCTTCTTTCTTTATTTCGACAGGAAAAAGGGATTGCTCGGTTAACGTCAGGATAAATGATGCGAGAGATTACTTTGGACAATCAAAACATACCCATCGTGTACAAACCAAGCCTGCGGGTCAAACGGATTTCCCTCCGTTTATCTCCTAAAGAATTTGCTTTTATCTTGACCCATCCACCACGGGCTACTCACCGTCAACTTCAACGCTTCCTCGATCAATGTGGGCCCTGGATTAAACGGCAACTTGAAAAAGTTACAGATGCCCCTTCACTTCATCCAGGGGCGATACTCTCCCTTTATGGAGAAGACTTTGAATGCATTCATGATCCCTTAAGACGCAAACCTGTACTCTGCCAGGAAACAAAAACTTTGCGTCTTCCTCTTAAAGTTTCACAAAAGGATCTTCATTCTCTTTTTAAAAAGGTCGCTCATGAAAAACTCCTTCCTCTTTTATACAAAGCAGTTGAAGATTTAGATCAAAGAGTGGAGAAAGTTTCTTTTCGGGATAGCAAAACAAGGTGGGGTAGTTGTTCAGGGCGTAAAACCATTTCTTTGAACTGGCGGCTTGTGTTTCTCCCACCTGAGGTTGGTCATTATGTCTGCGCTCATGAAGCCGCCCATCTTTTACATATGAATCATAGTAAAGCCTTTTGGGAAGTGCTGGAGAGAATTTGCCCTACTTACCAAAAACACCGAAAATGGCTCAAAGCTCATGGGTCAGCTTGGATGCGATTTTAAAACCAATATTTTACGCCTGCAGCAAAAGCTGTAGAGGCATCTTCAACTCCATGAAAGGTTCCAAACATCCCAGAGCGATGATGGTAGCGCAAAACAAAGGCCCAGTTAGGATGACAGGGGTGAGAAAAAGTAACTTCCGCCATCACAAAATTTAAGGTTTTAGATGTTTTATCACGCCCTCTCCTTTTGACTTCAAGTTTTGGTCGACTGGTAGCAATACTAATTCCGTCTCCAATAGCCATCGTTGTTGGCATTGTCTTATTCCAAGGAAAAGACCACCAGCGAGCCACAAGGATGGCTGGGTTTAGTTCAAAATTATCTTGATCGCCAAAGTGTTGAACAGCCTGTCCTTCATATTCAACCCCCAAACGATTATCTAAAAATCGTACCAATTCTTTCGAAACAGCAATCGCGACAATTCCTGAATCTCCAAAGTCAGCATCTTGAATGATTTTACTCGATGTCTGTGATGTTAACGGCCCCGCAAAAATCGTTGTTGCCCATCCACGAGACCACCAGGATTTTTCTGGCTCACACGTTTGCAGATCTGTTTTTGTAGGACAATTACCTGCAAAAGCAGGCTGAATAATCAAGAATGAAAACAGACAAAGAATAAACCACATTTATTTTCTCCTTATTATTGCCGCGGCACATAAACTCCTTTTCGTTGCGAATCAAAAAACAAACTTCGCGGATTCTCATCTAGTTTTTCAAAGAATTGCCTGACTGTTATTACCATTTCGCGGGTTTCATTTAAGGTCTGGAGGATCTCATAAGACCCTGTTTGAGTCAACGAATCTATCGCAATACGATTTTCTTTTAATAACTGATGAATGTCTTTAGCAACGCCTTCAACCTGCAGCAAAGCACTATCTGTAGAGCGTCCAAGATGTTGAAGTTCTGTATTAAAAGTATTCATAGCCTTACGCGTATCTTTAATTAAACCCTTTAAAGGACCTGCACTCTCCGCAAGATTTTGCGCCAAAATATCAACATTTTTTAAAACGTCCGAAAACCGCTCTCGATTCGCTTCATTAAAGGTAGCATTTATTCGATCAATAAGATTAGCGAATTTATTTACCATACGTGGCAAGGTTGTCATGATTTCTTCAACTCCAGAATAACGGGACGGAATCACAGGATAAAGCTCTCCCTTTTTTGCTTTAAGAAGCGGGCTATCCTTACTTCCTCCCGAAATTTGGACGAATTTATAACCAGTGAGACCTTGTAATTCAAGGGAAGCAAATGAATCCTCTCGTATAGAGATATTTTCCTTAAGTCCCACAAGAACATTCACACGATCAGGAGTATCAAGATCAAGCTTGATGTTTTTAACCGTTCCCACAGGAACCCCTAAGTAGTTAACAGGCCCCCCAAGGGTCAAACCCGTTACGGATCCAGGAAAATAAATAGTATAATATTTGACTTTATAATCGAAATCCATCTTCGCAATCCACAGGAAAAAAGCCAAAATCCCTGTGCTTAACAAAAGAACGAAGGTGCCCACAATTAAATATCCAGCTCGTGTTTCCATCTCTACTCCCTAAAGCCGGCAAGAGCCGTTTCCCCTCGAACGCCGTGAAAATAGGCACGAATCCAGGGATGTTGATTATTTAACAAAGATTTTAGTGTCCCTACAATTGCCTTTTTGTCAACTAAAACCGCAATGCGATCACACAGGCGGCTAATACTATCTAAGTCATGAGTTACCATAACAACTGTTAAATTTAAACTGTCTCTTAAGGTTAAAATAAGTTCATCAAATGCCGCAGCAGCAATAGGATCAAGACCTGCGGTAGGTTCATCCAAAAAAAGAATTTCTGGATCTATAGCAAGAGCGCGTGCAAGAGCGGCTCTTTTCACCATTCCTCCTGAGAGCTCGGCAGGATATTTGAAAAAATCATCTTCCTTCAATCCCACCATTTTCAATTTAATAAAAGCCATTTCCCGTGCCAACTCATCAGGCATTTTTTCCATATCCTTCATCGGAACTTGGATATTCTCTCCCACTGTAAGTGAACTAAAAAGAGCTCCTCCCTGAAAGAGAACACCCCAATGAGATTGGATATGAAGCTTTGTAATTTTTTCAAGAGATCCAATCTTTGTCTTTAAAACAGTAATTTCTCCCTCTTTTGGAGTGATTAATCCCAAAATTGTATTCATGAGAACTGATTTTCCCGCACCTGATCCCCCCACAATACCAAAAATTTCCCCTTGATATATATCCAAATCAAGATGTTCATGAATAATATTCCCCCCCAATTCAGTGACCAAATTACGAATAGATATAATGGGTATTTGATTTGTCATTTAAATCCCTATTTTTGAAAAGAAAATAGAGAGGAGTGCATCGGCAATAGTGACTAAAAATATGCTTTCAACCACAGAGCGTGTTGTACATATACCTATACTTTCAGCCGTTCCTTTCACACGCATCCCCTCAAAACAACTGACAAGACCTATAAGTGCTCCGAAGAGAGGGGCTTTCAAAATTCCGATCCAAAAACCGCCTAGGGTCACAGACTCACTAATACGATGAATATAGAGTTGGGGGGTCACATCTAAGGAAAAAACAACCATAATACCACCACCAATCAATCCAGCTACATCAGCAGCAAAGGTTAAAAGGGGCATAATAAGGACAAGCGCTATAATACGAGGAAGAATCAAAACATCCATAGGATTTAATCCCAAGGTATTCAGGGCATCCACCTCTTGATTAATTTTCATAATTCCTATTTGCGCTGTAATAGAGCTCCCGGTACGTCCCGCCACCAATATAGCTGTAATAAGAACACCAATTTCACGCGTCATGGATATACTAACCAAGTTAATCGTATAAATTTCAGCCCCAAAACGTCTGAGCTGTTCTTCACCTTGATAAGCAAGAACAAGTCCTAAAGAAAGCGCCAAAAGAGATATAATGGGAAGAGCATTCACTCCCATTTTTTCCACATGGTAAAAGACAGATACGATTCTCAGCCTCTTAGGGTGAAGACACGTTAAAAATAGACCTACTGCCACTTGACCTAGAAAAATAATAAGATCAAGCGTTAGAAAGACAAGTTCTAAGCTTATTTTTCCTATTTCTACAAGCCGCTCTTCAAAAAAAGAGTGGGGTCGATGAACCTTTTCAAAGGAGGGTTTATAAGGAGAAAGGCGTGAGGAAAGCGTTTGAAAAGCCGCACTTTCATTTTGAAGTTCAATGTGATGCCCTTTAAATTCTAAATCGTGAATCGTCCGCTGCAAAAGCCACACTCCAGCTGTGTCATACTGATCTAAATCAGAAAGATCGAAAACAAGACGTTTTGGCAAGTTTTTTTGAAGAAGATCGGTGCAAAGAGGTTCAGCCTCAAAGGATGTTTTAGCTACCCAAGACCCTTTAGGCTTGAAGGTGACCGTCTCTTTTTGAGAAAGCACTTCTAGTTTTGGTAATTGAATATCTATTATGGCCATTATAAAAGGTGCTTCCTCTCGGGTTTACAATTATGTATGTTAAAGGAAATTAAGAAAGATTTCAAAGGAATGAAAATAAAATCGAAACGATATTCGACAAACTTGGTTTTACCAAAAACTTTAGTCCTTGTTGGTTTGATGGGAGCTGGTAAAAGCAGCATTGGCTGGCGTATTGCCCAAAAACTAGGCATCCCTTTTAATGACTCTGATCAAGAAGTTGAACGCGCGGCGGGCTGCTCCGTTGCCGATATTTTTGAAACATGGGGTGAAAAAGCTTTTCGCGATGCGGAAAGACGGGTTATCAAACGTCTTTTAAGTGCTCAAACTCAAGTGGTTTCTACAGGAGATGGGGCTTTCATTGATGATGAAAGCCGTGAGCTTATCAAGGAAAACGCTATTTCTCTTTGGCTGAGAGCTGATCCTGAAATTTTATATGAGCGAGTCAGCCGTAGAGATACGCGCCCCCTTCTGTTTGAAGGAGATGCAAAAGAAATTTTGGAAGAAATGATTGAAAAACGTTATCCCATTTATGCTGAAGCTGACCTTATGGTTGAAAGTAATGATGATGCCCATGAAGCCACGGTAGAGCGCGTTATTGAGGTTCTTAAAAATTACATTTATGATTAAATTTGTCTTTTTTGATCCCTTTACAGTTTTGTCATAGAAGCCTAAACTCCCTCTGGTTTAAATCACAATGTGAAAGTTACATGAATTATATCTTTACTATACTTCTTTCCTTCTTCCTTCTCATTCCGTCAGTGCGGGCGCAGGAGGATGCCTATAGTTATATGGATACAGATGAATACCCAGGGGAGGTCCTCGAAATCAGCCCTGAGGAATTTGAAGAGCTCCTTCATCCTCCTTCAGATCTGGCAGATAATGACCCATTTGAATCCATAAACCGCGTCACTTTTGGAGTTAACAACTTTCTCGATGACGTTCTTCTTGATCCAGTTTCTGCTATGTATGTCGGGGTTGTTCCAGAATTTTTGCGCGAAAGGGTTGGTTATTTCTTACGAAATTTAAGCGAACCTATTGTTTTAGTGAATAATATCCTCCAAGGAGAGATGCAAGATGCCGAAGATACACTCCGCAGGTTTGCCATTAACTCAACTGTCGGCCTCGGCGGAATTCTTGATGTCTCAACGGATTTAGACATTCCCTACAAACGAGAAGATTTTGGGCTCACCCTTGCTTCGTGGGGATTTGAAGAGGGACCTTATATCGTTCTCCCGATTCTAGGACCTTCAAATCTGCGTGATACCATTGGACGCATTGGAGATTATGGTTTTGATTCTATCAATTGGTGGGCGTATTTTACTGATGACAATGCTCTTTATAGCTATACTCGCACAGCCGCCCAAGTATTAGATTCTAGATCAGACAACATTGACATCATTAAAGATTTAAAAGAGAATTCACTCGACCCTTATGGGGCTTTTCGTACATGGTATACAGAGCGGCGCAGGAATTTGAGCTCAAAAAATGAGGGAAGAATCATAGAAACGGCACAACCTGAGGATGAGGACGAGGAGGTTCTTGAAGATGATGAATATTAAGAAAAAGGCTCTTTCATGAAAAAGGTAGTTTTTACTCTGTTTTCTTTTTTAACATGGATTCACATTGCCCATGCAGAAACAAATTGCGAAGCTGCAAAAACTTTTATGAGCGATATGGGGGAAAATGTTATTTCTCTCCTCACCAATCAATCTATTTCTGACAAAGAAAGAGCCGATCAATTTCGTATCATTCTTGAAACCCAGTTTAATCTGAAAGCTATTGGAAAGTTTGTCCTAGGACGCTATTGGAAGCAAGCAAGTGATGAAGAAAAGCAAACATTTTTAAATCTTTTCAAGGAAGCCACGGTTGCCACTTACGCTTCTCGCTTTAAGGATTATACTTCAGAAAAATTTGAAATCCGTAGCTGTCACGTTGAACCGGATGGGGGAGTTATTGTCTCAAGTCAAATTGCAAGGCCTAGTGGACAGACCATCCCTATTAATTGGAAGATTTTTGAAAAAAAAGGGGAAATGAGGGTTTATGATGTTATTTTAGAAGGTATCAGTATGGGAATTACTCAGCGCTCTGAATTCTCCTCCGTCATTCAAAATGGTGGGGGAAAACTTGAGGCTCTCAATAAAGCTCTGGAAAAGAAAACCTCTCAATCTTAAATCTATCGAAGGCGGTGCAAATGTTGGTAATTGACCACTTTTTAGAAATGCTCGCCGCTGAGAAAGGAATGGCACGTTCAACCTTAAGCGCCTATGAATCTGATCTAAAAGATTTTTCAACCTTTCTCACGCCAACTGAACTGCATCAGGCCACCTCTAAAGATATCCAAAACTATTTCATAACCCAAAAGCATTTGGCTCCCTCCTCTCTTGCAAGAAGGCTCTCTTCCCTAAGACAGTTTTATAAATATCTTATGAGCGAAGAAAATTTAACGGAAAACCCCACAGTCTTAATAGAAGCCCCGCGCTATCGTCGAAAATTACCTAACGTCCTTAGTGAAGAGGACGTAAATCGTCTTTTAGAGGGAGCCCGTACCTGGAAGGGACCAGAAGGAGTACGTCTTTCTGTGTTGCTTGAACTTCTTTATGCGAGTGGTTTTCGGGTAAGTGAGCTCGTCACCCTTCCCGCCACAGCCGCCATGGAAGTTTTAAAAAGCGAAAAACCTTTCCTTATGATTCGCGGGAAAGGTAATAAGGACCGCCTTGTCCCTTTAACATCCGCAGCTCTCAAGGCTCTCAAGGCCTATTTTAAAATTCGCACATCCTTTTTAAAAAAAGGGAAGGTGTCTCCCTGGCTCTTTCCTTCTCCCAGTAAAGAGGGGCATCTTACTCGTCAACGTTTTGGCCAACTTCTAAAAGAACTTGCTCTTAAGGTAGGACTCAACTCTCATTCTCTTTCTCCTCATACTCTCAGGCATGCCTTTGCCACCCATCTTTTGCGTCATGGCGCGGATCTTATGATTGTCCAAAAGCTTTTAGGTCACAGTGATATCTCAACAACACAAATTTACACCCACGTAGCCCAAGAGGATTTAGCGGAAATGGTCAAGGCCTACCATCCTTTAGGGAAAATATAAGATTTAAGGTTTTGCTTGATCCAGTGGCCATCCATCGTTAGATTCAATCCTAGAAGACAACTTTATTAGGAAAATAGCCATGGCTGTAACACTTGAGTTTGAAAAGCCCATCGCCGAGCTAGAAAGCAAGCTTTCAGAGCTGCGTCACCTTTCTTCCAATGGTGAAGTTAATATTACTGCCGAAGTCAATCGCCTTCAAGACAAGGCGGATACCCTCTTGAAGAAGACCTATGGATCTCTTTCCCCCTGGCAGAAGGTGCTGGTCGCGCGCCATCCCGAAAGGCCACACACAAGTGATTATATTGAGACTCTGATTACAAATTTTACCCCCCTGGCTGGAGATCGTAATTTTGCTGAAGATGAAGCCATCATTGGGGGCCTGGGAAAATTTAACGGCCATCCCGTAGTTGTGATGGGTCATGAAAAGGGCAAAGATACAGAACTTCGTATAAAGCATAATTTTGGCATGCCGCGGCCTGAAGGTTATCGAAAAGCGGCCCGTTTAATGCAGCTCGCTGATAAGTTTAATTTACCCATCCTTACCTTCGTGGATACTGCCGGGGCCCATCCCGCTATTGAAGCTGAAGAGCGAGGTCAGTCTGAAGCCATTGCACGAAGTCTTGAGGTAAGCAGTTCCGTCCAAGTGCCTATCATCACAACCATTGTTGGAGAAGGAGGTTCAGGCGGAGCCGTTGCCCTTGCCTTTGCCAACGTTGTCTTGATGCTCGAACATGCCATTTATTCTGTCATTTCTCCTGAAGGCTGTGCCTCAATTCTGTGGAGAACGCGAGATAAGAAAGAAGAAGCGGCAGCAGCTCAAAAGCTCACCGCCCAAGATTTAAAGAAGTTGGGAGTCATTGACTCCATTATCCCTGAGCCCTTAGGCGGAGCGCAACGGAATGCGAAAACTGTTATTACAGCCGTTGGAGTAGCCATTGAGAAGTCTTTATCACCCCTTCTCTCTCTCGACCGGCAAACCCTACGTGAGAAACGTCGAGCTAAATTTTTAAACATGGGGCGTCTTCCCGTATAATTTTAACCTTAGGAATCAAGATGCTTAATCTTACCAAAGAATCTATGCAGCACTACATTCAATTCTTAAACATTGCGGAAAAACTGAAATGCGAGATGCGTCATTCGTGGCTATCAACAGGACGACAAGAAAGCGTGGCTGAGCACAGCTGGCGCATGAGCCTTATGGTCATGACTTTTTATCCTTGTTTATCCCAAAAAGTTAACCTTGAAAAATGCCTAAAAATGGCCATTCTCCATGATTTAGCCGAGGCTGAAGTCGGAGACATTCCTGTTTTTGAAACCCAAACTCTCGAAGCCAAGAAAAGTAAGTTTATTGCCGAGAAGATGGCTATGGAAAAAATCTGTGTTTTAATAGAAGGCCCCCTGGGACAAGAGTTTTTTACTCTTTGGGAAGAATATGAAAGTAAAGCCTCCTATGAGGCTAAGTTTATCAATGCACTAGATAAAATTGAAGTTTTTCTCCAACACGTTGAAGCGCCTCTTTCAACTTGGACAGAGCTTGAAAAAGACATGCTTTTTCAAGAGAAATGGTTGCGTTCCCATTGCCGTTTTGAGCCCTTCCTGCTTGAGCTTGCAGAAGAGATTATTGGTCAAGGCATTCAAAAAATAAAAGACGCTGGCGAAAATATTTCAAAGATTGCTGAAAGAGCAACGGCTTTAATGGCATAAGTGAAGAGATCCTATTCAGAATTATCTAACCTCAAAATCACTACATCATCGGGATGAGTGTACCCCAGCTTTTGACGAACCTGTTGATCAAGGAGATCGCGATTGATGCTTTCAGGACGCAAGGCTTGAACTTTTTCCTCCAATTCTTCTCGTTCAAAAATTACCTCCCGAAGCTGACTTTCCACCATATGAAAGCGTTCTTGAAGTTTGAACCAAGCCAACAGCCCCCTCTCTCCTTGGATCGAGTGATAAATAAAATATCCCATCACAGAGAGAACCATAAAGGGAGCTATGGCTTTTTGACTCAATCTTTGAAAATTACGCATTCTTAAATTCATGAAAAGCATTTTAACGGATTTCCTAAGTTAATGAAAGATGAAAATCCTTTACAAACCCTGGCGTCTACAACGTCCCAAACAGGCGGTCACCCGCATCTCCAAGACCGGGGACAATATAAGCCTTTTCATTCAGTTTCTCATCCAATGCAGCTGTATAAATGGGAATATTCGAGAATTTTTCATTAAAAACAGTAACGCCTTCAGGAACGGCCACCAAAGAAATGAACTTAATCTTTGAAGGATCCACTCCATGCTTTAAAAGGATCTCAACGCCGGCTACCGCCGAATTTCCAGTCGCTAGCATAGGATCCACAAGAAAGAAAAGGCGACCATTGGCTTTCGGAAGCTTAACCAAATATTCAACGGGCTTCTTTGTGACGGGATCACGATACATGCCGATATGGCCCTCATCCGCCTCTGGCATCAGCTCCAGAAGACCGTCCGCCATCCCAAGGCCGGCACGTAAAATGGGAACGATCACAGGCGTTGCGCCGATGATAACAGGGGACCTCATTGTGGCAAGGGGCGTCGAAATTTTCTCTGTTCCTAACGGAAGATCGCGAGTAATCTCATAACCCATAAGGAGAGCAATTTCTCGAAGGAGCTGCCGAAAGGCGTGCTTCGGTGTACCTGCCTTTCGCATTTGAGTCATTTTATGTTGTATAAGAGGATGATTAATGATGTGAAGATTCGGAAATTGTGAACACGTTATTGTCATAATAAACACCTCATTTCGCCCTCAACCTAGGGCACCTCACAAAATTCATCAAGTATAAAATGACCTTACGATTTCTCTTTTTCCATTTCCTTTAACACACCTTCAAAAACATCGAGTCCAAAATCCAGCTCTTCTTGCGTCACATTCAAAGGGGGAGCTATGCGAATAATCGTTGCGTGTGTATCTTTAGAGAGCACTCCTCTTTCACTCAGTTTCTCACACACTTTACGTGCCATCAAATGATTTTCATGAAACTCAATACCTGCCCAAAGGCCCATTCCTCTGACTTCCTTAATAAAAGGAGATTGAATTTCCTTGAAGCGTTCTAGCATATAAGCGCCCATTTTGGCCGAATGATCAGCCAATCTTTCCTCAACCAATAAATTCATGACTTCCTGGGCTACAGCACACGCTAAAGGATTGCCCCCAAAGGTGGAGCCATGACTGCCAGGTGTCATCAACGAAAGCATTTCACGACGACCTAAAAAGAGGGAGATTGGAAGAAGCCCTCCCCCAAGGGCCTTGCCCAAAATCAAGCCATCGGGCTGAATGCCTTCATGTTGAAAGGTAAAAACCTTTCCTGTTCGACCAAATCCAGATTGCACTTCGTCTAGAATAAGCAACACATTCTTTTCTGTACAAATACGGCGCACTTCCTTCAAATAGCCTTTGGGCGGCACAATGATACCTGCTTCCCCCTGAATGGGCTCCACCAAAAAGGCACAGGTATTCGGCGTGATAGCTTTTTCTAAGGCCTGAACATCCCCAAAAGGAACAGCTTTAAAGCCAGATGTCAGGGGACCAAAGTCCTTTTGATAATATCGCTCTGTTGAAAAACTAATAATGGTTGTAGTACGGCCATGAAAGTTATTTTCAGCCACAATGATTTCAGCCTTATTTTCCGAAATGCCTTTGACTTGGTATCCCCAACGGCGGGCAACTTTAACAGCTGTTTCAACAGCTTCCGCCCCTGTATTCATAGGAATTCCCATATCAAGGCCTGAAAGAGCGCAGGCTTTTTCCATCATAGGAGCCAATTGGTCCGAGAAAAAAGCTCGGGAGGGAAGCGCCAGGAGTTGAGCTTGATCATTCAGAGCCTTTACAAGCCGTGGATGGGAATGACCAAAGCTAACTGCTGAATAGGCGGTCATCAGATCCAGATACTTTTTCCCTTCAACATCCCAAAGCCAGGATCCTTTTCCTTTGTGTAAAACTATAGGGAGAGGCGTGTAAGTATTGGCACAAACAACGCTTTCGCGAGCAATATAACTCTTTACATTCATTTTTATTCTCCCTTAGCTGATAAGAGATTCAAAAGGATATCCCGCATAAGATAGAGGGTTTTATCATTTTTATCTCGGTCTGGATTATATTCTACGATCTCAAAAGCCTTCAAAGCAAGATCACTTTGAATCTGGACAAGGGAAGGTAAAACGTCCCTTTGTTTCAATCCTTGAGGCGCGGGAGTTCCCACCCCTGGAGCCTCCATAGGATCAAAAGCATCCAAATCAATGGAAAGACCATAGCCATTTGTATTTGTTTTCACAATAGTCAGAGCTTCCTTGAACACGGCTTCAAATCCTCGTTCCTCAACTTCTTCCATAAAAAAGATGCGCACTCCGAGCCGTTTAAGAAGGGTTTCTTCTCCCTCTTCATAACTTCGTACGCCAATAAGACAAACATGCTCTGGACGCAGGACGGCTCCCTTGTCCAAAAGATTGACAAGAGAAGGCTCGCCATGCCCAAGGAGAACGGCCAAAGGCATTCCATGATAGGCTTGAGAAGGTGTCGTTTCCATGGTGTGAGCGTCCATATGAGCATCCACCCAAATCAAGCCAAACTTTTCTTTTGCTTCAAGACCATAAGTCACTCCTGCCCAGGTTCCCACCGCTACCACATGATCACCTCCAATCACAACGGGACGTTCATCTCTTTTAATGGTTTCTTCAACGGAATTGGCGATCCGCAAGCAGATATCCTCAATGTAAGGCAGAGTTAAAACCCCGGGAGGCAGGGTAATCTCTTCAGCAGTTTTCAAGGGAAAGAGGGTTTCCTTCCATGTCCAAAGGAAGGGAAATGACGCCAAAAAATCAGAGTTTTGAAACATCTGGGGACCTTTTTCCGTCCCCCTCACTTGCGCGCCCCAACCAGAGGCGGATCCAATAAATACTGTTTTAGTCATGATAAGCTACCTTTTGATTCGTAAAGAACCTTTAAATGTAATGATTATGTGAAAAAGTCAACAAAATGGGCGCGGAGAACGCACTTAGGCTTTGCGAGGTCGCTTAAAAAGAATACAGGTCTCAATGGTCTGTTTATTAAATGTCATAAGTTCAGTCTAAAAAACCTAAGGATTTTAATCAAGAAAAAAATTTTCAGATATTTTTGATAATATTGAAAAAAAGTTTCGAGCAGAACTTCAACCTATCCCTATATCACTGTTTTATTAAAAAACATGTCCTCAACTAAGTTGTTAAGCCAAATAAGCTTTTAAAATCCAAACATATGATCAAGGCTAAAACTACCGTCTTTTTGACGCAGCCCATGGTATCCAAAAAGGCGGCAGGTTTTATCTTGAATGATAACATATCCGCCACGCGCCTTCTCACGATCGGCAGCATCAAAGGTTTCCTGATAAACCCATAAGCGCGAGCCGCTTTGAGGAATCTTCAGAGCTGCTTCAGTCACCGCTTCTCCATCCTTTGTATAAAGGATCAATTTTGTATCGGATACAGGGTGCCAAGGCGTTGAAGTGGGGTAAATCAGGTGACAAAAGGTATCAATGTCATCATCAACCCGCAAGAAAAGTCCTGTAGTCAGTCCAGGAGCGCCTCCCTTATAGGATTGGGGCTCAGTCTTATAGGTCACAGCCGTATTGAAAATGTGGCTACCAAAGCTGGTCTCTGCTTGAGCAGGAAGCGTTTTATGCTCATAGCGGAAGAGAGCATGAAGCCAACCATCTGTCTCTTCTCCAACTTCAAAATCGTTCACAAGCTCAACATGTCCATAATCCTGGCCCAATTGAACTAGGTCGCTTACCACCAGTTCTTCTTGGTGACTCCGAGGAAGGTTACCGAGGGATTTTTCCGCCTTTAGATTTCCTTCCTTATCATACACTAAAACCTTCAGAGGCAAGGAGGGAAGATCACGGCTCATAGGCGTTGGAAGAAGCGTTGTTTTAAAGGAGTCCGTTGCAAAAAATGGAGCCGGCAAAATATAACCTTTCCCAAACACCGCCTTCAAATCCTTAAATTTTAGGTCAGGCTTTAAATCAACTCGTTCCACATTGACATGGGCTATGCAGCGATACCCCTTGTCATTAATGACTTCATAGCGGGGGCGCACAAAGTAGTGTTTAGCATGAAGCTCAATTTGCTGCGGCCACTTTGCGTTCGGAAAAAGAGAGGCCACATCCAAGCCAAAAGTACCAAAGGGAGGAATTTCTTCATCTAAGAAAACATCCGTTTTATCGCCCATAAGGTTTAAACTTATCCCCTTGGCAGGAATAGTAACCGGGTGACTATTTTGAAGCCAAAGAATGACCTTTTCACCTTCACGAGGCGCCGGAAGGCCAGAGAAAAATTCTGGTGGCCAAGCGTTGGCATCATGGGTGACCGAGAGCATGCCCGAGTCATGGAAAGTATCCAGAGCATATTTCACAATGCTATGCCCCTTGGTCTGAGTGATATGAAGAAAAAGTTGTCCCGTAAAATCGGGTAAATTGAAACGCTTTTTAACTTCACTACTTTCAATCACAATCGAATGGACGGAAGGAGAAATATTTTCCTCCCAGGCAGCCAGCTTTTTCCCTTTCTCATCAAAAAGAATAGCGTAAAGCTTGGAGTCTTTTGATTCGTATTTAGCCCAGCAGTTGGCGCTTTTTACCCGAGTATGCCAGCCCCCTTCTTCTCGGAAAAAGGCAAAGTTGGTGGAAAAGTTAAGATCGGATAAATAATTCTGTGGATCTGTTAACATCGCATCAGGAAGACGCAAATCCTTCAAACTTGTAATTTCACAGCCAGCAGGAAGCCAATGTCTCATTTGACTGAGATGCTTTTCCGGATCAAAGGAGAGGATAAATAATTTTAAAGGCTTATCTTCTTTAATATGGGACAGAAGTTTTGTCTGGGAATCTAAGGCCTCAACCGCTTGAACATACACTGTTTCAGGACGCTTAAGTCCAGTCATAGCAAGGAAATCTTCTAAATGGCCTTCAGGATCATAAGTTGCAGGAAGAGGCTTTGCTTTCAACGCTTCTAGCTGATTTGCGATCATCGGGTGACCAAGAGCTTTAAAAAAAGTACATGGTTTTTGATTAGCAAACGTTTTGATCTTCATAACCAGCTCCTCTTATAGATTCATTGCTTTGCGGACAAGAACCGCAATTTTTTCAGTATCATTAA
Organism: Alphaproteobacteria bacterium; assembly: GCA_019748065.1. GTDB lineage: Bacteria > Pseudomonadota > Alphaproteobacteria > UBA9655 > UBA9655 > UBA9655. The sequence continues at coordinate 87,818 of JAIEQB010000031.1, read as the reverse complement.
AGGGTTTATATGTCCAGGAATTAACTTCTCCTTCAAACATACGAACAACTTTTTCTTGAGCCAACTCCTCAATAAATTTTTTAGGCTTCGTATTTTTATGATCGAGTAGTGGCAAAATATAAACGGGTTTTCCTGTAAAACAAGCTTCACATATCATATTAACTGAATCATCGGTAACAAAGAGAGTATCTGCGACCCCCAACATAGCAAAATAAGGATTCACTTTCTCAAAGTCAGCAAGAAAGACGTTGGGCTCATTCTCAAGACTCCTTTTCAAAACATCTCTAAAAGGTGTACGAAAAGAAGGTGTTACTAAAACACTGCCTTGGGTTATATCACGAATTTGTAAAATACTTTGAATCAGTTCCTCAAGAGCTTTCAAGGGCATATCATAATGGTTTGTCTTTCCCCCAATCAAAACCACACAATAGGGCCTTGGAAAGTTCTTAAATAGGTGTCCATAAGTTTGAACACCTTCTTGAATTTTTTCCTTTGTAACCTTATGCAAGGCACCTTTTGTGGAGATAACATTAGGCCCTTTCAGGTGATCGTGTTCAGGAGCAATAATCAAATCAAATGCCTTTAGATTAAACAAAGGATTTTGAATATGAACACAAAATATTTTCTTAGAGTTTTGTTTTTTAATGGCAAGCCCGAAAGGAGCTGAGCGCCTTCCACAGGTTATCACCAGATCCGGCCACGGAGGTGTCAACGGATCACTCTTTAGAGTCAGTTGGTTAAGAGGATTTCCCCAAGGGAGGCTCAACCACCCCCAAGGCCATCGTCTCTTGCAGGTTTTATGAAATGTTGGCAAACCAATAGCTTCTGCAAGACCCATGACTTGACTCTTCATGCCGGGAAATTCATCGGTAATGGTCCAACAGGTTTTATTAGATTTTTTCATATACTCTTCGCTTTATGCCGCATATTCAATGTAAAGGTGATCCCACACGCTTTTAAGGGCGTCAATTAATTCGTCAATCATCTGATCCGTATGAACAGGTGATGGGGTGATGCGCAGCCTTTCCGTACCCCGGGGAACGGTTGGATAATTAATGGGCTGCACATAGACGTTATGCTCTTTCAAAAGCATGTCGGAGGCCAGTTTACATTGATGGGCTTCCCTTACCATAATTGGAATAATATGAGAACTTGTTGGCATAAAAGGAATCCCCGCTTGAATCAAGCGCTTTTTCACCTTTGCAACCCTCTCTTGATGCTTTGTTCGCTCCGCTTGACTTGTTTTCAAGTGCTGAATACTAGCCAGAGCCCCCGCGGCAACCGCTGGCGGCATGGAAGTTGTAAAGATAAATCCGGAAGCAAAACTTCTCACAAAGTCCACAAGATCAGAGGATGAAGCAATATACCCTCCCACAACTCCATAGGCCTTACCAAGGGTACCCTCAATGACGCTCAATCGATGACTCTGTCCCTCTCTTTGAGCAATACCACCCCCTTTACAGCCATACATCCCCACCGCATGAACTTCATCAATATAGGTCAGCGCATTAAACTCTTCTGCCAAATCGCAAAAGGCTTCAATAGGCGCAATATCCCCATCCATGGAATAAACTGACTCGAAAATAATGAGCTTGGCTCTCTCCTTAGGGTAGCGTGATAAAAGTTCTTTAAGGTGAGCAGGATTATTATGACGGAAAATTTCCTTGTGGGCCCTACTATTGCGAATACCTTGAATGATAGAAGCATGGTTATGGGAGTCAGAGAAGACCACACAGTCCGGCAAATGGGAAGCAAGAGAACTAACAGAAGCCTCATTAGAGACATACCCTGAGGAGAAAATCAGTCCCGCTTCTTTATCATGAAGATCGGCAACTTCTTTCTCTAATAATACATGATAGTGGTTCGTGCCCGAAATATTGCGGGTCCCCCCTGCCCCAGCGCCAACACGGCCAATAGCACTTTGCATAGCCTCCAGAACTTTCTCATTTTGTCCCATGGCCAAGTAATCATTAGCACACCACACGATAACGCGACGAGGGTTTCCATCGTTGTAATAAAAGGCATAGGGAAAATCCTTGGCACAACGCTCCAAATCCGCAAAAACCCTATAACGGCCTTCTGCTTTGATATCTTGGAGCTTTTTCTTAAAAAATGATGGATAATCCATTCCAAATCACTTGCCCAGGCTTGTTTGGGACTAACCTAATAAGGTTAGCTGCGAGATGCAAGAAATTTCAAAAAAGAATTGATTATCTATCCCTTTTCGAACTTTGAAACAATTGAACAACAACGGAAACCACAAAAAGGACAATGAAAATATAAAAGAGAATTTTTGCAACTCCAGCTGCTGTTGCCATAATGCCTGTAAAGCCCAAAAGACCAGCTATAATAGCCACAATGAAGAAGGTAAAAATCCAAGCAAGCATATTCGTTCCTCCCTTTAAGGTATAGAAAATCGCCTCGCCCATTTTTCGCAAGATAAAAAGCACAAGTGAAAAGATAAATAGAACAAGGAAAATGAAGAATAATATTTGCGCAACCTCAGCAGAGGACACCATTACATCAGTAAAGCCCAAAAGGCCCGCAATAAGAGCCAAAACAAAAAATAAAAACGCAAAGAATAGAATCATCTTCTCTCCCCATCTTAAGTTATTTTAACAGAGAAAAGTTAATTTAAGGTAAAGCTCAATTTATCCGTGTTCATCCTAATAATGTTTCTAGAGGGGTAAGCAGAAATTCTTCAATAGAGAGGCCTTGCCCTCCAACCAGCAGCTTTTTTAGGGGCTGAAACTTCTCTGTGAAGTTCATCATTCCAGGGAGACTTGTTGATTTTTGGCTGCTCTTTACTTCAAGGGCAAGTACTTTTTGTCCATGACGCACTACAAAATCAACTTCCTTGTTCCCCTCCCTCCAATAGAAGAGTTCCATGGATGTTCCGAGCATTGAATTGACCAAGTGCGCCCCTACGGCTGATTCGACAAGTCGGCCCCACTCTTCACGATCGAGTTGTGCTTCTTGAAACGTAGCAGTTCCCTGGGCTGACATAAGAGCCGTATTCAAGACTTGAAGCTTTGGACTGGAAGCTTTTTGACGCACATGCTCAATGGAAAATTTAGATAAGCCTGTTAGAAGCCCCGCTCCGGACAAAAGATCTAAGTAATGGGCTAAGGTACTCGCATTTCCAGCTTCCTGAAGCTGCCCCATCATTTTCTGAAAAGAAAGAATCTGCCCTGAATACTGACATCCCAACTCAAAAACCTGCCTTAAGAGTGCGGGCTTATGAATACGCTCCATCATCATGATATCTTTGAGAATACTTGTCTCTATCAGCGAATCAACAATATAACGAGCCCATCTTTTCTCATCGTGAATCAACTTGGCTCCTCCCGGATATCCCCCAAAGAAAATATATTGATCCAACGACCACCCAAAAGCATCACGGCATTCTTTAAAAAACCAATGGGAGATAGGAGTAACTTCAAATCGCCCCGCAAGGCTCTCTATTAAACCTGATTGGATAAGGAGCGTGGATGAGCCCAAGATCATAACTTTTAAATTTACATTATGGAGACTATCCTCATCCCACAGTTTTTTTACCATACTTGACCACTGAGGGATTTTTTGTACCTCATCTAAAATGAGCAAAGCCCCTTCATTATTCTTACCCTCTCGAGCTCGCAAACGTCCAATTTCCCACTGCTGTTCGATCCAGGAAAAGCCATGGGAAACAGGTTCATCAGCAGAGGCATAGTGAGAAGAATAGGACAAAGCTTCCTTCAACTGCACAGCTAAGGTTGTTTTTCCAACTTGACGTGGTCCTAACAGCACTTGAATGAAGTTACGCGGCTCCTGCAACCGCTTGAATAGGGTTTCAAAAATAGGTCGTTGATACATTTACGCTCCATTTTTGTTCATTACACTGAACAATTTTATTCACTATATTGAACAAATTTGTTCAATTTGACAATCATATTCCTTCAAGCATCTTATCTTAACACATTTTTCTCGACATCATTGCGAGCCTGTCCCCGCGAATGCGGGGAACTAGGTAGGGCAATCCATGGATTCATTTGAAAGATGGCTTGCTTCGTCGGGTCTTCGACTCTTCTCGCAATGACGAAAAAACGTTGTTTTCCTTGGTGTAAGATGTGTAAGAAGCGAAATAGAAGGCTGATTAGGGGGCACCCGAAACTTAAAAAGCGATGGCTATAAAGGTTAATCCCCTGTCTGGATACGCTCAACCAGTTGCTTGACGGTGGGGATAAAGCCGCCGGCGTAAAAGGGATCATCGGAGAAATGGTAGGCCGCATGGCCTGCAAACATCAATTGGGTATCCACTTCCTCACTATGGCTAATGGCCTGAAGAGTTTTTTGAATACAAAATGAGCGGGGATCTGCTTTACGGCCCGTTGAGCTGGATTCATTCTGAGCCCAGTTACTAAAAAGGCAAGCGCTCAAACAACCCATGCAATTGATTTGATCCGTTAAAATCTCATTAGATTTTTCGGGAGTTACAAAAATCAAGGTAGAATCAGGTGTCCGCATCGCTTCGGTAAAGCCTTGGGCTGTCCAAGCCTCAGCCATTTCTTTCTCATGAGCCGTTAGATAAACCAGTCTTCCACGAGCACCTACGGGAAAACCTTCCGTATGATCTCCCACAGGGGTCACGGAATAAGCGACTTGACGCACAGCACGCTCTTTCAATTCATCCAAGAAAGGATTGGAGACAGCTGAAGAATAAAAACCTGTCGGACTAAAGCGATTGAGGTAGATATCTCCAGGCTTTAGGGTCAAAAGACGCTTTTTCCAAGCATCCGAGATGGGGCTTTCTTGAGTCAATAGAGGCCGCGTTCCAAATTGAAAAGCGATTGGTCCAAGCTCTGGATTATCAATCCAGTTTTCCCATTCTCTTAAATACCATACACCTCCTGCCATGATAATGGGAACATGACCCAGGCCAAATTCACGCATAACTCGACGCAGCTCCAAAACCCGTGGATAAGGATCTTCAGGAACTTCAGGATCTTCACTATTGCTCAACCCATTATGGCCACCTGCACGCCAAGGATCTTCGTAAACAACAGCCCCCAGCCATTCAGGAAACTTGTGATAGGCGCGTTTCCACAGGGCTCGAAAGGCACGGCCGGAAGAAACAATGGGATAATAATAAATGCCATAACTTGCAGTAATTTGGGCGATCTTATAGGGCATTCCTGCCCCACAGGTAACCCCATGAATGAGAGGGCTTACTTCCTCTAAAATACCGTGAAGAATTTCTTCAACAGCTGCCATCTCCCAAAGAACGTTCATATGGAGACGACCCTGCCCATTGGACCGCTCCGAGGCAATCTTGGCTTGGGTAATGCCGCCTTGAATAGAATATTGAACAAGTTCAACATGGCGTTCTTTTCGCGTTTTCCCCTTATAAATAATGGGGATCAAATTTCCATTCTTATCCAAAGCATCCGCATTTACAGCAGAAAAGGTCCCTACGCCTCCTGCTGCTGACCATGCGCCTGAGCTTTCGCCATTAGAGATGGAAATGCCTTTCCCTCCTTCAACAAAAGGAAGAACTTCCTGACCGGAAATACGTATAGAGTTAAGCGGCTTCAACGCTTTTTGCCTCCTATTAATAACTTAGGCTTCAACCGATGGACTTTTTGCGTCAGCAGTAATTTCGTTTCCTGTCTTTTGATCGACGCTCTTCATACTAAGACGAATTTTCCCGCGACTATCCATTTCTAAGACTTTGACAAAAACTTCATCGCCTTCTTTCACAACATCCGTGACTTTTTCAACGCGCCGTGGAGCAAGCTCACTGACATGCACCAGGCCATCTTGACTGCCAAAGAAATTCACGAAAGCACCAAAATCAACGACGCGAACAACTTTACCTTTGTAGATTTTGCCAATCTCAGGCTCATCCGTAATGCTACGAACACGTTTTTCAGCGGCTTGAATAACTTCTGCATTAGGCCCAGAAATATTCAATGTGCCATCATCGGAAATATCAAGCTTAGCGCCAGTTGTTTCGCAAATCTCACGAATTACTTTTCCACCGGTACCAATAACCTCACGAATTTTCTCCTTTGGAATGGTAAAGGTAATCATACGGGGGGCATATTCTCCCACTTCTTCACGAGCACCTTCAAGGGCTTCCGCCATCTTTCCAAGGATGTGAAGACGGCCTTGATGGGCTTGCTCAAGGGCCGTTTCCATGATGTTACGATCAATACTGGTAATTTTAAGGTCCATCTGCAAAGCCGTAATCCCTGCTTCGCTTCCTGCAACCTTAAAGTCCATATCCCCTAAGTGATCTTCATCACCAATAATATCAGACAAGATAGCATAATCTTTGCCTTCCTTAATAAGTCCCATGGCAATACCCGCAACAGGACGCGCTAACGGCACGCCTGCATCCATCAACGCCAAGGAAGATCCACAAACAGACGCCATAGAGGAAGAACCATCGGATTCCGTAATTTCAGAAACAATTCTTATGGTGTAAGGAAATATGTCTTTTGTTGGCAACAAGGGATGAATCGCGCGCCAAGCAAGCTTTCCATGACCAATTTCGCGCCGTCCAGGGCCCGCCATACGGCCTGTTTCTCCAACAGAATAAGGAGGAAAGTTGTAATGAAGCATAAAGTTTTCCTTATATTCCCCTTCGAGGGCATCAATGGTTTGCTCATCTTGGCCCGTTCCTAACGTAACTACAACAAAAGCTTGGGTAGCGCCGCGTGTAAATAAAGCGCTTCCATGAGCACGAGGAAGAATTCCTACTTCAGATACAATCGGACGAATGGTTTTTGTATCTCGTCCATCGATGCGCTTACCCGTTTGAAGAACTTCATTACGCACCAAGTCTTTTGCTAGCTCTTTAAACTCAGTCACAGAAAGCGTCTCGGGAAAACCTTCTTCAATCAAAGCTTCCACCGTCTGTTGCTTAATGATAGCAACTTTCTCATTGCGATGAGTTTTTTCTCTAATTTGATAAGCCGCCTTCAAATCATCAGCAGCAAGCTCGTACAAACGCTCAATTAATTTAGGTTTTTGTGGATCCTCAGCAGGAAGCCCCCAAGGCTCTTTAGCACTTTCCTCAGCCAAATCAACAATAGCTTGAAGAACGGGCTTAAAGTGCTCATGGCCAAACATCACGGCTTCCAGCATTTGGGCCTCGGAAAGCTCTTGAGCCTCTGATTCCACCATCAAAACGCCATCAGCGGTTCCTGCAACAACGAGATTTAGCTGAGAGAAAGGAATCTCTTCTACCATAGGGTTAAGAACAAATTTACCATCAATAAGACCAACGCGCGCACCCACAATGGGGCCTAAGAAAGGCAAGCCTGATATTGTAAGCGCCGCTGAGGCGCCAATCATTGCTGGGATATCGGGTGCATTTTCCATATCATGACTTAATACTGTGCAAATAACCTGCGTGTCATTACGGAAACCTGGCGCAAAGAGAGGACGAATCGGACGATCAATTAACCGAGAAACAAGGGTTTCGTTTTCACTAAGTTTGCCTTCACGCTTGAAAAAGCCTCCGGGAATGCGACCTGCAGCAAAAGCTTTTTCTTGATAGAGGACAGTCAATGGAAAAAAATCCACATCAGGCATGGTGGTTTTTTTAGCCACAACCGTACATAAAACAACGGTTTCCCCGTAGGTTACGACAACAGCACCATCCGCTTGGCGGGCAATTTTCCCCGTCTCTAAGGTAAGTTTCTTCCCACCCCATTCTATTTCTTTTCGGTAAATTTTAAACATTCGATTCCTATTCCTTTTGTAATCCTAACGGCGAATTCCGAGTCTTTCGATAAGCTTTGTATAACGACTCTCTTCTACACGCTTTAAATAATCTAAAAGCCGGCGCCTCCGGCTTACTAACATCAGAAGTCCACGGCGGGAGTGAAAATCTTTTTTATGATCGGACAAGTGAGTTGTAAGGTTACTAATTCTTTCAGTAAGGACCGCGACCTGAACTTCAGGGGACCCTGTATCTTGTGCTTTGGTTGCATATTCTTTAATAAGCTCTTGCTTACGTACATCTGTTATCGACATCTTATTCTCCTATCTTAATCTAAGTTAAACACACGTATGGGAACTATTTTCCCGGCCCTTACCTTTGCAAGGGCTTGCGGATTTCCCTCTGAGAGTACTAATATCACCTCTTCATCACTTACATGGGATGTAGGAATGATTTGTCCCTGACGAAGTTTTTCCGCGTCATAGCCTTGAATCTCAAGAGCCAGGATGTCGACCAGCGCATCTTGAAGAGGCAAGACATATGCCTTTAACTCCTTGTTATGCCCTATCTGGAGAAGAGAATCTAGTAAAATCGCACTTTTTTCTTGAAAGGGCCCCGCCATCAAGCGTCTTAAGGATAAGATATAACCAACCGTTCTCAAAGCAAGAGCTAAATCTCGCCCCAAACTACGCACATAAGTACCTTTGCTGCACGTCACCTCAAAAAGAGCTGAATCGGGCGAGACTTGCAGCAGCGCCAATGATTCAATCTCAACTTCTCTTGGCTCTAAAATAACTTCCTTGCCTTCTCTAGCTAAAGCGTAAGCTCTCTTTCCGTCAATCTTAAGCGCTGAGTAAGGGGGTGGAACTTGTTGAATCTTTCCTTTAAACAGAGGTAGCACCTTTTGAATTTCTTCTTCAGTAGGCCTTTTGTTTGAGGTGGTGATCACCTCCCCTTCCCGATCATCAGTTGTGCGCGCTTCTCCCCATTTTACTTCAAAACGATACGCCTTACGGCCATTTAATACATAAGAGAGGGTTTTTGTAGCCTCACCCAGAGCGATCGGCAAAACGCCGGTTGCCATCGGATCTAACGTTCCTCCATGCCCTACTTTTTTTATCTTAAAGAGACGCCTGATTTTTGCGACAACCATAGCTGAGGACATTCCTAAAGGCTTGTCCACCACAACCCAACCATGAATCATAAATTTACCTCAACAAGCTAATCGCTTGAGAAATACGACGGCATCCTTCAAGAAGAAGCTTTGTATCCGTCGCATAAGAAATTCGAAAATAAGGAGACAATCCAAAAGAGATCCCTGGTACAACAGCCACCCCAACCGAGTTCAAAAGGTAAGTTGCTATATCCGTATCACTTGAAATAATAGTCCCTGCAGGTGTCTTTTTCCCCATTAATTCAACGCAAGAGGGATAAAGGTAAAAAGCCCCATGGGGCATAAAACAATGGAGCCCTGGCGTTTGGCTCAAAATCTCATGGGCTGCATCGCGTCTTTCAGTATAAACCTTTGACCACTCTTTAATAAAGTCCTGAGGTCCTTTGAGGGCAGCCACAGCAGCCACTTGAGAGATGGTACATGCATTAGATGTAGATTGAGATTGCAAGACGGCCATCACATCAATAAGTTCCACAGGACCTGCTCCATACCCAATCCGCCATCCCGTCATAGCATAGGTTTTTGACACCCCATTGACGGTCAGAATACGATCTTTCAGATCAGGGGCTACTTGAGCAAGGGTAGCAAATTTTAACCCATCAAAAATTAATCGTTCGTAAATGTCATCACTTATAACGTTCAAATGAGGGACATCTCGAATAATTTCCGCAAGAGCTTCAAGCTCCTTTCGGCTATACGCCATACCAGACGGATTGTTAGGTGAGTTCAAAATAAGCCATTTTGATTTCGGCGTAATAGCTTCACTTAAGAGATCCGGAGTTAATTTTAACTCTCCCTCAGGCAAGCACCTGACAATAACGGGGATTCCTTCCGCAATTTCAACCATATCAGGATAAGAAACCCAGTAGGGAGCGGGGATAATAACCTCATCTCCTGGATCAAGGGATGCAAGAAAGGCATTAAAAATGACTTGCTTTGCTCCTGCACTAACAATGATTTGATTTAAATCATAATCAAGGCCATCTTCTTTTTTAAACTTTTCCACAATGGCTTGACGTAAAGCCACCGTACCCTCGACAGCAGTGTACTTTGTTTTTCCTTCGGAAAGAGCTATTGTGGCTGCAAGCTTAATATGATCGGGCGTATCAAAGTCCGGCTCCCCAGCCCCAAGGCTAATAATATCCTGTCCTTGGGCCTTCAGTTCAGCCGCTCGCGCTGAGACAGCAAGAGTAGGAGATGGTTTTATGCGCGACATACGTTGACTGGCAAACACGACGGGACTCTCTTTCTTGCATTTAGACTACTATTCTTTATAATAAGGCAAATTGGAAAAAAATCAACTTTTGTGAACACCTTATGACACCCCAACTCCAGCTCAGTTTTATGCCAAAGGATTTGTTTTTAAAGACCTATCCAACCCTAACCTATGGGGAAGATCAAACGTGGTTTTCCGTTAAAACACTTGACGGCAAAGTCTGCGCTTTGACTTTAAAGTCCGTCCCCTCGCCTCAAATTATTTTAAAGCGTTTTCGAAAGCATACCTTAATTAAAAAACCTCTCGAATTGGAATCCACCCTTTCCTGCCTTCTTGTGGGAACGCGGCTACAGCAAGAGGTCTGGACAGCTCTTTTAGACGTCCCAAAGGGGCAAACCTGGAGTTATCAACAATTGGCCACCCACCTTGGGCACCCTAAAGCCGTGCGAGCTGTGGCCAATGCAGTGGGTGCGAACCCTATTTCTCCTCTTATCCCTTGTCATCGGATCCTGCGCAGCAACAATCAATTGGGGGGCTATTTTTGGGGTCTTGATGAAAAAATACGTCTTCTTCAGGAAGAGGGTTCCCTTCCGCGTCATTTAGCGTTATAGAAAGACAACTTTTAAACTTGGAGATTTATCAATGGAACGTACATTATCTATCTTAAAACCTGACGTAACACGCCGTAATTTAACAGGTGCTGTGAATGAGAAAATTGAAAAAAGCGGCCTTCGCATTATTGCTCAAAGACGCCTTCATCTTAGCCTTGAGGAAGCCCAAAGGTTCTATGCCGTTCACAGAGAGCGCTCCTTTTTCAATGACCTTTGTGCCTTTATGACCTCAGGGCCTATTGTCGCTCAAGTTCTTGAGGGAGAAAATGCCGTTGAGCACTACCGCAATGTAATGGGCGCCACCAACCCTGCCAATGCAGACGAAGGCACTATCCGCCGTGAGTTTGCAGAATCCATCGAGGCTAACTCTGTCCATGGGTCTGACAGCCAAGAAAACGCAGCCATTGAAATAGCCTTTTTCTTCAGTGAGCTGGATATCGTCGGGTAATTTTTGTATTTAAATTTAGTGGGGGTGGTTGGTATAACCTTTCTAAATTCCTGTAGAATTTCTTAAGCAGCCCCCTGCTACTTTTTTCTGTGAGCCAAAAGTATGCAACATAATTCTTAAAAAAGAGTTAACAATTCACAATTTTTAAAATTATCTCCTAGAATAAAAATTACTTGCATTTTTCATTGCGTTTGCTAAATAAAATGTTACAGTGTGTAATTTTTTGTAAAGTTATGATAGTTCAGTTTTCTCGTTTTCTATTCTGTTTAGGATTTCTTTTCTTCTCTCCTGTACCTATGCTCTGGGGAAAAAATCATGTTCATGACCCCTCTTATATTTTTGAGACTCATTCTAGCGGATCTCACGCAGTAAACCCTGGTCGAGCAACCAACGCTGCTTTTCTTCATTTAGATGAAGTGAAGGGGCGATTAAAAAATGGAACACCACTCAAAGCGGCGATCATCGATTCCTGCTTTAATCCCAACTACACAAAACTTCTTGCTGACAAAGGCGTTATTCATTCTGATGCTCTTCAACCAGGCAATCCTTATTGTCTTGCTCTGAATGAAAATTACAATGAGAGCCGGGTCTATTTTAATAGAAATAGTACACTTATCTGGCAAAAAAACTTTGCTCGCTCACAAAATGAACGAGATCTAATTCAAAGGCAAATCGATCAGCTCAAGCCATACCTAGACGCTGAAAACAAAAAAAATAAAATTTTAAAGATAAGGAAAGCTTGGTATGATCTTTTTACAAAAAAAGATGCTAGCAACCATGGCTCAGGAGTTATGGAAGCTCTCCATCTCGTTGCCCCTAAGGTTCAGCTTCTTCCTATCGATACATTGGTTCTTAACAACGACCTAAATTTAAACGCATCACACAAGCTAACAAAAGCCATTCGTACGGCCATTGCTCACAAAGTAAACGTAATTAATATGAGTTTTAGCTTATCAAGCTTAAACCAGGAAGGTATGGAGGCCATTGCCGACGCTGTGAAACAAGGAATTACTGTTTTTATAGCTGCAGGTAATGATAGTAGCCCAGGTCTTATTCATCGTATTCATGATATGTGGGATAAGTTGAAAGGAATGTTCGTTAAGTCAAACGAACAAAAATTATTTGAAAGGCTAAAAGGGAAAGGAATTCTTTTCGCTGGAGCATTAGGATATAAAAGAAATGGAGAAGAAGAAGTTGCAAGTTTTTCCCAACTTCCTGATACTAAAACAAAGCGCCGCTTTTTGCTTGCCCCAGGTGTGGACATCCCTGTTCACGCCAAGTGTGATTCAAATAAACTTGTTAGCGGAACTTCATTTTCATCTCCTGTAGCTGCAGGGGGGTACCTTCTTTTACTACAACATGCTTTAGATAAAGGATATCCTTATGGATCACCAGATCTTCTCTTAGATATTTTGCAGGATTCTGGTAAAAAGGTCATTTATGAGAGGTGGTGGCCTTTTAATAATGAAGAGTACAAATCAATTGATTTATACGCAGCCCAAAAGTTATTAGATCGAAAATTTAAACATATTGTTAGCAAACCTGCACCTAAAAGGCCTATTGTAAGAAGGGATGTGCCTCAGAAACCTGTTGTCAGGAAACCTGCACCTAAAAGACCTGCTGTAAGAAAGCCTGTGCCTCAGAAACCTGTTGTCAGGAAACCCGCACCTAAAAGACCTGCTGTAAGAAAGCCTGTGCCTAAAAAGCCCGCTGTACGAAAGACCGTACCAAAAAGGCCTGTTGCAAGAAAAGTTGCTCCTAAGAAACCTTTGAAATCAAGGCGTTTCAGAAGAAGGTAAAATTAGGGTTATTTTAGATTGATAATTTTTCTGCTATGCTAAGAAAAAAGGGAGGATTATTCATGATACTTAACAGCTCAGCCTTCGGTCCTAATGAGAGGATACCCGTTCAATATACGGGTGAAGGAAAAGATATAAACCCACCGCTCAGGTGGCAAGATATTCCAGAAGGAACCTGCTCTCTTGCACTTGTCTGTGATGATCCCGATGCCCCTCATAAAACGTGGGATCACTGGGTTATTTATAACATACCCCCTTCTACTGCCACCATTGCAGAGGGTTTAAAAAATCTTCCCCCTGAGGTTCGTACTGGAATTAATAGCTGGGGAAATGCAGGCTATGGTGGCCCTATGCCACCCGTGGGGCACGGCCCTCATCGTTATTTCTTTACCCTTTATGCATTAGATACGGTTGTTCAATTGCCCGATAACACTACAAAGGAAGACCTTTTAAATGAGGTGCGCAACCATGAGCTGGCCAAGGCCGTCCTTGTTGGTATCTATGAGCGGAAATAGCTTAACTGGTTTAGGAGCAACCTGTCGTACCGCCACAAGTATCACACTTCAAGCAAGTTCCATTGCGCACAAGGGTAAAATTACCACACTCACCACAAGCGTCCCCTGCATACCCTTTCAGGCGCGCTTGAAAACGGCGGTCTTCAACTTCTGAAATTGTTGTGCCAGACCCCATAACTGGCTTTGTGGCCTCCGTCCCTGTGGCCGCTTCATGCAACAGGTAAGAGTCTTGATCCTTATTAGCGGGAGACATGACAAAAACATTGTTCCGCACATACCCATTACTCATAAGGCTGTTGACGATCTCACCCAACTTTTTACTTTTATTCGCAACACTCCCTGTTTCTGCATCAACGCGGCCAATAGTATCAGGGCGCAAATCAACGGGCTCCGCATGAGCCAAATCAGTCCGACTAAGATAAGAGATAGCAACTTCACGGAAAATATAATCCAAGATGGACGTCGCTATCTTGATAGTGTCATTGCCAACAACAGGTCCTGAAGGCTCAAAGCGTGTAAAGACAAAGGCATCCACGAATTCTTCCAAAGGCACGCCATACTGAAGTCCAATGGAAATCGCCATTGCAAAGTTATGCATCAAACTGCGGAAAGACGCGCCTTCCTTGTGCATATCGATAAAGATCTCACCCAAGTGACCATCATCATATTCGCCTGTACGCAAGTAAACCTTGTGTCCACCAATGGAAGCCTTTTGTGTATACCCCTTGCGACGATTGGGAAGTTTTTGCCGCTGAGCCCGATGAAGGAAACGCTCCACTACCTTCTCAACAACTCTCTCTGAAACGACTTTAGCTTTTTCAGGAGCAGACATGTCAAAAAGCTCTTCCGCAACCTCATCGTCCAAGAGAGATGAACTCAACGGTTGGGACAGTTTTGACCCATCCCGATACAAGGCATTGGCCTTAAGCGCCAATTTCCATGACAGAAGATAGGCATCCTTGCATTCTTCAATAGTAGCGGAATTAGGCATGTTAATGGTTTTCGATATAGCACCTGAGATAAAAGGCTGAACAGACGCCATCATCCGAATGTGGTTTTCAACGGAAAGGCAACGCTTTCCAATACGGCCACAAGGGTTTGCACAATCAAAGACAGGTAAATATTCTTCTCTGAGATGAGGCGCGCCCTCTACGGTCATGGTGCCACAACAATAAGCATTAGCAGCATCAATTTCTTCCGCCTTAAACCCTAAATGAACCAAAAGATCAAACCGCACATCATTGAGTTGAGCGTCAGTGAGTTTCAATGTTTTTCGGCAAAATTCATCGCCCAAGGTCCACCGGTTAAAGACAAATTTAATGTCAAAAGCAGCCCTCAAATTTTCCTTCAAGAGATCGATTTCCCGATCCGTAAATCCTTTGGCACGCAGGACTTTAAAATTAACCCCCGGCGCCCCTTCAAGGGTTCCGTGGCCGACTGCATATTGGATGATGTCATCAATCTGAGTCTTTGAATACCCCAAGACCTCAAGAGCTTGAGGTACAAGACGGTTTATAATTTTGAAATAACCGCCTCCTGCCAATTTTTTAAATTTAACCAAGGCAAAATCCGGTTCAATGCCTGTTGTATCGCAATCCATAACAAGTCCAATAGTACCTGTAGGGGCAATACAGGTGGTTTGTGCATTTCGATAACCATGTTCTTTACCAAGCTCTAGCGCCCGATCCCAGGCATGACGAGAGGCTTTTAAGAGTGCAGGGCACGGACAATCTTTTTCTTCTAAGGGAACAGGGGCAATTTCAAGACCTTCATAGCCTTCATGTTCTCCATACACAGCACGGCGGTGGTTACGCATCACCCGCAACATTTCTTTTTCATTTAACTTATAGTGCTTGAAAGCCCCCAGTTCC
Organism: Alphaproteobacteria bacterium; assembly: GCA_019748065.1. Lineage (GTDB taxonomy): Bacteria > Pseudomonadota > Alphaproteobacteria > UBA9655 > UBA9655 > UBA9655. The sequence continues at coordinate 72,473 of JAIEQB010000031.1, read as the reverse complement.
CCCGCAATCTCTGCAGAGGTAGCATAAGACACACCGGTCATCAGCGCCGCAATGGCCCCTGCGACGGCTCGCCCTTCTGGGCTCCCATAAGGAATGCCAGAGGCCATTAAAAGGCCACCAATATTGGCATAGCCGAGGCCTAATGTCCTGAACTCATAGGAAAGGATGGCAATTTCTTTGGAAGGAAATTGGGCCATCATGACGGAAAGCTCAAGAGCCAAGGTCCACAAACGTACCGCATGCTCAAAAGCTTTGGTATCAAAATGAAGATCACCTGCTTTGGCGGATTTTCCTTGATGGTTCATGAAGGCTACAAGGTTAAGGGACGCAAGGTTACACGCCGTATCATCCAAAAACATATACTCAGAGCAAGGATTGGAAGCTCGAATCCGCCCTGATTCTGGACAGGTATGCCATTCATTAATCGTCGTATCATATTGAAGTCCGGGATCAGCGGAAGCCCACGCCGCATGGCCAATTTCATTCCATAAATCACGAGCATGAAGTGTTTTTTGAACACTTCCATCCGTTCTTGACAAAAGATCCCAGTCTTTTCCCTCAACAACTGCATGGAGGAACTTATTCGTCACCCGCACAGAGTTATTAGAATTTTGACCTGATACTGTCCGGTAAGCTTCTGAATCCCAATCCGTATCGTATTCAGGAAAGTCCATGTGGGTATAGCCTTGACGAGCAAATTGTATAATGCGTTGGCAGTAATTTTCAGGAATCTGCATAGCTCGTGCACTTTTTATGGCTTGGAAAAGCGTAGGATTTTCCCGTGGATTAAACCGCTCATCTCCTTGCCCTTCTTGGCATGCAGCAAGAATGGCAGAGAGATATTTTTTAGCAATTTTTGAGCCCACAACCAGATCGAGAACCTTTTGTTCTTCTAAAACTTTCCAATTCACAAATTCTTCAACATCTGGATGGTCCACATCCACCACAACCATTTTAGCAGCCCGGCGTGTTGTGCCGCCTGATTTAATAGCTCCCGCGGCTCTATCACCAATTTTCAAAAAGCTCATCATCCCCGAGGAAACGCCACCGCCAGAGAGGGACTCGCCTGAACCTCTTAAGTTGGAGAAGTTAGAGCCCGTTCCTGATCCATATTTGAACAGGCGCGCTTCTCGCACCCACAAATCCATAATTCCCCCTTCATTCACCAAATCATCGCCAATACTTTGAATAAAGCAGGCGTGAGGTTGAGGATGTTCATAGGAAGAAGTGGAGCTTGTTAATTTACCGGTTTTATAATCAACATAGAAATGACCTTGGGCCGGACCATTAATTCCATAGGCCCAAAAGAGACCTGTATTAAACCATTGAGGAGAATTTGGAGCACACAGCTGTGCACAGAGCATATAACGCATTTCATCATAATAAGCCTTAGCGTCCGCTTCACTGTCAAAATAGCCGCCCTTATAGCCCCAATAAGTCCAACAGCCAGCAAGACGATCAAAAACTTGGGTTGCGGTCATTTCGCTGCCATAGCGCTCCTTTTCAGGAAACTTAGAGAGAGCAGCCTTATCCACTTCTTTGCGCCAAAGCCAAGAGGGAATACCGTCCTCTTTCACCGCTTTTAATGCACGGGGAACGCCGGCTTTACGAAAATATTTCTGGGCTAAAACGTCACCTGCTACCTGGGACCAAGAGGCAGGAACCTCAATTCCTTCAAGGCGAAAAACAATCGATCCATCAGGATTGCGGATTTCGCTGTCGGTTTTCCTAAAGTCAAAGAAACTGTAAGGATTGGTGCCTTCAATGGTAAAGTGACGCGTGATTTTCATGAAAGAGCCCTCTTCTCACGTAGATTATTATGGTGTAACGATTTTTGGGTGCTAATGACTAAGCCTTTATAACTATAAAAATTTCCCCTCTCAGGTCAATTTTATTTTTTGCTTAAATCCAAACTTTTACACTTGACATCACTTAAGCCTTTGAGAGTGGACAAAACCTTTTAAAAATGCCATAGTACGCATTGAAAATGGAGCTAATTACTTTATGTTATGGATAAAGCTGTTGACCTGGTTTAAAGGCGAGCTTGTTGGTGAAGATTCATTTGGGAATCGTTATTACCGAGAAAAAGGCCCTGAAAATCTTCATGAGCGCCGCTGGGTTATTTATAAAGGCCTGGCCGAAGCTTCAAAAGTTCCTGCTGCATGGCATGGTTGGCTTCACCATATGCTAAAAACGCCTGTTCCCATTAGCGCTGAAGAAAGCTGGTCTTGGGAAAAAAAACATCTTCCCAATCTTTCAGGAACTCCCTATGCTTACCGCCCTAAAGGACACTTTTTTTCTAGGGGGAAACGAAAACCCGCCACAGGTGATTATCAAGCGTGGCGCCCTCAGGAGGTAAAAAAATGAAAACGAACGTACTCGAAGTTACGATGGGCGCTGTTATCCTGGTTGTTTTTGCCTTTTGTATTATTTTTGCTTATTCAACCAGCCAGTGGCAGCCCTCTAAGGGGTATGAAGTGATTGCAAAGTTTGATCGTATTGATGGGATCGTACGTGGCAGCGATGTACGTTTAAGTGGCGTTAAGGTGGGCACTATTAAGGATTTGCATCTGGATCCTAAAACTTTCCTTGCGGTTGTTCACTTAACATTGGAACCCCATGTAAATCTTCCCACCGACAGTGCCGCTGAAATTGTCAGCGATGGCCTTTTAGGCGGGAAATATCTCGCTCTTGTTCCCGGTGGGGAGGACGCTAATATCACTCCCGGCGGTGAGATTATTCACACCCAATCAGCGGTGAGCCTTGAGTCTCTTATTGGGAAATTTATCTTTAATGCTCAAGAGAAGAAGGAAGAGGCAGTCCAGTGATTAGAGGTCTGACCTTTTTTCTTTTCCTTCTTCTTCAAAGCCTTAGCCTTCCCCTTTATGGACAAACCATGGATGCTCTTTTAGATGAGCTTGCAGGATCTGATGCTGACCAAAAGGAAAGCGAGCTGCAAGACCATAAAAAAGATTACACCGCTTCCCTGTCTTCAACAGATATCACGGGCCCTCCTGAAGAAGATGCTTTTGCCCAAGAAAAAAATATCATTACCAATGGGGTGACGCTCCAAGGCCTCGATAAACAAACGGGGCGCGTTTTTATCATTGACGCTCCTCTTGGCAAACTTATTGAATTTGGGACCTTAAAAATCGTTGTAAAACATTGTGAAAAGGCTCCTCTCGATGACCGTCAAGAATCCATGGCCTTTGTAGTCATTTCCGAGGAAAAGCCTGTCGGCACACTGCAGAATCTTTTCTCAGGATGGATGTTTGCAACCTCTCCAGCTCTTTCTGCCATGGATCACCCCACCTATGATGTGTGGGTCAAAGAATGCAAGGCACTTTCAAAGATTTAATAGAAAAAAGGTTCTTAGATAGTGTAGTCACGGGATGTTAGCCCACAAAGCAATGCATCGTATGTGAACTGCAGCAAGGAAAGAGGCTGAGTTTTTAGCATATCGTGTGGCAATTCCTCTCCAACATTTTAAATGCAGAAAAGCGTTCTCTACTAAATGCTTCAGCTTATAAAGATCAGCGTCATATTTACCAAGTTCTTTACGATTTTTCCTTGGTGGAATGACGACTTGCATGCCTTGTTGATTGGCTTGATTTACAATAGCATCGCTATCATACCCGCGATCAGCGAGTAACTGTTCTGCCGTAATAACTTAAGACATCATAAAACTGCTAACAAGTAGCAGGTAAAGAAAATTTCCTAAACCTGCCACAGGAAAAGCGGTATAAAATAAATGACAAATGATATTCATCTGGGGCACTACAGACCGCTTTTTTAATCCTCTTCAAGCCTTTCTCTCATTTTTCAGATCTCCATCCTCTCATCTGTACTAAGTCAGGAAAAATGTTCATCTCTGAACCTCTCTCTAAAATCTTTTTCTATTTATTAAGCATATTTTAACGAAGATAGTTTAACTTACGTAAATGGAATTGAATTAGAAAGAAGAGATGCCTCTCTTTCAATAACAGATTCCAAAACAATTGAAAACAATAAAGGGAAAAATCATTATGAATAAGAGATTACTCCAAGGTCTGGTAGTGGCCACCTTCTCTATAATATTTACAAGCGGGAGTCTCATCGCAATGAGCGACGATAAAATCAATGATTGCAAAGCAGCTTGTTGGAAACAGGACCGGATATGCGAAAGTAAGTGCCCTGATCCAGCTAGTTCCAAGCCTGATGCTGCAGCGTGTTCGCAGAAGTGCCTTGATGCAAGAAAAATCTGCCTGAGTGAGTGTAAATAACAGGCCATCAACGTGGCCAATTCTAAACTGAATGCCTACCGGCGATTGCCGGTAGGTTCTTCTTAGGTATGATTTTCAATGTAATTGAGGATAACATCATTGGTAACATTCCCGCTGGTTGTACAGAAATATCCTCTTGCCCAAAATCTTTGCCCCCATTAGCGTTTGCATAGTTCTGGAAATTCCTGTTGTATTTTTCGGGAGGCGCACCCCTTAACACGGCGCATGAAGTCACTCACCGATAGTTTTGGAGGAATCTCGACAAACATATGCACATGATTATTAGACATGACACCTTTAATAATCTTTACACATAATTGGGTGCAAATCTGATGGGTTATGTCTCCGATACGGTAACGTATCTCATGAGTGAGTACCTTATAGCGATATTTTGTTAGGCTGAGTTTTTAGCATATCGTGTGGCAATTCCTCTCCAACGTTTTAAATGCAGAAAAGCGTTCTCTACTAAATGCTTCAGCTTATAAAGATCAGCGTCATATTTACGAAGTTCTTTACGATTTTTCCTTGCTGAAATGACGACTTGCATGCCTTGTTGATTGGCTTGATTTACAATAGCATCGCTATCATACCCGCGATCAGCGAGTAACTGTTCTGCCGTAATACCTTCAATTAAACGATTTGCTTGAGTGCAATCTGCTATTGTACCTTGTGTAATAATAACCCTGACCGACATACCATGCACATCCACGGCCAAATGCAAGTTTGTGTTGAGCCCCCTTTTGTGCGGCTCAGATCTTGATTGCCGCCCCTTGCTCCTGCTGCATGTGGATGCACTTTGCAGTGCGAGGCATCAATCATCAACCATTCATAATCAGGAGCATCAATAAGGATTTCCAAAAGCTTTTCCCATGTCCCCCTGTCTCGCCAACGAATAAAACGACGGTGTGTGTTGCTCCAATCTCCATAATCCGGGGGAAATCTCTCCATGGAGCACCTGTTCTCATAATCCAAAACACTGCATTGATAAAGAGTCGATTGTCTTGAGCTAGGCCTCCCCAACTGCCCTTACGCCCTAGAAGATGTGGCTCGAGCAAGGACCATACTTTCTCTGTGATATCATGCCGTCTATGGGAATTCATCTTCCTCTCTTGCTTTTCGGAGAGAGGGTCATATTTTTTATCTCGTGACTACACTATCTAGCACAAAGTTGCACATAACCTCGATTTCTAGATTATGGGCAAGCAAGCTGACTCTACTTGAAATTGGAAGTTTACGCCGCTTCTTCTTGAAGGCGGGAGGCGAGCCATTTTTCGAGCCAATGAATGTCATAGTCTCCACTCACCACATCATCGGCTTCCGCCAAGTCACAGTGGAGCGGGAGCAAGGTATTCACCCCGGTGATAACATATTCATGAAGGGCTCTGCGGGCGCGCTGGAGGCATTCTTCCCGGGTATCTCCATGGACAACGAGCTTGGCGATCAAACTGTCATAATAAGGCGGAATTTGATAACCCTGGTACACATGACTATCCACACGAACACCATAACCTCCTGGAGTAAGGTAATCATTAATTTTTCCAGGGGATGGGATAAAGGTGTTTGAATCTTCCGCATTAATGCGACACTCAATCGCATGACCTTTAAAGGTGATATCTTCTTGGCGGAAACTTAATGGAAGACCTGCTGCCACACGAAGTTGCTCGCGCACTAAGTCAATGCCTGTAATCATTTCCGTAATGGGGTGTTCTACTTGAAGACGGGTGTTCATCTCCATGAAATAAAATTCGCCATCTTCATATAAAAATTCAATAGTTCCCACACCACGATAACCCAGCTTTTTAATGGCTTTTGTGACCACTTTTCCTAGTTTTTCACGCAGCTCTGAAGAAATGGCAGGAGATGGCGCTTCTTCCCACACTTTTTGATGGCGACGTTGAAGGGAGCAATCCCGCTCTCCTAAATGGGCCACATTTCCATGGTTGTCTGCAATTAATTGCATCTCAATGTGACGAGGATGGTTTAAGTATTTTTCCATGTAGACTTCGTCATTACCAAAACAAGCCTTTGCTTCAGCACGCGCCAGGCGGAAAGATTGCTCAATTTCCGCTGCATTTTGAGCAACCTTCATTCCCTTGCCGCCTCCGCCAGAGGCCGCTTTAATCAAAACAGGGTAGCCAATACGCGCTGCAACCTCATCAATGTCTCCTTGAGGATCCAAAGCCCCTTCCGAGCCTGGAACAACGGGGATTCCAAGTTCAAGCGCCGTTTCTTTTGCGGTGATTTTATCTCCCATCAAACGAATATGCTCTGGCGTTGGTCCAATAAAGACCATTTCATGTTCTTCAACCATTTCTGCAAAGGTGGCATTTTCTGAAAGAAAGCCCACCCCAGGATGGATGGCATCCACACCACAAAGTTCAGCTGCGGAGAGAATGGCTTGTATATTTAAATAACTGTCTTTTGACGCAGCAGGACCAATGCAAACGCTTTCATCGGCAAGACGCACGTGCATAGCATCACTGTCAGCGGCTGAATGAACAGCGACAGTTTTGATTCCCATCTCACGACAGGCTCTTAAAATACGAAGGGCAATTTCGCCACGATTGGCAATCAGAACTTTTTTAAACATAAAACACAATCCTTTGTTGGAGGAATCTTTCTTCTACTCGAGAATAAGGAGGGGTTCATCAAATTCAACAGGTTTTGCGTTTTCAATACAAATTGACAAAACCTTTCCATCGCGCGGGGCACGAATGGGATTCATCACCTTCATGGCTTCAATGATTAGGAGGGTATCTCCCTTTTTAACTAAATCCCCAGTCTTAATAAAAGCAGCTGAACCCGGTTCAGCTGATAAATAAACCGTCCCTACCATAGGGGACTTCACGGTTTCTCCTTGAACTATAGGAGTCTCCACAGGGGAGGTCTCTTTTAAAGGAGCAGAAGCAGAAGCAGGATGAGAAGGAGTAGGAACGGCGTGGGAAACAACTGATACATTACTGCGAACTACACGAATACGGTGCGTTCCAACTTGATATTCAATTTCCGTAAGGCCTGTTTCTTCGAGAAGCTTTGCTAGGCCGCGAACTGAATCATCGTCTACGTTAAATTTTTCAGTCATTTACATTCCTTTTAACAAAAAACTACTTATTTTTCTTTTTATAACAAGTATTTTTTAATTCATAAACTTTCTTAGAAATCTTTATATACCCCACTCTCAACTTTCTGGCAAGATGTCTCTGTTCACCCCACTTTTTTCGTGTATAACAAAAGGGAAAGAGGAGAATTATGTTCGTTCATTTACGCGTCCATACCGCCTATTCCTTGCTAGAAGGTGCCCTGCCTGTAAAAAAACTGATTGCTCTTGCTCAGGAGCATCATATGCCTGCTGTTGCCATAACAGATACGGGTAACCTTTTTGGGGCTATGGAGTTTTCTCTTGTAGCTCGCGATGCAGGTATTCAGCCTATCATGGGGTGTCAAATACAAGTCACCTCTGAGAGGGGAGCTGTTAAAAATGAAACGGATACCCTTGTTCTCCTCGCTCAAAACCAAAAGGGATACCAAAATCTTCTTAAAATTGTTTCCCACACCTACTTACATGGCAAGGAAGGTGAAGACCCTCAAATCGATTTTGAAAAACTAGCCCTTTGGAATGAGGGACTTATTGCCCTTACGGGAGGAGACACGGGAGGACTCAATAAACGACTCGCTCGTGGCCTTAAGGCCGACGCTTATCTGAAAACACTATCAACCTTATTTCAAAATCGTCTCTATATTGAAATTTCCCGTCAAGGGCCCACAACGCCTGAAAAAGAGAATTTAGAGAAAACTCTCATTAATCTTGCTTATCAAGAAAATATTCCCCTCGTTGCTACCAATGAGGCTTTCTTCCCTGATGCCTCAATGTATGAAGCCCATGACGCCCTCCTCTGCATTGCGGAGGGATCCTATGTCAACGAACCTAACAGACGACAAGTAACACCGGATCATAGTTTTAAATCGTCCCAAGATATGGAGGCTCTTTTTGCAGATCTGCCTGAGGCTATTGAAAACACATGTGTTATCGCCCAAAGATGCAGCTTTCTTCTAACGCCCATTGAGCCTATCCTCCCCACCTTTCCCTGTGAGGACGAAGTTAAGGAACTACGTACCCAAGCCCATATAGGCTTGAAGGAACGGCTTGAACGCTATGTTTATACCCCTTCAATGAGTGAGGAAGAAAAAAATACCACCAAGGAGAAGTACACAACACAACTTGACTACGAGTTGGGCGTTATTGAACAGATGAAGTACTCGGGATATTTTCTGATCGTGGCTGACTTTATCAAATGGGCAAAATCCCAAAAGATCCCTGTTGGGCCAGGGCGAGGCTCAGGTGCTGGATCGGTTGTGGCCTGGTCCCTGACCATCACTGATCTTGATCCTTTGCGTTTTGGGCTCTTTTTTGAACGTTTTTTGAACCCCGAGCGAGTCAGTATGCCTGACTTCGATATCGATTTTTGCCAAGAGCGCCGTGATGAAGTCATTCGTTATGTACGCGAAAAATATGGCAAAGATCGTGTGGCTCACATTATTACCTTTGGAAAGCTTCAAGCCCGCGCCGTTTTGCGCGATGTGGGGCGTGTTTTACAAATGCCTTATGGACAAGTGGATAAGATTTGCAAGCTTATTCCTAATAATCCTGCCCATCCGGTTACCTTAAAGGAAGCCCTTGAAATTGAGCCCCAACTGAGACAAATTGCCGAGCAGGAAGCAGAAGTGCAGCACCTTCTTGATATTGCTCAACAATTAGAGGGCCTCTACCGCCATGCCTCTACCCATGCAGCCGGCGTTGTGATTGGCAACAGACCTCTGGATGAAATGGTTCCCCTGTATTACGATCCGCGTTCCCCCCTTCCTGCGACTCAATTTAACATGAAATACGTTGAGCAGGCGGGCCTTGTGAAGTTTGACTTTTTAGGCTTGAAAACCCTCACCGTTATTCAGCAAACCGTCGAAAATTTAAAAGAACTCGGCATTGAGCTAGATATCCTCTCCCTGCCCTTGGACGATGAAAAAACTTTTGATCTTTTGATTCAAGGTGAGACAATTGGCATCTTTCAGGTGGAGAGCGGCGGGATGACAGACGTTGTTCGCAAGCTTAAACCTGACCGATTTGAAGAAATTATTGCTGTGGGCGCTCTTTATCGCCCGGGGCCGATGGATGATATTCCCCGCTATATTGCTTGCCGTCATGGAGAAGAAAAGGTCAGCTACCTTTATCCAGAGCTCAAGCCTATCTTAGAGGAAACTCATGGGGTTATCGTCTACCAAGAGCATGTGTTGCGCATTGCCCGAGATCTTGCAGGATATACTCTAGGAGCTGCTGATATTTTGCGGCGCGCTATGGGGAAAAAAATCAAGTCGGAAATGGATGCCCAACGCAAACGCTTTATTGATGGCATTTTAGAGAACGTGGGCGGAGCTCCAGGGACGGCTAAGATCCTCTTTGACCAAATTGAAAAATTTGCAAGCTATGCCTTTCCAAAGGCTCATGCAGCGACCTATGCTTTAATTACTTATCAAACCGCCTATCTCAAAGCCCATTACCCCGTGGCCTATATGGCAGCGCTCATGACCCACGAGTTACACAACACGGATAAGTTAACCTTCTTTGCCCGAGAAGTAAAACGCCTGGGAATTGAATTGTTGCCACCGGATGTAAATCAATCCCATGCTACTTTTAAGGTGGAGGGTCAGGCCATTCGCTATGCCTTAGCTGCTTTAAAAAATGTGGGACAAGCGGCTATGGATTCCCTATGCCAAGAGCGCGAGAAAAATGGCCCCTTTAAGGATATCCTTGACCTCGTTGAGAGAGTTGATGGACGAGTCATCAATAAACGTCAAATGGAAAGCCTGATTACAGCCGGCGCTTTCGATAGCATCTGCGCTAACAGGCGCCAGTTGATGGAAAATCTTGAGATTTTGCTCCGCTATGGAAATGAAGATAAACGGCCTCAAGGCTTATTCGAAAAAGACGTCACGCGTCCCCAATTAATCTCCTGTGATGAATGGGGTCCCCTTGAAAAGCTCCGCCATGAGTTTGCCGCCATGGGATTTTACCTTAATGCCCACCCCTTAGATGCTTATGGCGATACTCTTTCTCAAATACATACGACTCCGGCCGCTGAGCTGATGGCGCGGGTTCAGGAAAGCCGTGAAAGCCAAACCTTTCGCCTTGCTGGAATTCTTATCACCAAACAAGAGCGAGCCACAAAAAGCGGACAAAGATATGCTTTTGTGCAACTCTCTGATCCTTCAGGTATTTTTGAAGTGACCCTTTTTTCAGAGTTGCTGAATCAATATCGGGATTGGCTTGAGCCCGGGAAAGCTCTTCTTGTCACAGTCATGGCCCAACTTACAGATGAAACCTTACGCCTCACCTGTCAAGGTATTGAATGTTTAGAAAAAGCAACGGAGGGAGGAAGCCTGACTCTCACTCTTCAAGAAGAAAGACAAATTAAAACTTTAGAAAAAATCCTTGCTCAGGAAAATTCAGGACGCACGAGGATCATTGTTAAAATCAAGCTTGAAGAGGCTGAAGCCATCCTCACTCTTCCTGCGTCCTACTCCCTCTCCCCCGACGCAAGAGCAGCCTTGAACGAACTTGCGGCTTGAATCATTTTATGACTTCTGCCCTCTTATCCAAAGAATATGATGAGACTCAACACACACTTAGTGAGAAAAATTTCAATGAAAATGAAATAAATTTGCATTATTTTGAATAAGTCCAGCGTTTTTGGGAAAAGCAGAAAGGAAGGATCGCAGCAAGTTATAGGGGGTCTCATCGCTTGTTGATTGCTCCGAGGGGAGATTCACTCTTTAGAAGCTATACCCATGATGGAGGGCAAACATACACTCGCAAGACAATTAAATACTTACGAGCGGCCTTGTGATATATTGGGTGCCGACCCTCAAATTAAATTCTTATTGTCCATAACCTCAAACTCCTCCTGAAGTAGTTTCTGTAATTTTTTATCTTTATTTTTTATTTAAAAAATGATCCTTAAAAATTAGTGAGCTAATCTCTATATAAAAAATAAACAGACAAACATAAGACCTTTGCATAATTGAGGGTTGAGGAGGGAAAGGATATACTGAGGAGGATTCTACAAGCAGGAGAGATCCAAGATGAGTTTGTTGAAAAACCGATCTTCTTCTTTCATAAGTTTAGAGAGAGAATTAGCGTCTAAATCGAGAGGAGGCACGACAATATCCATCATTCCTGATGCGGAAAGACATGACCAAGTGGAGATGCTGGTTGCATAGAAACAACTGAATGCTGTTTCGAGACCCTCAGCTAAAATCAGTTTTGTTCCTATAGAGGAAAGCCTTATGACTCCCCCCTTTATAAGGCCCAACATCATCTTATTTGGAGATAAAGTGGCTTTATCCGTTCCATCAGCCGCGAGGTATGTCCTATGGACACCAGCAATAGTTTTGCTTGGCCATATAGTAACAGCCAGCCACCATGGCAGGATGATATGTCCTGGAGGTATGAAAAAGCCTTGAATGAAACTTAAGAGTTGGGGGGATAGCCCCTTGAATCTCCCGTGATCTCAAGTATGTTTTTACATGCGTTCCCTCTGCGCAAAAAGATTCTTGCCATATCCTAAGGGCATTTTTATCTGGGTTTTTCGGTGATTGAGGTGCTTTAAGGATGATGTTTCTTCATTCAAGAAAATCGCTCTTTTCCAACAATCCTCTGCTGCGTAAGGCAGAGAGAATATCCTGAAAAGAACACCCTGCATAACAATGAGCTAATAATGTTCCTTCCTCGCTTAAGGATAAAGAGAGACACTCATGGGCAGGACAAAGGCATGAGAAACCGCCTCTTATGCGCGTTTCTTTACCCAGCTGATTTGCAATCAAGTAAATAGGGGGAGACATCATTTGAATACCTCCTTAGACAAAGTACGGATACGCCTTTTTGAGCGACCACAAATGGAGCGACAAATCAGTTGATCAGTTGATCAGTGTGAGTTAAGCCCGAAATAATGCTTCACCAAAAAGGTGAAAATGGTTCCCCTCTAAAAGAAACGGCTGCATTACAGGCTTTTATATGCAAGGAGAAGACTCAACTGCTTTTTCTAGGTTAATGATAAATTCATAAGGAGTAAGACCTCGAAGAGCTTTGAGGCGTTTGGCTAAGTTATAAGAATTTAAGAAAATATAAAGATGTTCTTTGAGCTGAGCCTTCAAACTACACAACTCTAACTAACCACAGCTATATAAGTAAACAGAAAGACGCCCATTATATAAAACACAGAACTACCAGCAGCGGAAATTTTATTTAAGAAAACGGCCTTTTCCTTTTTCCCCAAATTATAAAGTTTGTAGCAGAAAATAATTATAAACAATGTGTACATTATGACAATAAATGTGATTATCTGAAGAGTGTCAAAAAGTAAGACATAGGTGCTTCGAGGTATAGATTGCTCAATAATATATTTATTACCAATTGTTGCAAATATCGAACCCAACATTAAATCACCTCTAAAATCTATTGAATTAATAGGAGCCATATAGGCTATCAAACAAAGAAAGAAAGCAATAAAAAAGCCTAAAAACAAACCTAGATATAGATTTTCTCCCAACCTTTTTATGTGAAAGATTAGTTTTAATCTAGAGTATTTGCTATTTTTAATAGATGGATCTCCAAAATTAGTGTCATAGAGATGTGTATCGGTTTTGACATGAAATTTCTTTAATTCCCATTCATCTGCCAAAAAAGAGCGGCCTAAGCTACTATTTTTTTCATCAGCTATGAATCTCACTTGATCTTCCATATAAATGCTATCTTCCATATTAACCACTAGAGTTTGGCTGTCGAAAGGAAAATAAGTTAAGTTCCAGTCCGCTATAACCGTTGCTGTGTATCTGACCATGTCTCTATCAAAACCGGGAACTTTACCCACATCACTAAAATTTACTTTGTATTCTGTGGCATTCGAAATCTCTATATTCTTTCCAGCATCATAGCCTGTTTTAGAGAGAACCCAGAAATAAAATGTTGTTTTGAAACTGTTATGAGTAAAATCAAAATCATAGATACTGATTGGATAAGCACCACAGATAACATCACCATATTCTTTTTTTGCAAAACAATTTGCAGTAATTAAACTGAATGAAAAGAGAAGTAGGTATATATATCTCATCTGTTTTCCCTAAAAATTAATTAACTATAAGTTTAGACTCCGTGAACAAAATTTACCTAGGTGTCATTCGCACGAAGGCGGGGATCTATCTTTGCTTGCCCCTGGACCCCGCTGCTTGACAGCGGGATCCAGAGAATAGCTCCTTAACAACATAGTTGACACAGTCATCTTCTGGATCCCCGCCTTCGCGGGGATGACACAATCAGAGTGAGTTGAGTACGCAAAACTTTGTTCACGGAGCCTATTGTATTCTTATCCTCTTTTAAAATTTTCTACACTAATCCTTAATTTTTCGTGAAAAATCGAGTAGGAGGGGCCTCACGGCCCCGTCCTCTCACACCACCGTACAAGCGATGTCGCATACGGCGGTTTCAAGTAAACTTTTATCAGAACTATCTTTGCAAGAGGCTGATAAGCCCTTGCTCTTCAAACCAAGCACTGGTCATCGCGTGATGAACAGGAATACTTCTGGATAACCTCCACCAACCTTTCCCAGATTTTGCTAAATTCCAGGCACTAGGACCAGGAACTCCTAAGCTCATCAGGAATTTTGCTATTGGCCAAGTTCGCTTGCGCTGCTTAAGACGATAGCATCTCAGTTCATCAAGCCGTTTGTCGGCAACTTCTTGATTCTGGATATAGAAGCGAATTGTTTTTTTCATCTGCTCCTACTGTTGAAATAAAATACCCTCTCGCCCAAAATTTATGTCCTACAAAATTACGTTTCTTATCCGCAATATTCTGGGCTATCCATATTGAGCTCTTTCCTTTCAGAAAACCTAATACTTGGGAAACAGAATGTTTGGGCGGAATTGATATCAACATATGAACATGGTCTTGTATTAAATGTCCTTCTTCAATTCTACATTCTTTCTGTTGCCCCAACCCATGAAAAACTTCCTTTAGGTCTCTACGAATTAGACCATATAAAACTTTCTTCCGGTATTTTGGGGTAAAAACAACATGGTACTTACATTCCCTCGTGCTATGATTTAAATGATTTGTTAGTCTCGTCATAGAAGGTCTCCTTGCTATGCTTCGAGCGGTCGAACATAGGTTAGGAGATCTTCATTTTATGTAAAACTCTTAGAGTCCTCCGGCATAGCCGGAGGCTTAGCATTTGAGATAGTTATGCCATTTTTTAATCCAAGCTTCGGATAAGGAGAGCTCTATTTTTAAATTTAAAAATGCATAAAATTTCTTGTTATGGGACAATAGAGGGACAGTTCATAAAAATTTTGGATCGAAAAAAGGAGATTTTTTAGGAAGGTTAAATTGTTAGGATTTCTTCTCAGAACGTGGGGTTTGTTATTTTCAAGTGTCCCATGAGTGTCGCAAAAAGAGGAAAGATCATGTTAAAAATCCATGAAAAGTGGCGGATGGGGTGGGATTCGAACCCACGAAACGCTCTCACGTTTGCCGGTTTTCAAGACCGGTGCCTTCAACCGCTCGGCCACCCATCCACGTGTCTTTCAAGTACAGAAATGTTATTCAAGCGTCAAGCTTCTTCTCAATGCAGGCAAAAAAACTGTCGATAATATACCCATTCAACTTAAAACCACCTTATTGAAGGTCTGAAGATTATCATTAATACGGTCAAGCATAGAAAGCACAGTTTCTGGCCATTTCTAAAAGAATTCATTAATGGCCTATCTAAACTCCGAAGCACACTTAAAGTTCATATTAGAACTCGTTGCCCGCATTGAAGTATTGGAAGCGCTTCTCTTTGAGCTTGAGGAAAAATTGTCTCAAAAGAAAACTTCCAAGAACTCAAGTATTCCGCCCTCACGGGACCAAAAGGGAAACCTTCCCGGAACAAAGAAGAAGGGGCAACGGCATAAGAGCATGGGAAGAAAAGGGTATGCTCGAGACTTACACCCTCATCCGGATGAGATCATTGACTCAAAGCTAAAGAAATGCAGTCAATGCGAGGGAAACCTTGAGGAAAAAGACCATCAAATTCATACCGAATATGACAAGATTGAAATTCCTCCCATTAAACCCAAAGTGACGGGATTTCGCTTGTATGCGTGCATCTGAAAAACCTGTGGCGTCACACAAAAAGCGGGTGCACCTCAAGGATTCGAGGAAGGTTCGCCTTTTGGGAGAAGCGTTAAGGGGATCATGACCTATATGCGCTATGGCCATCACGTGGGTTACAAGCGGCTTACCGAAATATTTTCTCATATATTTGGGCTCTCTATCAGCCAGGGAGCCATTGCTAATATGTTCAAGCGCCTTGATGCACGGCTTGATCCCCATGTACAGGCTATTCTTGACCGGATCCAGTCTTCTTGAGTGGTGTATTCTGATGAAACAAGCGCACGCGTTAAGGGAAAGAATGAATGGGAATGGGTCTTTCAGAATGATGAGGTTGTTCTGCACGTGATTCGCCCAAGTCGAGGGGCTCAAGTGGTCAGAGAGATCATGGGAGACTATCGTCCTCTGTATTGGATTCCTGATCTCTACTGCGCCCAAAAGGGGCATGCAGAAAAATGGCAAATTTGCTTAGCCCATCAACTGCGAGATTGCCAGCATGGCATTGATAGTGGAGATCAGGGATTCTCTTGGCAAATGAAGCGATTGTTCCGACGAGCTATTGTTCTTTCTAAAAGGCGACATCGGCTGAAAGATGAGACGTGTAAAGCTTATAAACCTTACCACCCATCCGTTTTTGCGAGAAAGATGAAAATATGATATAAGAGTTCTGAAACATCTCAGATGGAGGGATAGAGGATGTCAGGATTTAAAAGAATTGTAGAAGCGGTTGCAAGAGATTTACAGATACGCCTCCCCAAACAAAGAGCCACACAACGACGTAAACTGAGTGAGTTGGTCAGTGGACTATTGATTTGTCAAACACCCAATCTGATGGAATTATCCAACGTATTAGATAGACCAACAGAGAGCGCTGAAGCTCGGTATAATTACATGGAGATACATGGAGAGGTTTTTGAAAAACCCTCTGGTAGATACAGAAGTTGTCATGGCTGCTTATGCGGAAGATTTGCTGGCGCGGTTAGCAAAGTATCAGCATACCCTTGTGCTTATGATTGATCAAAGCAAGGTGAATGCTGCTTTTGAAGTGTTAATGGTTTCTGTGAGATTACGTAAGCGAGCTGTTCCTCTTTTTTGGATTGTTAAGGAAACAAAGGGAGGAATAGGGTTTGAGTCACAGAGAAGCTTGTTGGAAGTAGTTCGGGGCTGGTTACCACAAGAAAGTCGGGTTATGTTAGCAGTAGATCACTTTTATGGAACGGCTGAACTTGTGGGTTGGTGCCAGAAGCAGGGATGGGGGTATCGTCTGCGTCTAAAAGGGAATCTGTGTATTTATCAGGATCAGGGGCCAGATAAGACACTCGACCAGCTAAAAACTGCAGGGAAGAAGACTTTAGAGAGGGCTCGGTTTCGTTCTGAGATGATAACGCATGTGGGTATCCTCCATGAACTGAGGCATGAGGAGCCTCGGTATATTGCGATGGACAGTCTTCCTAATGAGTACAAGACACGGGATTACGGGCTGAGATGGGGGATAGAAAATATGTTTCCTGATTTTAAATCGAGAAGCTTTTCATTGATGCAAACCCATATTCGCATAGCGGAGCGGCTAGAGAGGCTGATCCTTGTGCTATCTATTGCACTTCATTGGGCTGTGTCCCTAGGTCTCAGCCATGAAAGGCAGCATCAAGATCACTCTAAAAAAGGGGCAAAAAAAACCATTAGATCCTATCTCTACCCTTTTAAACGGGGGTTACGTTTTCTCCGAAGATGCTGTTTCCTTAATAAATCTCCAGGGACTCTATGGTTTTATACAAACTGATGGGTGATAAGAACAGCTCCCGGTGAGCTTTAAGTCTCAACGCTCACCGGGAGCTGCTGAGCCTTTACAAAAATCGACAAAGGAGAACAAAGTATCCTAATCTATTTTCATTGAGGCATTCTCCCTGTTGTTTGTAAACTAGAGAATACCTTAATTCTTTCTATACGTTAATCTTATTCCTTATCCATAGTTCGGGTCGGGTTAAATTAATTTTAACTTTTCTTCCTATAGGGTAGGGTTTAACTATTATCTCACAACGGTAATTGGAATTAATTACAACTTAACTTTAAAAGGAAAAACATTATGTATAAAGTTGGTTTTAAGATTTCTTTAATTGCCATCCTATTTGCTACTGATGTCTTCGCGATGGAAACTCCAGATAATGAAGAGCAAAAATCGTCTAACATTTCTTATAAGCAAAGGGGATCAGAGGATGTTTCGCTTTCAAATCAAAGTTTATATCCTGTATGAAGAGCCACAATCCCTCCCGTATAAGTTTCACATTTTTCTCTTGAAAATCCTACTTTTTTCAACATATCCAAAAAGGCTTCTCGGGTGAGAAATGTTCTGATGCTCTCACTAAGATATTGATAGGCTTCCTTATCTCGAGCAATCCATTCCCCCAAAGTTGGAATGATACGAAAGGTGTAAAAATCATAGAATTTCTCGAGAGAAGGCGCAACTTGAGAAAATTCAAGGCAGCAAAACTTTCCTCCCGGTTTTAAAACCCGATAGGCTTCTTGAAGGGCCTTTTCGCGGTGTGTGATATTCCTAAACCCAAAGGCGATGGTGTAGACATCAACAGAGTTATCCTCAAGGGAGAGATCTTCTGCATTCGAGCAAAGCCAATTTAATTGAGGATAACGCTTTTGCCCCATTCCAATCATGGCAAGATTAATATCTGAGACAATCACTTCGGCTTCCATATGAAAACGCCTCAGACGCACAGCAATAGCATGAGCAATATCTCCCGTGCCTCCCGCCACATCCAGATAAACCCCTTGTTGATGTAGGGGTAAAGAGTCAACAAACAATGCCTTCCATAGGCGGTGGATGCCAAGGCTCATCACATCGTTCATCACATCATAACGAGAGGCAACGCTCTCAAAAACATGAGTCACCTTTTCCGTCTTTTCCTGTGCTGAGACCTTCTCAAACCCGAAATCGAATTCTTGCATTTCTGATTTTTTATCTTTCATCACCGTTGTTTCTCTCCTGAACTCATGTAGAATGTACTAGAAAAAAATAATAATGGTAAGCAGGGATATCCATGAATGGCTTTCATGACCGAGAAAAAGCCTTTGAAGCCAAGTATCTTCATGATGAAGAGCTGGCCTTTAAAATTAAGATCAAGCGAAATCGCCTTTTTGCCGCTTGGGCAGCCACTCTTTTAGGCCATGAAGGTCAAAAAGCTGCCGACTATATTGATAAAATTATTTTTATTGATCTTCAAAACAAGAAAGGAGAAACTGTCCTTCAGACGGTCATTATTCATTTGAAAGAGGCTAAAGTTGACATGAGTGAGCATCGTATTCAACAGGAATATGAAAAGTGCCATGAACTGGCCCACAAGGCCATCATGGAAAAGGAAGAGGTATGATCATGGATAAGGAAAAGGCGGAAACAATTGCTCTGCAAGCCCTCTCATTTATTGTCAGAGATGACGATCTATTAGAGCGTTTTTTGACAAATTCAGGCCTCACTCCTGATGAACTTAAGGAGCGCGTGCGCGAGCCTGATCTCTTAGGCGGAATTTTGGATGAAATCTTATGTGATGATAAGGACCTTCTCAACTTTTGTAACCTCTCCTCCCTCAATCCCGAAACCATTATTCTTGCCCGCAGAGCCCTTCCTGGCGGATTTACCCTTGAATAAGATTCTCCTTGCCCAAATTCCAAAAGAGTGACATAAAAGTCACGATATGAGAAAGAGTTTCCTCCCATGAATAGTCTTGGTTTTGAAGGTAATCCTAGAGATACTCGCATTGTAGTTGCCATGTCCGGCGGCGTCGATAGCTCAGTTGCGGCCGCTCTTATGGTTGAAGAAGGTTTTGATGTAATCGGCATGACTCTCCAGCTTTATGATCATGGCATGGCCGTAGGAAAGAAGGGGGCTTGTTGTGCGGGCCAAGACATTTATGATGCCCGTCAGGTGTGTGATAAACTCGGGATTCCTCATTATGTTTTGGATTACGAATCTCGCTTTAGCCAAGCGGTTATTGAAGATTTTGCCGACAGTTATATGAAAGGGGAAACGCCTATTCCTTGTGTGCGCTGCAATCAGCAAGTCAAGTTCAAGGACATGTTATCAACGGCCCGTGACTTGGGAGCCAAAGCCCTTGTCACAGGCCACTATGTGCAGCGCATTGCAGGTGAAAAGGATGCTGAGCTCCATCGGGCCGTGGACTCAACGCGGGATCAAAGTTATTTTCTTTTTACCACCACCCAAGATCAATTGGACTTTCTACGCTTTCCCTTAGGCAACATGCCAAAGGCGGAAACCCGTAAACATGCCGAGCGCCACGGCTTGGAGGTCGCTGACAAGCCAGACAGCCAGGATATCTGTTTCGTGCCTAATGGCTCTTATGTCAGTGTTCTGGAAAAGCTCCGCCCTGGTGCCCTGGAAGAGGGGGATATCGTCCATGTAAACGGTCAGATTTTGGGGCGCCATAAGGGCATCATCACCTTTACAGTAGGGCAACGAAAGGGGCTTGGCATTGGGGGAGGAGAGCCTCTTTATGTGGTTCGTTTAGAACCCGAAACTCACCGGGTTATTGTGGGCCCCTATGAAGCCTTGGCCTGCCATGAACTTTATGTGAAGGAAGTGAATTGGTTGGGCGGAACTGCCCAAAATCCTATTCGCTGTGACGTTAAAGTTCGCTCAACGCGGCCCCCTATCCCTGCAGAAGTCTTTCTTGAAGGAAATAACAAAGCCCGGGTTGTCTTCCTGAGTCCCGAATACGGAGTTGCTGCAGGACAGGCGTGTGTCTTTTATGATGAAAACCGCGTCCTCGGCGGCGGCTGGATTGTGCGAGGTAAAACTCTCTAAGAATATTTAAAACAATGAAAGGTTATAATTATAGAACTTGTCTTCATAGGCCTTACGGCCTTTATAACTTCAGGAGTAACTTTCTTCTCAGGGTTTGGTTTGGGGACGATTCTCATGCCCGCATTTGCATTGTTTTTCCCCTTGCCTCTAGCCATTGCAGCAACAGCGATTGTTCATTTTGCTAATAACATTTTTAAGTTTGCCCTCATGGCAAAACTGGCTGATTGGCGCGTTGTGGCGTGGTTCAGCATCCCAGCAGCTATGGGAGCTATGGTGGGAGCGGCCTTTCTGACACATTTAGGTCAGCTACCCGTACTTGTGAGTTACAATTTTGGCAGTTCTCTCCATGAAATTACAACTCTCAAAATTGTTATTGGATTATTGATTGTGATCTTTGCTTTAGTCGAATTATGGCCCCATTTTCAACAAAAAATCGCCATCCCTTTGAAATGGTTACCGTTGGGCGGGATTCTTTCAGGGTTTATTGGCGGTCTTTCTGGAAATCAAGGGGCGCTCCGCTCCATGTTTCTGATTAAGGCTGGCCTATCGAAGGAGTCCTTTATCTCGACGAGCATTATATCTGCAGTTATCGTTGATGCCGCCCGTTTATTCATCTACGAAACAAGCTTTTTGCAAAGCTATTTTGTCTCCTCTCAAGAAAAACTTCTCCTCCCTATAACCATTGGCATAGGGTGTGCCTTTCTTGGATCACTAGGGGGGATATATTTTTTACAGAAAGTTACATTTCATGTCGTTCAGATTATCGTTGTTGTACTGCTATTGTTTGTAGGAATGGGGCTGATCACCGGGCTTTTATAATGCTTAAAACTCGTGGTGCCCGCTGCCAGACTCGAACTGGCACGACCTTGCGATCGACAGATTTTAAGTCTGTTGTGTCTACCATTCCACCAAGCGGGCACGGGCATGACCTTACCCGTTTCATGCTCTCAAATCAAGAGGGATAGACCAGGTGTGCGAGTTCATATGTTTTGAGACTCAAGTGGCCTGAAAAATATTAATGTTAATGTACTGCATTGGCGTTAGTCCTTCCAATACCCTATGAGGTCTGTAAGTATTATATTTTCAAGCCCTTTCTTAAGCTCAAATCGCATGTCCCCGATTGAGTCAGCCAAGAGATTGGAACGATTATAGAACTCTTCACGAAATGTCCTATTCCCACCCTCTACACCCCGATTATAAGTTGGTTTTTTAGGAGGCAAAACAATCAATGTAATTCCAAGTTCCGAACAGGCTTCCTCAAATTCAGCTATGAATTCAGACTCTCCATCCACTTGAATCGACTGAATCGTATAAGAGGCTTTCTTTACAAAATCTAACAAGAAACGTTTAGCACTTAAGCTTACGTCGTTTGAATAAACTTGCGCATCAATAAATTTAGACCGTCTATCTCAAGCCTGGAAGTGTTTGAAACATATGCCATTTTTTGTAACGCTCATGTGATCTATTTGAACACACTCCCTTATAGTCATCGTTTTATAGTCTTTGAAAGTCCAAGATTTGGCATGTCCTTTAAATTGACTTGAACACAATCGGTTGTGGCTCGCTTAGAAAGCGGTGCTCAATCTACAAGCCTTAAAACCTTGGAGAAGTATGCTAAAGTGACAGGCCGCCATTTGCATATACGGCTGTCTGAGACGTAATCGCTCCGTGCAGTCAAGCTTTAACTCGCTTTCTTTTGGACTTTTTCTTCGCCGTCTGTAAGGCTTTTAATGATTCCCCGTAAGGTGCGCACTTCTTGTTCCGTCAGGTGAGCGCGCTGGAAGGTATTGCGAATGTTGCGTAGCATAATCGCGCGCTTTTTAGGATGGCGCAGAAAACCAGTCCGATCCAGCTCTTCTTCAAGGTGATTAAAAAGTCTCCCCAAATCTTCACGCGTAGCAAGGCGCGTTCGCCCCGTCCTAAAAAATTCAAAAGGGGAAGAGGCAGTTTGGGCGAACCATTCGTGAGCGATAATAACCACAGCATGAGCAAGATTAAGGGAAGAAAAGTCATCGCTTGTGGGGATTCGAATAAGAGCCTCACAAAGAGAAATATCTTCATTGCGAAGGCCACACCTCTCGCCCCCAAATAAAATGCCTACCTTTTGGCCTTGCTGAGCCGTTGAGACCAAGTGCTGAAGGGCAAGATTAGGAGTATAAATAGACTTAATCATATCCGGCATTCGATTTGAGGTCGCAAAGAGACGGTTTAAATCTCCAATCGCCTCTAAGGTAGACGCATAGATTTTTGCATTCTCAAGGATTTTATCAGCACCGGCAGCTGAAGGAAGGGCTTCAGGATTAGGCCATCCATCGCGGGGGTTTACAATTCTTAAGTCCGTAAGACCAAAATTTAACATTGCTCGTGCCACAGCACCTATATTTTGGCCGAGCTGAGGCTCGACAAGTATCACCGTTAATGTATTTTCGTCCACAAACCCTCATGTCTCCAAAGCGTTCCCTGAGGCGTATCTTCAAGATGAATCCCTGATTTTAAAAGCTCATCCCGTATGTGATCGGCTTCAAGGAATTTTTTTTGTTTCCTTGCTTCTTTGCGCGCCTCAATAAGCTCCAGAATTTTATTTTCGTCAATCCCTGTTTTCCCTTTAAACCAAATTTCAGGGTCTTGTTGAAGGAGCCCCAGCCATTCGCCACTGACCTTAAGAGTTGCTGCTAACTGATTTTTTTCCTCTTCGCTCGAAGATTTATGAAGACGCGAGACCAGATCATGAAGAGCGGAAAGAGCAAGGGGCGTATTTAAATCATCCTCAAGGGCTGCTTTTACCGACTCACATGGGATTGGCTTCTCTTGAGAAAGATCTCTCCCCCTTAAAGCATTATAAAAACGATCGAGACTTTGGCGGCATTGCACCACAATTTGTTCATTCCAATCTAAGGGTTGGCGATAGTGAGAAGAGAGTAAAACAAGGCGAATGACTTCTCCAGGAAGTTTTTCAAGAAGCTGATGGACCGTGATAAAGTTCCCGAGAGATTTTGACATCTTCTCGCCACCCACCGTCAACATTCCATTATGCAACCAAACCCGCGCAAAGGTTTTTGGGCCATAACAGGCTTGACTTTGAGCAATCTCATTTTCATGGTGAGGGAAAATAAGATCTTGCCCTCCCCCATGAATATCAAAGGTTTCTCCTAAATACTTTGAGGACATGGCAGAGCATTCAATGTGCCACCCGGGACGCCCACAGCCCCAGGGACTGTCCCATCCAGGGATTCCCGTCTCAGATGGCTTCCATAAGATAAAATCCTCAGGATCACGTTTGTAGGGAGCGACCTCAACCCGCGCACCGGCAATCATTTCATCATGTTGACAACGGGAGAGCTGGCCATAGTCGGGAAAGCTTTTTACAGAGAAAAGAACATGGCCATCCTTTTCATAGGCGTGCTCTTTCTCAATGAGAGTTTGAATGATCTCAATCATTTCACCTACATGGGCGGTAGCGTGGGGTTCAATGGTGGGAGGGATATTTCCAATGGCTTTCATATCGTGTTGAAAGTGCTCAGTTGTTCTTTGAGTAAGAAGAGAAATGTCTTCATTGTTTTGTTGAGCCGCTGTAATGATTTTATCATCGATATCCGTAATGTTTCGGGCATAGGTAACTTTAGGATAGAGGTGTCTTAAGAGGCGATTCAAAACATCAAAAACCACATAAGGACGACCATTGCCAATATGAGCAAAGTCATAGACGGTGGGACCACACACATAAAGACGGACATGCTCTGGGTTTAAAGGAACAAAAGGCTCTTTTTGGCGTGTGAGAGTGTTATGTAATATAAGGGGCATTTTTAGGCTCTTGCTGTTTGAAGTTGATGAAGAATTTTTGGCCGTCCCATCAGGAGAATTAACTCTTTTAATTCAGGGCCATGATCCTGACCCGTTAAAGCCCGTCTTATAGGCATAAAGAGATCTTTTCCTTTAAAGCCCGTTTCCTCTTTTACTTGATCCATCCAAGTTTTGAAAGTAGCTTCATCCCATGGCTCGGGAGGGAGGAAACGCTCCGCTGCCTCAAGAAGAAGTATATTCCCTTCAGAGAAAGTTTTGTGACCATAACAAATCGTCCACCATTCTTTGACATCATGGAATTTTATAATATTTTTTTGAACAAGCGCCCAGAATTCAGGAGTCGTCCCAGTAAGCCCTTGATTTTCGAAACGAGAAATGACTTGGTCAAAGGACAGCATTTGAAGAATCTTTACATTAATCTGCCATAGATCATCCGTGTGCAATTTAGGAGTAGATCGTCCGAATTTGTGAATATCAAATTCTTTGAGAACCCCTTCTAAGCTGGTGTGAGGAGCAATAGAGTCCGACGTCCCAAGCTTTGCGAGAAGACTATTGACGGCCATAGGCTCAAGGCCTTCCTTCTGAAGATCAAAAACGCTCAGGCTTCCCTCTCTTTTCGAAAGGCCTTCTCCCTTTCCTCCTGAAATCAAGGCTAAGTGACCAAAAGTAATTTTATTGGGAGCTCCAGAAAGGGCTTCCATGATTTGAATTTGGATGGCCGTATTGGTGACATGATCCTCGCCGCGGATAATATGGGTGATCTCCATTTCTAAATCATCAACGGACGTTGCAAGGGCATAAACGGGCGTTCCATCTTCACGAATAAGAACAGGATCACTTAAAAGTTCACCTTGAAAGACAACCTCCCCTCGAACCATATCACTCCAACGAATCTCCCCCTTTTCCATTTTAAAGCGCCAATGAGGTTTTAGGCCATCATCCTTATATTTTTCAATTTGTGTGGGGGTTAAAGAAAGAGCCGCCCGATTGTAAAGAGGAGGCTTTCCTGCTGAAAGTTGAATCTTTCTCTGAAACTCTAATTCTTCTTGTGTTTCAAAGCAGGGGTATAACCTTCCCCTTGCTTTAAGAAAAGCTACAGCTTTATCATAGTGCGGCAAATGATCTGATTGCTTTACCTTCTCTTCATAGGTAAGCCCTAACCAAGAAAGATCTTCTTCAATCTGATCAGCAAAGCGTTTCTCAGAGCGTTGAATATCTGTATCATCCAAACGAAGGATAAAGTGGCCCCCTGTTGAACGAGCATACAGCCAGTTGATCAGGGCGGTTCTAATATTGCCTAAATGTAAGTATCCTGTTGGAGAAGGGGCAAACCGTAATTTTGTCATTGTTGTATCTTTGCAACTTTCTTTAACATAATGTTAATTTCAACTAATTTTTTTTAAACCCTTTTTCAACTTATGATATTACATATCCTTGAACACTTTCAAGAAAGGATATGAAAATGAAGAAAGTTTCTTTACTCGCGATTCTCGCAACAGCCGCTAGCATTCCTGCTGCAATGGCTCAAGCTCCAGTAGCGTCAGCTGCTAACTGCCCCAAGGCTTTCCAAGGCTTCCACCTCGGTGGTAACATTGGTTACGGCGTTGGCAAAGGAAACACTACATATACTAGAACTAATGCTGCTGGCGATACCATTGATAGCCATAAATTCAATCTTGGTTATAATGGTGTAGATGGTGGTCTTGGCGTTGGTTATACCCACCGTTTCTGCAACTGGGCTCTTGGTATTGCTTTTGATGCAAACTGGGCAAGTACAACTGGAAAATTCAATTCAACTGAAGCAAATGGAGATACTCTAGGTTACAAAGCTTCCCTGAGAAACTCTCTTCAACTTTATGGACGTGCTGGTTATGTTCTCGCAAACATGGTATTGCCATTTGTTGGTTTGGGTTGGGATAACTCATCTTGGAAAACCACTGCTACAGAAGGTCTTTTCTCAGGCAGTAAATCTAAGCGTTATAATGCTTTCCTTTGGAAAGCTGGAGTTGACTTCTTGGCAACAAAGCACGTTGTTGTTGGTCTTGAATACACAGGTACTATTGCTGGTAAAAAGAGCGTTACAGGAACTGGAGATGATGACATTACTCGCTCAGCTTCCTTTAAGCCACAGTACAACAAGTTTGCTCTTACAGCTAAGCTCGTTTACTAGTCTAAACCTGCAAGGAATAAAATACTTAGATAAACCCCTGCAAATGCAGGGGTTTTTTTACACCATTTTGCTTTCTGCCAATTAGTTCATCAAACTTCGGACTCGGGGTGCTCACGTATTAAAATACGCTCATCGGGCTCACCCTTGGGCGCCTGCCCGGCAACTTGAAATCCTTTGAGCATAGTCAATAAAATCTAATCTTTTTTCCCCATTTTAAGAGGAAGAATCAGCTTTTTTGAAACTTGAAGTTTAGCTTTCCAGCTTAATTCTTGAGCAGGAGTTCCTGCATAAATCTGTTTAACGGCTTCTACGATAAGAACTCCTGACAAGGTTTTAAACCAACGACGACCAATTTTCTCCCAAGCTGTTGCGGTACTTAAAGGCACGCGTGATTGGAAAGGAGGAATGTAAAGAGCATATTCCGAATTGATGGGGTTAAACGTGTTTTCTTTGAGTAAGCGATGGAGCTGAGAAAGACTATAAGGATGACCTTGTCCAAAGGGAGTTTTCTCTGTACGTGCCCAAATACCAGCACGATTTGGAACAACAACAATCAGGCGCCCTCCATCGGCAAGAACGCGCCAGGCCTCTTGGATCATTGCATTGGGATCTGCTGTAAATTCTAAGGCATGAACAAGAAGGGCAAGATCAGCAGACTTATTTGCAAGGGGGAGCGCCGTCTCTTCGGTTAACACAACAATATTAGGTATTTTGCCAGACCAGGAAAGAGCCCCTTGCTCAGCTGGCATAAGGGCCACAAGGCGCGTGGCTTCTTCTCGATAATACCTTAAAAAGGGGGTGGGATAACCCAGAGCAATCACGTTTCGGCCTTTCACTTTCGGCCAAAGTTCTCGAATTTTTCGCCTGATCATCCGCCGCGTGACATGCCCAAGATGGGAGTCATAAAAGTCCCGCATGGTTAAAACATCTGGCCACATTTATTTAACTTTCCATTAGAAATTAGATCTTACCATGAATGAAAGCCAGAGTGCTAAAAATTTCTTTCTGCTCTGACTCTGATTGACAACAAGAGATCTGCTCATTAGATTTGACCCAGTTGTGGTGCTGCAATGCTGAAAAGGGAACATGGTGAAACCCCATGACTACCCCCGTAACTGTAAGGGAAGAGCTCTCTCCATATATCCACTGAAGCTAGCTTTGGGAAGGAGGAGAGACGTGAAGATGCCCAAGTCAGGAGACCTGCCAGAACGAGTCATCAACCTTTTGCGCGGGGGGCGTCAAAAGTCACGGGATACCGTTAGTGGTGACGACAAGAAATTGTCAGCACAACCACAGCGGATGCTTTATGTCCCTTTATCGTCACTTTTTTTACTTTCTTATTTTAATGCCAATACTCCCTGTCATGGCTGATGAGCTCTATGAAGTGACTGCTTTACATCCTGTTGAAGCCTTAGAAGCTGTTGGAAATACTGAAACAATCATACCTCAGCAAGATATAGAGAAATTTCAAGAGACGTTTCTAAAGGAGTCTCTCCCCTACGCCCCAAGCATTCAGTTAAATTCAAGCGGTCCTGTGGGGAGAGTGGTAGATTTTTCCATACGCGGCGCTCGTTCCGCCCAAAATTTAGTTTTAGTGGATGGAATTTATGTCAATAATCCTGCCTCCGGCGGCGGCGTTGACCTTTCAAATTTTTTAAACGCGGATATGGAAAAAATTGAAGTTCTTCCTGGTCCACAAGCTTTGATTTATGGCCCGGGAGCTTTAGGAGGTGTGATTCAACTTATTCCTAAAAAGGGTCATGGCAAACCTTCTTTAAAAGCAACGGGAGAAGGTGGTAGTTTTAAAACGCGCTATGGAACGCTCACCGCTCAGGGAGAAAAAGGCCCTCTTCAATTTTCTGCAACCCTTGCAGGCTTTGGAAGAGGCCCCGCGTCCTTTATCAATCCTCTTCATGGTAACTTGCAAGGTGACCGCTATCGCAATGGAACTCTATCTTCTCGGGTGGGCTATGCCTTACAGGATAATTGGGAGATTGAAGGGATTGTGCGTTATATAGAGGCGAAAGTTCAACTTGATGAACCTCAGCGTTTCTCTGACAAAAATATTTTTCTTCCCATACGGGCCAACAACTTTACAGATACGAAAACCTTTCTGTCCAGCTTTGAGAATAAGTGGGGTGGAGAGCGCATTGATCATTCTTTAAAGTTATCTTATCCTCGCTTTGAACAAGCCACAAAAATGCCAAGTTTTCATAGTAAGACCATTGGATCGCACCCTCTTCTAGCTTATATTGCCGAGATTAAAATTAATTCAAAAAATACTCTTCTTCCGGGATTAGATCTTGGACAAGAACAAGCAGAAGAAACAAAAACACACAGACGCCGTCATGGAGGGATTTTTCTTATTAACACCTATAAGCCTTTTGAATCCACTGCATTAAAAGGCGGCATTCGGGGAGATCAATACGAATCTTTAGGAGGAAAACTGACTTTTAACGTAGGGGTGGTTCATGCAGTATTTTCCTCAACCACCCTAAGAGCGAGTTATGGGACAAACTTTAAGCCCCCTACCCTTTCTGATATGTTTCAACAGAATCTTTTTTGGCAAATCCCCAACCCGAATCTAAAGCCTGAAAAAAGCCAAAGTGTGGACGCCGGTCTTGATCAAGCTTTCTGGGAGAAAAAAGGTAAGCTCAGCCTGACAGCTTTTTTTACCCAAATCGATAAAATTACCCTTTCCAAACTTTTGATAAATGATAAGTGGCAGCGCTATAATGGGGGAAGACGCGTCACCCAAGGGGTAGAAATTTATCTTGGCTTAAAACCCATTAAAGACCTTGAAATTAAGACATCCTTTACCATAAATCATGCCCGGGATTACCCAGGGAAGGTCCTCTCTCCTCTTATCCCCCTTTTTAAAGGAGCTGGTGAGGTTTACTGGCAAACGACAAAGTCCCTCTCCTTGTTTATGCAAGCTTATGGCGTGTCTTCTCGAAAAGATAGTGCCTCTACCCCTAAGAAAACTCTTGCCCCTTATGGATTGATTCATGTGGGGGGAGCTTATAAAATCATTCAACACTTGGCTATTTTTGGACGCGTTGAAAATCTTACAAATACGCACTATGAGGAAGTCTTTGGTTATGGGGCACGCGGCAGAGCTTTTTATTTAGGCCTTGAGGCAATAACATGATGAGTCGTCTCACTCCTGGAATTTTTTCATTTTGCTTACACAGCCTTCTTTTAGGAGGAATAATCCTGATTTCATGGGAAAAGGGGGCCGAAGAACAAAATCCAATCCATGTGATTTGGATAGAAAAGAAAATTGAAAAAATGCTCTCACAAACTCCCCTAAAACAAAAAAAACAGGAAAAAAAGGAAAGTGTTAAACCGACATTAGCTCCCCAAAAAGTTGAGGCAAAAAATCTTCAACAAACCGGAGATCTTCTTGAAGCAAAACCTGTGAATCAAAAGCCTCTTCCAAGAAAGCCCTATCAACCTTTACCAATCTATCCTTGGGTTTGCCGTAAGCGTGGGCAAGAAGGGGTTGTTGCAATCTTTATTCGAACAAATAATGAAGGGAAAGTTATCGATACCAAGGTGCAGACAAGTTCTGGTTACGATCTTTTAGATGAAGCCGCCCTTAAAGCGATTCAAAACTGGATTCTAGCTGAAGGCCCTGTAGAAAAGACTTTTTCCATTGCTTTTCGCCTAAATGGATAAAAATTTAATAAAATAGAATTAAATTTCTACTAAATTTATTTCTTTTTGATTTAACGTTAGAGAAACTCTAATATAATACAATTATAATTGTCTCCCTCGCGTCTCATCTCCATATTCTCATGAGTATTTATTTATATGTGAGAGTTACTGGTGTTGACGCGGTTATTGTTTTTTGTTGCATTTTTGCAAGTTTTTTCCTTACAAACTTGTTTTGCGTTTCTTAAGGAAGATCAGGAGAATAAGATCCCTCATACACCTTCTACGCCTCTTAAAAGACCACCAGAGAAAAGTATATTTTCTCCTTTAACTATTTTAGAGAATAAATTTTCACCTGTTCGAAAGGAATTAGCCATTAAGAAGACTCTTTATGGTTCTGTTTCTCCCAAGAGCATGGAAAGAGTCTATAGAGACTTTGCTCCTGAATTTTTAATCTCAGGAAGCACAGGCATGTATCTTGACCCTAGCATTCTTAACTTAGAAAAGAGTCTTGAACTAATGAGCTTAGGTCATAATCCTACTACATATGATAACCAAAAAACAGAAGTTCATCATCTTCTACAAACGCCAAGAAGAAAAATCCTTTTACCAAAAAAGCTGCACCGAAGTCGGAATCGATATATTGTAACAAAGCAAGACTTACTATCTGAAGAAGTTACTGTTGTAGCCACCAGACTTACAAAACAGAGGGGAAAAGAGATTATAAAAGAATCTGAGGCAGAGGCCCTTGAAAAAGAAGAGAGTGTGAAATTCCATCTCATAGGAAATATACTTCACCCAGCAAAAGGTCCCTCACGAATAAATAGAGCAGCATTCAAGACAGAAAGACAGAACATATTTAAAGAAACTGCAAAAAAGCTAAGTTTGCTTTAGTCTTGGTGCAGCCAAATTAGGCTTTTCCGTTGAGAAAGGCTTTAGTGGGGGCGATGCCTTTAAAATCGCTAGAACTTCCTTAATCCCACGATCTAATTGAGGATCTATTCCTTTTTCATAATCTTGAGGAGTAATTTCAACTTCGATATCAGGATCAACGCCATAGTTTTCAATAGTCCATCCCACATCATAAAACCAGAAAGAAAATTCAGGTTGAGTCGTTGATCCCCCATCCACAAGACCATGACGCAACCACATACCAATAATTCCACCCCAGGTTCGTTTTCCAATGAGTGGGCCTAAGTTAAGCATTTTAAAGCTATGGGAAAAAATATCCCCATCCGATCCCGCATATTCATTGATAAGAGCAACCATAGGGCCCATAGGAGATTCGGAAGGGTACGGAATAGCTCCATACCAACGGGTTTGATCGTACCCCAAGCGTTTACGACCGAGTTTTTCGAGCAGCAGGGGAGAAACATTCCCTCCCCCATTATAACGGACATCCACCACAAGACCTTCGTAATTGAGTTCTGCGAGGAAGCCTCTGTGAAATTCGGAAAATCCTTGAATACCCATGTCGGGAATATGGATGTAGCCAATACGGCCCTTTGTTTTTTCATGAACATAGGCTCTGTTTTTTTCAACCCAATCCCGGTAACGGGAAGGAATTTGTGTTCCAAGGGTTTTGACAAGCGCTTGCTTGGCTTTTCCTTTTCCCGATTTTATCAGAAGTGAAACTGTATTTTGGGCTTGATTCACAAGCAACATTTCAGGAGAGGTTTCCTCATCCAATTTCTGACCATTAATGGCAAGAATATAATCCCCTTCTTGAATACCAAGCCCGGGTGACGTTAGAGGTGAGGTCTTGGAAGGTGACCAAAGATCCCCTTTTGTAATGTTTGTAATCTTGTAGGCTTTTTGTTTTTTATCGTAAGTAAAATCTGCGCCTAAGTTACCTATAGGATAGAAAGGAGGAGAACGGAAATCACCCCCAAAGACGTAAGCATGGGATGTGCCAAGCTCACCATGCATTTCTGCAATAAGATCCGTAAGTTCACTTCTTGTGGCAACTCGGCTTAAAAGAGGTTGATAGCGCTTATAAATACCATCCCAATCAATTTTAGACATGTCTTCTGTCCAGAAAAAATCCTTTTGCAGTCGCCAAACTTCATTGAAAATTTGGGCCCATTCCTTAGGAGGTGTTACGGAAACTTTCACGCGACTTAGGTCAATCCACCCGCCCTTACGGTAAGAGGGATCATTCTCTTGAGGCTTTTCTCCGGCTTTAACAACACGAAGCTTTTTAGAACCATAATAACAAAGCCATTGATAATTTGCAGACAGGGTATAGGAGGCCACTTTTGAAATAAGCGTTTCTTCTTTCAGGGCTGCAAAATCATAGCATTTCAGATTGGCACTGGAGGAAACATCTTCTCCATTACTTTCAAGAACACTGTGCAAAGGAAAAGAGAGATAAAGGGCTTTACCGGGAAGACCTCGAATGCTGGCGTAATCGCCCGCTTCTACGGGAAACTCAAGAAGACGATCTTCAATCCCTTTAAGGTCAATCTTAATAGGCTTTGGAGCTGTTGGCTTTTTCTCCTCTTTTTTCTGAGGTTTATTTTCTTCTTCCTTCAGACGAGGAATAAAGGGAGAGACAAGCGTATTATCAAGAAGAATCAGATAAGGCTTTGTCCCTTTAGGAAAACCCATTTCAAATTGGAGATTATCATAAACAGGGGCATAATTGCGTCTTGAAAGAAAATAGAGATATTTGCCTTCAGGATCAAAACTTGGCGAAAAATCTTCGAGTAAAGGCTTTGTAATGACGTGGGTTTTAAATCCTTTAATCTCGCAAAGTTTTATGGCCCTTAACCGGTCATTAAGAGGATAATCGTAGGCAACCCATTTGCCATCAGGAGACCAGTTTAAACCTCTTATATCGCCAAAATTACTTTTATCGATTTTCTGGATTTTTTCAGTTTTTAAATTGACATGAAAAAGCTCACAGCGGTGGTTTGCAAGAACGGCTTCATCTTGAGTCGGAGAGGTTTTGATGGAGAGAATACGCCCCAAATTCATTTTCTTTAAGACTTTTGGCTCCTTAAGAGACTCTAGGTCATGAATTTCAAGCCGATCTTCGCCGTCTCGATCACTTACGATTAAAAGACGTTTTTGATCAAAAAGCCATGAGGAAGACTTGTAACGTATACCATCCCTCTCACCATATTGAAAAACAGGCCCCTCCCAATTGGCAAAAGAAAAGGGGCGTCCCCGCGTAACAATAGAAAGCTGAGAGCCATTTTTGTTTAAAGCATAAGAAGAAAGGTAGGTTGAGGGGTCAACAAACTTTCTTGAACGCTGGGAAAATGAGGAGAAAAAATCAACTTCAATTTTGCAAGGGCTCTTATCCTTTAAAGAAAAAGCATAAAGATCCCCGCCGGCTGTATAAACGAATGTACCGTTCTTATAGCTAAGACCTCGGACAAAGAAATCTTCATGAGATGTGTGTCGCTTAAGATCATCCCCTTCAAGTGTACATGAGTACACATTTCCATGACCTTGGTGATCACTAATAAAATAAATACGCCCCTCAATCCACAGGGGACGCAAAGCATTACCCTTAATATGAACTAACTTTTTAAAATTTCCTGACCCTGCTTTGTCGATCCATAGTTCACCCGCTGTGCCACCGCGATACCGTTTCCAAGAAACGTATCCATGGCCATGGCGTTGGATGACGGACCCTTTGCCTTGAGAATCATAGTCAATAAAGTTAGCTGGTCCACATGGAATTTTTTCAGAAATACCTGACCTTGGATCTATCTTGTAAAGATCACGTGTTCGAAAAGGAAGATTTTTAGTTGTTGAATAGAGGACCTCTCCCTGCGGTGTCCAGCCAACAACGAGAGCCCCTTCAGCAATGAAGGTTAACCTGCGCGCCTCTCCCCCTTCAGACGGTATAAGATAGACTTCCCCATGGCCCTCATGGGTACTTGTGAAAGCAATCCATTTTTCGTCGGGTGATAAAACGGGATCATTGGCCTCACCTGTTCCCGCTGTAAGGCGTTCGGCCTTTCCCCCTGACAGCGACACTTGCCATAAATCGTCATCTGCACAAAAAATAATGCGATCTTTCCCAACCGTAGGGTTGCGGTAATATCCTTCTCGTTTCATCCCATCCTCGTAAATCCTGTAAATTCATTTTACAGAAATTTGAGAAAAAAGAAAGGGTTGAGGGAGATAGGATTTGTTCACCGGTCGCTTTTTTAGTAACAACTTTTGTAAGGTTTATAGAATTTAGGAATACTCATTTAAGGGAAGTTTATATTTATCAATAATTATTAGAGCCTAAATCTTTTAATAACAAAAATAAAAAAATTGACATCCACCCAAGTTAAACTCTAAACTAAGCCTTGAAAGTAACATGTCGTTACTTTTAAAAATATATTTTTAGGAGATTTAATATGTATTTAAATAAATTTTTTCCAATTGCCCTAAGCTTTATTTTGCTTTCGAGTTCTTCAAAGGCAATGACACCTGAAGAAGACAGCTTCGGCAGGCAACCTAGTCATCCAAATTACAAAGCTCCTTTTTCAGATGAAAATATGGAAGAAGAGTATTGGGCTTTAGCACATTTGGCAGAGAGAGATGCATATGGAAAGGCTACCGGTCTCAATTTTTATGATCTTTCAAAGGAAGA
Organism: Alphaproteobacteria bacterium; assembly: GCA_019748065.1. Lineage (GTDB taxonomy): Bacteria > Pseudomonadota > Alphaproteobacteria > UBA9655 > UBA9655 > UBA9655. The sequence goes on along the minus strand of JAIEQB010000031.1, from coordinate 37,954 downwards.
ACGGCTAATATTTGTTGAATTATCAGAACTTGAAAAAGAAGCATTCTGTATGAAAAAACGACTAGATTCAGGAAGATAACAACAATCGGCTAAAGCTGGTAGGTTGATTCCTAGGAAGGAAGCCGCAGTTACTTTAACATTAACAAGGTTTTCTACCTTATGAGTGTCAGAATACTGATCAATATAGCCAATAACTCTAGTTCTGTCGCGAGTTATTGGCTACTTCAACAGGTTAAGTTTAACAAGGACTAAAGAATATTTTATGCTTTTCTAGACTAAGCTTTTTTAAAAACTACTTCATAAATTTTTAAAGATCTCACCTTCCGCCTTTCAATGGCGCCACCATTTGCCAAGCCATTCATCAAGCTTTTTGTGAATGTTTTTAAAATGATGGCGTTTGTCGGGATAGCGCTTGTGAAGCCAAAGAATGATTTTTCGAACCCACGGCTCATTTTTAAGAAGTATAAGACCAAGGATAATAAAAACCCATCCCTGTAAAATTGGAAGAAACCCAGAAAGAACACCTACAATCAAAAATAAATAGCCAAAAATTCGACGCAGAATATGAAAAATGTATTTTTTCATGTTTTTCTATTTAAGGAAGTCCTTTGGAAATAGGGAGATATCCGTAATCTCTTTTAAGGCATCCTCAGTAAGTTTCTTTTTTTCACCCTTTTGAGCCTCAAGAAAACTTTCAACATGGGCTATGGCCTCCTCAAGGATTTGTTGTCGAAAGGCTGCCTTTGTCTCTTCTTTTTCATTTTCCATTCGCTGAAGCAATGCTTTTTCGCGCTGTTTCATGAAATGGTCAAATTCCCGCTCCTTTTCCTTTTTTAGGGTAAGGGCTTCTTCTTCGGCAAAAGCAATAATTTCAGCCGTTTGCTTTAAAACTTCTTCATGTTTTTGTTTGTAGGCCTTAAGAAGGCTGAGGGCTTCATCATGCAAGCGTTCTGCTTCCTCAAGTTGGCGAGAAATCTTATTACGATGTTCATCCAAAGATTGGGTTAAAAAGGCCCAAATCTTTTTCCCAAAGGCAAGGAGAAAAAGAACAAAAGCGATCAAAACCCAAAATTCAGGTGTTTTAAACATTTTTTCCATCCTTCTTGAAAGAACCAGCTTTTCCTGTCAATTTTAAGAAAATGGTATTGGCAACATCGCGTGCTAAAGACTCTATTTCTTTGCCACTTTCAAGGCGGGACCGGTAGAGCTCTTGTTCTGCAACATGAAGACGATCACTTAGTTTATCAAGAAAGTCTTTTTGTTTATTAGCAATCGTTGCTGAAATTGTTGTTGATGTAGCCTTTAAATGTTGGTGCGCTTTTTCTTTGGCTTGAGCAAGAATCTCTTCATAGTCCGCACGAAGGTTCTCTGCTTGCTCACGATAAGTACTGGCTTTATTAAGCTTTTCCTCAATAGTGTCCTCCCTATTCTCAAAAATGCGGGTGATTTTAGGAAGAACAACATAAGCTAAAATAAGGTAAAGAGCCAAAAAACAAACCCCAAGCCAAAAAAGCTGAGACGAGTAAGTTAAAGTGTCTAACTGGGGCATGTTCTTAGCTCCTAAACTCCCGCTTATTTAAAGAGAATTAAAAATGCGATAAGGAGGGCGAAAAGAGCCACAGCTTCTGTCAGAGCAAACCCTAAAATACCCACCGGAAAGACCTGCTCCCGCGCCGATGGATTTCGAGCGATAGAATTAATTAAAGAGGAAAAGATAAGCCCTATACCAAGCCCCACCCCTGCCAGGGCAAACATTGCAAGGCCCGCGCCTATCATACGTGCTGATTCAACTTCCATTTTAGTCTCCTTTTCTAATGTAAATGAATGGCATCATGTAAATAAATACACGTTAAAATTGTAAAAACATAGGCCTGTAACACAGCAACCAAAATTTCAAAAGCAGTCAGAAGAATATTAACCGTCAGAGGAGCAATGCCAAAAACGCCTAAGAGAACTGTAAAACCTGCAAAAACCTTTAACATAGTATGACCTGCCATCATATTGGCAAAGAGACGAATAGAAAGACTTACAGGACGAGAAATATAGGAGAGAAGTTCAATAGGAACAATGAGGGGGAGCATATAAACCGGCGCTCCTTGCGGAACAAAAAGAGAAAAGTAATGAAAACCATGACGTACAAAACCCACAATAGTCGCAATACCAAAAGCTATAATAGCGAGTCCGAAGGTCACAATAATTTGACTGGTAAAAGTAAAATTATAGGGAATCATCCCAATTAGGTTACCCATTAAAATGAACATAAAGAGGGTAAAAACAAATGGCAAATAGGGACGTCCTTTAATACCTATGGTTTCATCCAGGATATTTTCAACAAATCCATAAGCCATTTCAACAAGGGACTGCCAACGATGAGGTATGGTTTTTGAGCGATAAATTCCCCCCACTAAGAAAAAGGTCGTCGTTAGGACAGCTAAAAGCATAAACAAAGAGGAATTTGTGAAAGAGACATCAATCCCCTTAATGCTGAGAGGAATAAGGGTATGAATTTCAAATTGGTGAAGGGGATCAAACATGGGTATCCTTCTTATTATTCTTCGGCTCTTCATCCTTAAGGCTTCGATATACATTCACCATACCAGTTACTGAGCCTAGAATAAAGAAAGAGATGAGTCCCCACGGAGATATTTTAAAAATCCAGTCAACAAGAAGACCGAGCCCCACACCTACAAAAACCCCAGCAACAAGGTCAACACCTATATGAAAGAACTTCCCCCCAAGATTATAAAAGGAGTTTTTTTGTTGCGGCTGAGAAGTACTTTCTTTTTTAGCGTCTTGAATTTTTCTTTTTAAATTATCTAATGCAGGATCATCAGACATAAGGCCTCTCCTTTTTCTCTCAGATTATGAATCCCCAAGAGCGCCGTGAGCTATTCGCAGAAGTTAGCGACGGAGAAGCTTAAGCTAAGGTCAACTTATCATGGTAATGAGTTCACTACCATCCATAAATACCTTATACTGGCTTCTCTCTGGTGTCATCTCCACGTAGGCGGAGATCCAAAAAATGGCTGGATCCCCGCTTACGTGGGAATAACAATTAAGAGCGTTTAAACACAGTACCTTCAATTAACGATGAGTATATCTCTCATGAAAATGAGAGACAAGGCATTGTGCCTTGTCAAAGGAAATATTTTTTCGCAACAAATAAAGCAGCAGCTTGCACATCACCGGCAATGACTTCACTCTCATCAGAGAATTTAAGACCCGTACTTAAAAGTAAATTTGTAAATTTTTATAAACCAAACGACTTCTTTTGTATCATTTTTTACATAAATTTGTTTAAATTTATTAAAGAATTACACATTTTTTCAAAATTATTCGGAATTAAATTATTATGATCAATATCCACGAAACACAGACAAATTAATATGTAAAAAAAGACACGTTCAGTCTCTATGCTCATTTTCATATGAGGGCATGAGAACATCTTTACGCGAGATGTATCTAGTTTTTCTCAGATTCATTAACCATTCATGTAACTAAAAAGAGAATGCAACAGGGGCTAAAAGTAGAAAGCACACAGAGAAGAATTAATGAAGGGTTTTAAAACAAGAAAACTCATGCTACTCTGTGAATTATGCATGTAGATTCCACCCTTACACAAATAGCAATCGTTGTTACCGCAGCTCTTGCGGGGGGTATTATTCTTGAAAGACTTAAGCAGCCAGCCATCCTGGGATATATCTTAGCGGGTGTTTTTCTTGGCCCCTCCTGCTTAGGGTTCATTGAAAATAAAGAAGCCATTTATGATTTAGCTGATTTAGGCGTTTTAATGCTTCTTTTCGTTGTAGGTATGGAATTAAGCCTCAGACCCTTTGTCAAAATTTGGACCGTTGCGGTGGGATGTGTCGCTTTGCAGGTTGTGGGAGGGCTGGCGATTGCTTTTCCATTGGCGCATTTTTTCCATTGGCCTCTCAATCTTACTCTTCTTCTTGCCTTTGTTTTTGCCCTCAGTAGCACGGCAGTAGCTGTCAAAATGCTCGATACAATTGGGGAGCTTAAAACGGGGACAGGACGTCTGACGATTGGCGTTCTTGTTGCCCAAGACCTGGCTATCGTTCCAATGATTCTTATTATTCGAGGGCTTCAACCAGGAGGTGAATTTAACTTAACAATTATGCTGCTTAAGATCCTGATTTCCTTAGGACTTCTTGCCATACTTGTGTGGTATTTAAGCCGGAAAGAGCGTATTCGTCTTCCTTTTTTAACACAAGTTGCAGGCCATGTGGACCTTACCCCTCTAATGGGGCTCGCCTTTTGTTTTGGAGCCTCCGCCATTGCAGGCCTTTCAGGGCTTTCTGCAGCCTATGGAGCTTTTTTGGCAGGACTGGTTATGGGAAACAGCCATGAACGCCAAGTCTTTATTGAGAAAATGACTCCCATTTATAGTGTCTTGATGATGATTTTTTTCCTCTCTATAGGGCTGCTCCTTAATGTTAATTTTATTTGGGAAAATCTAGGGAAAGTCTTAATGATTCTTGTCTTCATTACCTTGGGAAAAACGGCCTTAAATATCAGTATTCTCCATCTTTTGCGTCAGCCGTGGACCAAGTCCTTTCTTTCAGGGGTCGTCTTAGGACAATTGGGGGAATTTTCTTTTCTTTTAGCTAGCGTTGGCGAGGAAGTTGGAATTGTGACCCAATATGGAACAAACCTTATTATTTCTTTAACCGTTCTTTCATTGGCTTTAAGCCCTATTTGGCTTGCAACGGCCAAAAGACTTCACGATATTACTCCTAAACGAACGATGAGCTTCATGAAACTTTTAAATCTTCTCTTTGACCGGGAATTTCTTTTTATTCAGCGAATCTATAAAAAGTGCAAACAGGGATTATCGGGTCGTGCCAACCTTCCGGATTGAATCTCAATTTCCAGGACCAGTTGGGGGAATAGATGAGGCAGGAAGAGGTCCTTGGGCAGGGCCAGTCGTTGCCGCCATTGCGGTTTTTTTAAAGCCCCCGTCCAAAAGACTTGAGGATGCCATACAAGATTCAAAAAAACTTTCTAAAACAAAACGAGAGAGTATTTTTAAAAGTCTGTATGAATTAGAAAACTTTGCTTTTGGCATTGGAAAAGCATCCGTTGCCGAGATTGATCTTCATAATATTTTGCAGGCCACGTTTTTAGCGATGCGGCGTGCTGTGGGATGCTTACCCTTTTCTCCACAAACTTTGCTCATTGATGGAAAATTTATTCCAAAGTTTGATGGTATTGAGGCTCATCCTGTTATTGGAGGAGACGGGAAAAGTCTTTCGATTGCAGCAGCATCTATCTTAGCAAAAGTAACTCGCGATCAAGATATGGAAGTCTTAGCGCGAGAATGTCCTCATTATGGCTGGGAGCGCAATTCAGGTTATGGAACTGCAGAGCACCAGGAATCCTTAAAAAGACATGGAGTCACACACCATCACCGCAAAAGTTTCGCTCCTATTCGCGCCCTTTTAAACCCGCTCTAATGATTTTTTTCATAACTGTGGGAAGCGCATATTTCTTTAAATCATGGGGCTGGACCCATACCCCCTCATCCTCTATAGGCTTATCCCTATAGCAAAGCGCTGCTTTCAAATGAAAGTGGGTGAAGGTGTGTTTTACAATTAATTTTTCCCCACTATTTTTTTCTTCTGTCCAGGGCGTGGAGGGAACTTCCATCATACCGCCTAAAAGGCCTTGTATAGGTCGCTTTCTTAACCAAATTGCCCCATCTTCACGTTGAATTATAAAGGCAGTAGTATAGCGGATAGGTAACTTCTTTTTAGGTAGCTTATTTGGCAAAGACTCAGGCTTTCCCATTTTATAGCCCTTGCAAGTTCTTTGAAGAGGACAACTTTCACAGGAGGGGTTTTTAGGCCGACAAATGAGAGCTCCCAGCTCCATCAAAGCTTCAGTAAAATCTCCGCAGCGTGTCTCAGGCAAGAGTTTTAAAAGTTTAGTACGTACGGATTCATAAGGCCTTAAACAGTCGAGCCCATAATAGCGACATAAAACTCGAATAACATTGCCATCAACAGCAGCTGCTTTTTTGTTAAAGGCAATAGAAGCAATAGCAGCAGCCGTATAGGGGCCAATTCCAGGCAGTTTTATAAGTTCATGCTCTTCTTGAGGAAAGGATTCTGCCAAATGGTAAGCGCATTTATGAAGGTTTCGCGCTCTGGAATAGTAACCTAACCCTTGCCATTCAATAAGGACCTCATCTAAGGAGGAGGAGGCTAGATTTTGAATTTCAGGCCACTTTTGAGTAAATCTGTTAAAATAAGGAATAACTGTTACAACAGTTGTCTGCTGTAACATGACCTCACTTAACCACGTATAGTAGGGATTTTTCTTTTTAATCCGCCAGGGGAGACTTCGTTGACAATGGTCATACCAGGTGAGGAGTTTTTCTGAGAACACTTTTCAAATCTTTAGAAAGCTCGTATTCTTATTTCTATGAAGCATAATAGCAAGTTTGGACCGGCGCGCCTAGGTCTTTTTACGCAAAGGCTTGTAAAGCCCGTATTTAAAAATCGTGGTTTAATGGAAGGGAAGATCATTACCCATTGGCCACAAATTGTGGGCGAGAAGTTTGCCCATATATCTTTTGCTGAAAAAATAACATTTCCAAGAGGCAAACGATCAGAAGGAACCCTTCATTTAAATGTAACTTCTTCAGGAGCTCTTTTGTTTCAGTATTCTCAAGACTTAATTTTAGAGAGAGTAAATATATTTTTTGGTTACAAAGCTCTGTCAAAGTTAAGAATGATTCATGGCTTAACGCTTCAGGGAGAAGCAAAAATACCTTATCCTCCCAAAATTCTTACGGATGAAGAGAAGGCTTGGCTTGAAAAACAGATGGAAGGGGTAGAAGACATTGAACTTCGAGTCTACCTTGAAAAACTAGGAGAGGCCATTTGCCAGTAAAAAGAGCTTATTTTGGAGGCACTTTATAGTCATCAAATTGGCTTTCAATAAGCCATTCTGCAAACCGCATATCAAACTTTCTTGGCTCTTCCCTAGAGGAATAAAAGTAGACCTTCTTTAAAGCATCAAGGTATTCATCAACAGAAACTTTAATTCCTTTTTCTTCTATTAAGGCTAAAATTTGCTTTGAGCAATCGAGCATAAGGTCTGGATGATCCATACGCGACCGTTTCCGAATTCTTCCATGAAGCTCTGGTGAATACCCATCACTCCTCGTAGAGGACACGCTCATAAGATCAATGATAGAGCATTCTAATGCTTCGGCAATAGCTTGAAGGGATTGAGCGCTTGGTTTTTTGATTCGGCCCTTCAGAATATTCCTAACTGAGTGAATGCTTAAGCCAGCGCGTCTTTCTAACTCTGCAATGGAAAGATTTTTTGCTTCCATGCGTTCGATGATTTTCTCTTTTAATGCTGATGTCATAAAACCTTATACCTAATTTAATTTCTTGGATCTTAGTATAAAATGATATTTTTGGTAAGCCTAAAATTAAATTCACCAAAAAAAGCTAGCATTTTCAAAATTTCTTGTATACAAAATATCAAAAATGATTAACCTAAATGAGCAAACAGAGGGAGATAATAACCCTAATTTTCTCAGGTAAACGTTTCTATAAGAGCGGATTAAACCGTCGTGAAAGTTACTAAACAACGTAAAGAGCCTAAAAAGGCCTATTTGAATACAGGGAGAAAGTATCAAATTTACATTTCTGTCTTTCATAATAGGCCTTTTGCTGAACTATTAAAGTAGAATGTAGAAAGGAGAGTGTATGCTCAAATTTGATATTATTGAACCACAAGAAGGTAGCCACAAAAGTAAGTATATTAAGAGAATAAAACATTTTATAAATCCTTCAAAGGAAGATCCTTCAGAATTGAAAAATTATATTTTTGTTGAAGAGCTTCTAAAAGGAAGAGAGAATGAATTTATTGGAGGTGCTTTGCTTCTCAAAAAAGAGCTCTATAAGGTGCAGGAAGATGTGCGAGAACTTGTGGGAACCCTTCCTCTTCAGGGATTTGTATGGGAATGTTCTTTTTCTTGTTTTTCTAAAACCAGAGATCAAGAAACGAAAATCAGCACTATTTCACCTCAGGAATTTTACCGCGGCTTGTATAATAAGCTGGTTGAATTTGGAAAGAGGAAGGGGGTTGGTTTTGTTATCATGAAGCTTCCGCCGGAAACTTATCTTTCATCAAAAGAATGGGGGGAATGGCCCTATGTGGTGGAATTAAGACCAGAAAACTCACCCGATAAGCTTTTTCATGGGATTTTACCATTAACAGGGAGTCAGTGTGAAGCCTATCAGAAATCTTGGGAAATCTGATATTTACAGGATGGGAATATCGTTAGGATTATGCTACTTTTCATTAGGTGATATTGCGCTTTGGAAAGGAGCATAATATCCCAAAGGAGGTAAGACTTTCTTATTATTTGTCATTGCAGCTTCTAAAGCTTGGACGCAAGAATATAAATTCATATATACATTTTGGATAAGAAATGCTTGATTTTTTTGTAAGGCTTCTAACTCCTTATCCTTTGCTATGCTCATAGCATTATTTAAAAGCTGAAGGCTTACACAACTTGTCTCAGCAGCATAACAAAAAGGAGTGACAAGGGCATTTGGATAGGCCCAAGACTTGTTCAAAAGCTGGGTACAACTCATCTGCCCTTTGCTTTCATCGCGGTTGTAGCATCTGAAAGTCTTCTTAAATACTCTGTATAGGGAAGGCAAATAAAGGTTCGGAAGGTATTGTTGTCTTATTTGCAGGGGGGTGTTATCTTGTACTCTGTGGAAGGAGCTATTGTATAGTTTGAAGTTTGGGTGAGAGAAAAGGCTGAGTCAGACACCAAAAGAGAGAAAAAAAGAAAACAATGTCTCATAAGATTTTTCTCTCGAAAAAGATTGAACTTTTAAGCTAAACTCTATAAATATAAACCTTAGGACATTGCTTGATGATAGGAAATACTTGCTGTTATCTTTTTTTTAAGCTAAACAAGCAATCTAAACAAATTTATGAGAACGATAGGTAGTAACAATGGCAGTTCCTAAGAAGAAAACATCTCCTTCACGCCAACGCATGCGTCGGGCACATCATGCTCTTACGCCAGTTGCGAGTGTGGAGTGTATTAATTGTGGAGCACGTAAGCTTCCTCATCACCTTTGCCCTTCTTGCGGTCATTACAAAGGACGTCAAGTTTTAGGGCGGGCGGTTGAAGAATCCTCACCTGCAGCCTAATATATCTTCCATTATGGGGGATCCTCAAGTGAACTTTACAATAGCAGTTGATGCAATGGGTGGTGATAAGGCCCCTGAAATTATTATTCAGGGTCTTAAGATAGTCGCCCAGCGTTATCCTTTTGTAAATTTCCTTCTTTATGGAGAGGAAGAAAAGGTAAAGCCCCTTCTTTCTCTTCCAAAATCCCTTGAAGAAAGGGTCATTTTTATTCCTTGTCAGGACGTTATCACAGCAGAGACGAAACCCAGCGCGGCTATAAGAGGGTTGCCAAATTCAAGCATGCGTCAGGCTATTTTAGCTGTCGTAGAAGGACGGGCCCAAGGAGTTGTTTCTGCAGGCAATACGGGCGCTTATATGGCTCTTGCTAAGATTCTTTTAAAAACAATGCCCGGCATTGATCGTCCCGCCCTTGCCAGCCTTGCTCCCAGCTCAAACGGAGAAGTTGTTTTATTAGACTTAGGTGCTAATGTGGAATGCTCTTCTGAGAACCTCAAGCAATTTGCCATTATGGGGGAAATGTTTGCTCGTTATGTTCTTCATTTGCCCAAACCTAAGATAGGCCTTATGAATGTAGGGACAGAAGATATCAAGGGAAACGCTGTAGTTAAGGAAGCGGCAGAACTCATTCGAAACTCTTCAATTAAAGATAAATTTTATGGTTTTGTAGAAGGTGATGATATCATGCGCGGGAAAGTGGATGTTATTATCATGGACGGTTTTACGGGAAATGTTGTTCTTAAAGCAGGTGAAGGTGTAATGCAACTGGCTCTTCAATCGATGAAAGAAGCTTTTCGGAGTTCCTTCATAGCCAGTCTTGGTTATTTTCTCGCAAAGCCCATGTTGAAAAAGCTTTCCTTACGCCTTGATTATAGACGTTACAATGGGGGAATTTGGCTGGGCTTGAATGGAATTGCTATTAAAAGTCATGGTGGCACCGATGCCTATGGTTTTGCTCACGCTTTAGAACTTGCAATTGATATGGTGAGCTCTAAAATGACGGAGCATCTTCGTAAAGAGTTTTCGAGTCAGGGATCTTCTGAAAAGGTCGTACAGTTATGATACGGCGTTCAGTTATCTTAGGAACAGGAAGTTATCTTCCAAAAAAGCGCGTTATTAACTCTGATCTTCCTAAACATCTTGAAACCTCCCATGAATGGATTTTTGAAAGAACGGGAATTTGTGCGCGCTATATTGCAGCCCCCGATGAATGTACATCTGATATGGCGATTGAGGCTTCTAAAAGGGCTTTGGAAAGCGCAGAGGTAGATCCCAAAGACTTAGACATGATTATTTTGGCGACTTCAACGCCTGATCATATTTTTCCAGCAACAGCAACGCGCGTTCAAGCAAAATTAGGAAATACAAAGGGTTTTGCTTTTGATCAGGCTGCGGTTTGTAGTGGTTTTGTTTTCGCACTTGCAACAGCCGATGCTTACCTTAAACAAGGCATGGCGGAAACAGCTCTTGTTATCGGTTCAGAGACCATGAGTCGCCTTTTAGATTGGAACGATCGCCGGACGGCGGTTTTGTTTGGGGATGGAGCTGGCGCCGTCATATTGAAAGCTGAATCCAATACAGACAGGGGCATCATTGGAAGCTTACTGCGTACTGATGGGCAAGGCTATGATGAATTATATGTCTCTGGGGGGCCGAGCACAAATCAAAGTGTCGGGACAATTCAGATGAATGGACGCGAAGTTTTTCGAAATGCTGTTCATAGGCTGGAAGAAGCTGTTGAAGATATTCTAAAAAAATATAATGTTAAGCAAGAAGAGCTTGATTGGCTTGTTCCACATCAAGCAAATAAGCGCATCATAGATGCTACGGCAAAAAAACTAGGACTGCCCGATGAAAAAGTCATCCATACGGGTGCTGATCAAGCCAATACCTCGGCTGCATCCATCCCTTTAGCTCTTGATCAAGCCATAAGAGATGGGCGAATCCAACAAGGCGACCTTATTCTTTGTGAGGCCTTTGCCGGAGGATTTGCGTGGGGTTCAAACTTAATTCGTATGTAAGGGAGATCTAAATGGGATATCGTGTCGCTGTTGTTGGAGCCACTGGAAATGTGGGCCAAGAAATTCTAAACCTCCTTGCGGAAAGAAAATTTCCCATCGATGAAATTCAAGCGGTGGCCTCTTATACCTCTAGAGGGCAACGCGTTTCTTTTGGAGAAGATAAAGTCTTAGACGTTATTCCCATCACAGAATTTAATTTTACAGGCTTTGATTTCGCTCTTTTTGCAGCCGGCACGTTAGTGTCAACAGAATTTGCTCTTATGGCTGCAGAAGCCGGATGTATCGTCATTGATAATTCTTCTCAGTTTCGTCAAGAGGCAGAGGTTCCTTTGGTTGTACCCGAAGTAAATCCAGAGGCGTTAGCAGGGTATAAGAGTTGCCATATTATAGCGAATCCCAATTGTGTAGCTCTTCCTCTTACAATGGCTTTAAAACCTTTAATGGAAGAAGTCGGGCTTAAGCGCCTTGTGGTTTCAACTTATCAATCAGTCTCTGGCGCAGGACGTGCTGCCATGGACGAGCTTTTCAACCAAACGCGGGCGATTTATATGAATCAATCCGTAGTAAAGAAAGAACTGCCAAAGCAAATTGCTTTTAATGTTATCCCTCAAGTTGATATTTTTCTTCCCGATGGAACAACATTTGAAGAAACGAAAGTTGCGAACGAGGTCCAAAAAATATTGGGAATTAAAATGGGAGTTGCCATCACCTGTGTACGCGTTCCTGTCTTTATTGGCCACTCTATGGCAGTGGCACTCGAATTAGAAAATCCTTTATCTGTGGGTGAAGCACGGGCTCTTTGGAGACAATTCCCTGGAATCTCTATTGTAGATTCTCGTCAAGAAGATGGCTATGTAACACCTGCTGAAGTTGTGGGAGAAGATAATGTTTTTATTAGTCGGATACGCAAAGACAAATCCGTTGAAAATGGTCTTCTTTTCTGGCTTGTCAGTGATAATTTACGGAAAGGTGCAGCACTTAATGCCGTTCAAATCGCTGAAACGCTTATTAAGGATTATCTGAACCCTAATATAAATTAATACTTTGCTTTATTGAAGGTTTCATGAAGCGAATATTGTTTAAGAAGGAAATATTCCTCTTAAAAAGACAACTTCATCATTCATACTGCTTGTATATCACCTATATGCGATAAACAAGGAAATGTGATAAGCAATGAGGGCAATTCAAGAAATGATTGACGTTTAAAATCGAAAAACTTAGTATCTAACTAAGAGTATTTATTAATAATACGAATGAATGGAAGTAGTAGATGAAGAAAATGTTTGTGGTCATTGCAGTTTTCCTTTTGATAGCTGTATTTATTGGGGTATCGATTAACCAAATTCCTTCAAAGCAAGAAGCTGTTCATTCGGCGCAAAGCGTACTGATGAGCCAATACAAGCGCCGGACGGATCTGATTCCTCAGCTCGTGAATACAGTTAAAGGAGCTGCGGATTTTGAGAAAAGCTTGTTAGAGAATGTCATAAAAGCGCGCCAGCATGTGACGAAGATTGACGTTACGGATAGCAACATGGACCAATTTATCCAAGCCCAGGACCAATTAGGCAGCGCTCTTTCTCGCCTTCTCGTGACTGTTGAGCGCTATCCACAAGTGAAAGCCGTCGAAGCCTTCACAACATTGCAAGCTCAGCTAGAAGGAACTGAGAATCGAATTGTTGTGGCTCGTCGGGACTATATCCAATCCATCCAAACATTTAATACGGAGATCAGAACCCTTCCCGGTGTTTTCTGGAACAAGCTGATTTTCCATTATGACAAAATGCCCCAGTTAAGCCAGGATCCCTCCGTTGAAACCCCTGTTGAAGTTAATTTTAAATGATGGGAGCTCACATTAAGCTAAGGCAAGCTTTCGCCTTAGTTATAGTGGGGCTGTCGATACTCTTCGCTTTCGATGGGATGGCGATGGCCTCCTTTCTCCCACTCACCGGCCCCATCGTAGACCAGGCGAACATTCTCAGCGCACCCGTCAAGTTCAGGATTACTTCAGAGTTGGAAGACTTTGAAGGTGAGGATAAAGGACCTCAGCTTGTCCTTGTCACAGTTAACTCCCTGCATGGAAGAAGCATCGAAGAATATGCTTTAGACCTAGGTAGGCACTGGAAAATTGGCCACGCAGGCAAGAACAATGGGATCATTTTACTGATTGCTCCCAACGAACGGGAAGTGCGTATTGAAGTAGGGTATGGTTTGGAACATATTTTAACTGATGCAACTACAAACAAAATTATTAGAAATGCCCTTGTTCCAGAGTTGAGAAAAAACCATTGGGATGCCGCTGCAGAAGCCGGGGTGAAAGCCATCATAAAAGAAGTCAATTCTCCACAACATCTATCGGTTTCAGAAGCCTCAAATTCGGATAAAAGTAAATCTTTTGATTGGTGGACCTTAGCCTTTTTCCTTCTTATCTTTTTCTTTTATTATGTTAGGTATTTCTTCACCTTGTGTATCAACTTAATAATTGTTGGCATTTTTATAATCCCCCTCAATGCTGTTTTAAGCCTTTTTGGTCTTAAGCCCATCGCTTTTAAAGGGTTGTCTCTTCCCTCAAGGAGCGGAAGAAAAGGAGGCTTTTGGAGTAATTTTGGAGGAGGAGGTGGTGGTTTTGGAGGCGGAGGCGGTAGCTTTGGCGGAGGCGGATCTTCTGGACGTTTCTGAGGGTAATATTCCCGCTTCAGTTCATGCTCGTGACATATTGATCCACTCTTTTGTAAGGCTTTTTGAAGTTTTTTAGAGATAATTTTAAATTGAGTTTGAGAAATATTAATTCCAATTGATGGGGACTATTTTAAAGTTTCAGTGGGATATACCCCCCAAAGAGCCACCTGCTCAACCCAACCTTTGAAATCATGTATACGAACTTGGCACCAGCTATCCTGGCATTTAAGCAAGTCGAGAACAACTCCCTTTTGAAGACGAACCAAAGAAGGGCTCATTTTACTTTTTTCAGTATGTAATAAAACTTCTGGCTCTCTCACAATGCCACGTCTTTTAGAAGAAAGCATGTTCTGATGAATCCATCCCTCAGCCTGATCAATATCTCGAATTTTGCGCCATGTATCAAACTCAACAATAACTTCAACAGGAAGACCTGCCTTTAAATAAACCCATTCAATAGGGTAATTCGGCCCCGGACCTACTCTAGCGTTAACTTCATTTGGCTTTAAGGAAACAAAGCGAGGCACAGAAGTTTTCTCAGCCCCGTTAGCTAAAGACGTAAAAAGTGAGAAAAAAATAAGAGAAAAAATAAATTTCATAGGTTGTATCATCCTGTTGAACCAAACCCCCCATAGCGGTCATTTTGCTCTATATCGTCATGGTGATCAATCTCTTTCCAACTCAATCTTGCAACAGGCATTAAAATGAGTTGGGCAATTCGAAAACCTCTTTCGATAAAAAAAGTATCTTTGCCAAAATTAATTAAAATAACTTGAATTTCTCCCCGATAATCAGCGTCAATTGTTCCGGGCGAATTTAAGACTGTAAGTCCATACTTTAAAGCAAGGCCAGAGCGAGGCCTAATTTGAGCTTCATATCCTTTAGGAAGCGCTACAGAGAGTCCTGTGGGAAGAAGTTTTCTCTCAAAGGGATTTAAATGAACAGGCTCTTCTATAGCTGCCATAAGATCAACACCTGCGCTCTGAGAGGTAGCATAGGCAGGAAGAGGCAAGCCTTTCCCGTGAGGAAGCTGTACAAGAGAAATAGGAATCATCTTAAAGGATCTCCATTCTATAAAAAGTATTTTGAAAAAGTTTAGTTATGAATCCAATACATAAGTTTACATTAAGGGAGGATTATGCGTCTGAAAAGAGTTTTTCTTGTTAAGAATCACTGAAAGAGATATAAATTAATCTAGAAGAAAAATAATGAGGGAAATATGACTAAATCAGAGTTAGTTTATCAGCTCAATCAAACATTTCCAGATATGTCCTTAAGGCAGGTTGAAAAAGCCATTGATGGCATTTTTGGAGAAATTGTTACAGCCTTAGGTAAAGGATATCGCGTTGAATTAAGAGGGTTTGGAGCTTTTTCTGTACGTTATCGTGATAGACGTATGGGGAGAAATCCAAGAACAGGGGAAAAAGTTAAAGTTGAAGGAAAATTTGTTCCCTTCTTTAAAGCTGGAAAAGACTTGCGCGATCGTATGAATACTCTTCGTAGAAAATAAGAATTATTCTTGTTCTTTTTTATAAAGGTTTTTAATCCATGTCAAAAAAGGCCCCTCAGATCTATCTTATCGATGGGTCAGGATATATATTTAGGGCCTTTCATGCCCTTCCATCCCTCACCCGACCCGATGGAACTCCTATTGGAGCCGTCCTCGGTTTTACCAATATGTTAATAAAACTCTTAAAGGAACAGAATCCAGATTATTTAGTTGTTGTTTTTGATGCGGCGAGAGAAAACTTCCGCAACCAAATTTATCCTGAATATAAGGCAAATCGTCAAGAAACACCTCCTGAACTCATCCCACAGTTTTCTTTAATTCGTCAAGCTTGTGAGGCCTTTAATGTACCTTATGTCGAAAAAGAAGGTTATGAAGCGGACGATTTGATTGCAACTTACGCTCACTCTCAACCTGGAGACGTTACCATTGTTTCTTCTGATAAGGATTTGATGCAACTCGTAGGTGATTCCGTACAAATGCTCGATCCCATAAAAAATAAACTTATTGGCGAAGAGGAAGTTAAAGAAAAATTTGGGGTTCCTCCCTCTCAAGTAATTGATGTTCAAGCTCTTGCAGGAGATTCAACGGACAATGTCCCTGGTGTTCCAGGAATTGGGATAAAAACAGCAGCAGAGTTAATTCAAACCTATGGCAGCTTAGAATCTCTTTTAGAAAGAGCCCATGAAATTAAGCAGCCCAAGCGACGTGAGTCCCTTCTTCTTCATGCTGAAAATGCGCGGCTTTCAAAAAAACTTGTCACTCTCAAAAATGATGTTCCTGGAGCAGAATCTCTGGAGGTTTTCTCTGTAAAACCCTTCGCCCAAGAAAAAGCCTTTGCTTTCTTGCGAGAACAAAATTTTAACGCTCTCATAAATCGTCTAGAGAAAGAACACGCTCCCCTCTCCACAAAAAAAAGACCGTATGAACTTATTCAGGACATTGAACACCTTAAGAGATGGGTAAACTCTGCTCGTTCCCTGGGGTATGTAGCCTTTGATACGGAGACAACATCCCTTGACGCGATGGAGGCAGAACTTGTTGGTTTTTCCCTTTCGACCTCTGCCCTTCACGGTTGCTATGTCCCCTTGGGCCATAAGGGAGAAGAACGTAATCTTTTACATCCGGGAGAAGATCCAAAGCAAATTGCTTTGAAAGAGGCGCTAGCTCTTTTGAAACCTATCTTAGAAGATCCAGGAATTTTAAAAATTGGTCAAAACATTAAATATGATGCCCTTGTTCTTAAGAAGTATGGATGTGACATTAGCCCTTTTGACGACACCATGGTTATTTCCTATATCCTTGAAGGAGCCCAGCATGGCCATGGAATGGATGAGTTAGCGAAACTTTACCTTGATCATGATACTATTAAATTTCAAGATGTAGTCGGTGTCGGACGGAGTCAAGTGACGTTTGATAAAGTTCCCTTAGAAAAAGCTCTTAATTATGCTGCAGAAGATGCAGATGTAACCTACCAGCTTCATTCTCTTTTAAAGCCGCGGCTCTTTAAAGAACATCAATGTACAGTTTATGAAACATTAGAACGCCCCCTTATTCCTGTTCTTATAGACATGGAGTACAGAGGTATTAGGGTGGATCCCCTTGTTTTAAAAAAACTCAGTCAAAACTTTGAAAAGCGCCTTGAAGAGATCGGCAAAAAAATACAAGAAGGGGTTGGTGAATCCTTTAATGTTGCTTCTCCAAAACAACTGGGAGAAATATTATTTGAGAAACTAAAGCTTCCTGGAGGGAAGAAGGGAAAAACGGGAGCCTATGGGACAGCTGCCGACGTTTTAGAAAATCTTTCTGAACAGGGATTTGCTATGGCTGATGCTCTTTTAGAATGGCGACAACTCTCAAAGCTAAAAAGCACCTACACAGATACTCTAGCGCATCAGATTAATGGAAAAACGGGTCGTGTTCACACCTCTTATGCAATGACCGCAACTTCAACGGGGCGTTTAGCCTCTTCCGATCCCAACCTTCAAAATATTCCGATTCGATCGGAAGAAGGGAAAAAAATTCGCTCCGCTTTTCTAGCTGCCCCGGAAAAAGTCCTTCTTTCAGTGGATTACTCACAAATTGAACTTCGTCTTTTGGCTCATATGGCAGATCTTCCTGAGTTGCAGCATGCCTTTAAAGAGGGAAAAGACATTCACGCTGAAACAGCTTCCCAAGTTTTTGGTGTTCCTCTTCAGGAAATGACTTCAGAGTTAAGGCAGCGTGCGAAAGCTATTAATTTTGGAATTATTTATGGAATTAGTCCCTTTGGGCTTGCACGCCAGCTTAGCATTAGTAGGGAAAGTGCTTCTGAATATATTCAAACTTACTTTAAATGCTACCCTGGCATTCAAGCCTATATGGAACACATGAAACAAGAAGCGCGAGAAAAGGGGTATGTAACTACCCTTTTAGGGCGGCGGTGTTTTATACCCGACATTCATTCAAGGGACCCTAATCGACGCTCTTTTGCAGAGCGCCAAGCAATTAATGCCCCCCTTCAAGGAAGCAATGTCGATATTATGAATAAAGCCATGATAAAACTTCATCAACTTTTAAAAGAGAAAGAACTGGAAGCCCATATGCTTCTTCAGGTTCATGATGAGCTTGTTTTTGAGATTGCTGAAAAAGATTTAAGCCGAGCCAAGCCTTTAATTATCAAGGTCATGGAGGCTATTGTATCCCTTTCCGTTCCTCTAGTTGTGGAAGCCAATGCAGGGAAAACGTGGGCAGAGATTTAATTTATAGATTTTTTTCTCTCTTCCTCTCGGGCAAAAAACCGCCAACTTGAGCATCCCATAAGGTTGTATAAAGCCCCCCTTTGGTAAGAAGATCCTGATGAGTCCCGTCTTCCACAATTTTCCCCTTATCAAACACAAGGATGCGGTCCATATGGAGAAGAGTAGAAAGGCGGTGGGCAATAACAAGAGTGGTTTTCCCCTGCATAAGCTCCCACAGAGAATCTTGAATGTAACTTTCCGTGACTGAATCCAGTTGAGAGGTCGCTTCATCTAAAATAAGAATAGGCGCATTTTTGAGGATCGCTCGTGCAATTGCAATTCGTTGGCGTTGACCGCCTGAAAGCTTCACGCCTCTCTCACCCACCAAAGCATCATAGTTTTCAGGAATATTTTGAATGAACTCATGGGCGTGGGCTTTTTTTGCCGCCTCTATGGCCTCTTTTTTCGTCGCCTCCGGCCTTCCATAGCGAATGTTCTCCATTAAAGTCCGGTGGAAAAGTGAGGGATCTTGAGGAATCATCCCAATAACCCTATGAAGAGAGTCTTGAGTAACTTCTTGAATATTCTGACCATCGATCATAATACGACCTGAAGCCACATCATAAAGCCTGAGAATAAGGTTAACGAAGGTTGTTTTTCCACTTCCTGAATAGCCCACGAGTCCCACCTTTTGCCCTGGATGAATCGTCACTGACTTCTGTTGAAAAAGAGGCTCTGCTCCTTTGTACTGAAAATGAACTTTATCAAAAGTAATTTCACCTCGTGTGAGAGAAAGCTCTTTTGCCCCTATCCTATCCTCAATTTCAGGCACCACCATAAGATCAGCTAAGTCCTGTCGAATGCGCCCTTGAAGCTTGGAAAATTTGGAAAATTCCTGGGTCATCTTCCACAAAAACTCCATAACACTTATATTCAAGGTAAGAACAAGAGCAAAATCACCTACTGTAACCCATCCTTCAGCACGTCCTTGGAGGAGGAAATAAAAGTTGAGACATTGGATGAAAAAGAAGCTATAGCCATAGAAAAGCCAGAGCTTAAAATAACACAATTCTAAGGCTTTCTCTGCACTTTTAGCCTCATCAATGCTTGTCGTGAGCCAGGCATCCTCATTCTTTCCCCGCGCAAACAAACGCACTGTCAGCATATTTGAAAGTGTATCCACAATGCGTCCTGTGACCCGATGTCCTTTAAAAGCCCACTCAGCTGCAAAACGGGTAAGCTTTCGACTTGTCAGTAATGCAATACTCAGGAGGATCACAGCCCATATCAACAAAATAAGCGCAAAGCGCGCGTTTACCTGCCACAGGGTAAATGCAGCAACGCTCAAGGCAAGACCATGGCTGAAAAAACGATCTATAATGATTTGCAACAGGTCGGGAACGGCCATCACCAGCTCACTCACCTTACTTCCCAAACTTCCTGCAAAATTGTTCTGATAAAACTGGTGCGAAAGTTTTAAGAGATGTTCAATGCAGTAGGTACTAATCTTCTTTCTTAAGGAAGGAATCATCACGTAATTCACGAAGTAATCATAAAAACGAAAGGCCGTACTTATGATAAATGAAGTCGCCAAGTACATGGCTACAAGGCCGGTAAGGGCAATAAATGGATCTACTTCTGGTTCTGCGATCAACCGGTTCACCATAAGTTTGAGTATATAAGGCATAATCGAGGTTTGCACAGCAAATATAACTGCAACAACCAGCATCACACCTACGGAAAAAGAATAGGGACGCAACATAGCACGCATAAAGCGGGAGAGGGTGATATTCATGATCAATCCTTTAAAACAGTCATCTAGAAAAAATAGTCGATCCCCTTCCCTCGTAGAGGTCGAAGAGTTTCATTGCTTGAGTCGTTATGTGAATTTTGACATATAACATTATCTGAAAAAATTCTTCAAGAGTTGAAATTTGCAGGACATTCAAAAACAGGATAGCAAGTTGCGAGCAAGCAAAATTAATTAGCTCGGACATCTTTACGTGTTATTGACACCTGAAAAAACCACCACCAAAACCCCTTCATAAGATTCCAATGGAAAGGCGAGGTACCTTAAGGGTCTGATGCAACCCCACGTTTAAAATGAATCCAAAGCCCATCAAAAGTGTTAACATGGCTGTTCCTCCATAAGAAACAAGAGGAAGAGGAATGCCTACAACAGGTAAAAGTCCCATCACCATGGCTATATTAATAAACATATAGAGAAAAAAAGTCATGGTAATGCCAGAAGCCACATAACGGCCAAAATCATTTTGGGTTGTCAGCGCAACATGAGAGCACAAAAGAATCAAAAAAGAATACAGAAAAATAAGAATGGAGCCCCCTAGAAATCCCCATTCCTCACACAAAAGAGTGAAAATAAAGTCGGTTTGTTTTTCCGGAACAAAATTTAAATAGGCTTGGGTTCCTTGCATATATCCTTTTCCCCAAAAACCTCCCGACCCTAAGGCAATTTTGGATTGGGTAATATGATACCCTGCCCCATGGGCATCTTGGCTAGGATCAAAAAACATAAAGATTCTCTGCTTTTGATAGTCATGAAGGAAGGTCCACAAAAGAGGAATGCTGGCACCTGCCACAACCAAAGCCGCTCCAAAGGTCCAAAGGGAAACACCTGCGAGAAAAAAAAGTGCCCCTCCTGACATCAGCAAAACCATGGCCGTTCCCAAATCCGGCTGTTTAAGCACAAGGAGCGTTGGCGTCAGGACAAGCAATAAAGGGAAAACTAATTTAGACAAAGAAATCGGCTGAGACTGACTATGGAAATAGCGGGCAAGAGCTATAATAAGCGCGATCTTCATCAACTCAGAAGGTTGAAGCTGAAGGACGTAAAGGTCAATCCACCGCTGAGCGCCCATCCCGATAAACCCCATAACTTCAACGGCACATAAAAGCAAAAAAGAGAGGCCATAAAAAACATAGGAAAACCGAAGCCACCACCGCAGGTCAGTCAAAGCAATCACAAACATGATCCCCAAGCCCATCCCAAAGCGCATCATTTGCTTAAAGGCCCATATATGGGCATCTCCGCCACCGGCAGAGATCAAAAGTCCCCAACCAATAGCTGAAATCAGAAAAACCAAAGAAATGATCCCCCAATTTAATTGGAAAAACTTATGAAACAATCGAGGATCCATCATTTTTTTCATCACTTACTTCCCTCTTCAAGGAATTGGGCCTTTAACAAAATATCCCGCGCCGCCTGAATGGCGCCGCGAGGGCCACCCCCATGTTCTACAACCACCGCAATGGCATAGCGGGGGTTATGGACGGGAGCATAGCCAACAAAAAGCCCATGTTCCCTGTACTTCCAAGCCAAATGATTCGTCTTCGTTTGCCCGGCCCGACGTTGCTCAAGGGTAATGCGACGCACTTGGCTTGTTCCTGTCTTACCGCCCATTTCTTTGCCTTCTTGTTGAATACGACCGAAAAAGGCGGTGCCCAAAGGGGAATTAGTTGTATTGGCCATAGCTTTTTTAATTAGCTCAAGGTGTTCAGGGTTAAACTCAAGATCTTCGAAGGAGAGCGATTTTCCGACCTCTAAACGCGGAAGAACTTTTTTCCCGCCCACAAGACGTGCGATCACAACAGCCAATTCAAGAGGGGTCGCTTGCATATAGCCTTGACCAATACTTGTCATAACTGTGTCGCTTAGAGTCCAGTTTGCATTTTTTTTATCTTTTTTCCATTCCTTGGTGGGAACGAGCCCCTTCTTACAATGGGGAAATCCTTCAAGCCCTCCTTCTCCTAAGCCAATCGATTTAAAAGTGGCTGAAAGACGGTCTATACCAACTCTCTTTGCGATCTCATAAAAAAAGACATCGCAAGATTCTGAAATAGCATTGGAGACATTTATAGATCCGTGACCATGCTTTTTCCAACAATGGAAAGGGTGATCTCCCACGTAAAAATAACCAGGGCAATACACTGTTGTATTTTTATCAATAATACCTGATTCAAGGGCTGCTAAGGCTACAAACATTTTAATTGTCGATCCTGGAGGATAAAGTCCAGAAATGGCCTTGTTGGTCATAGGAACATAGGGATTGTCTCTTAGCTCTCCCCAGTCATGATGACTGATGCCCAAGGGAAAAAGATTGGGATCAAAGGAGGGAGTAGAGACAAGGGTGAGGATATCCCCACTTTGAATATCTAACACAACAGCTGAGGCGCTTTGATATTCAGAAAGTACTTCAGAGGCATATTTTTGTAGACGCTCGTCAAGGGTTAAATGAATGTCTTCTCCCGGAATACTTTCGTTTTGATTCAGATCCCTTACAATTTTTCGGCGGGCATTCACTTCAAAGGCCCGATAACCTGGCGTGCCTCTTAACCGTTGATCAAAGTATTTTTCAAGGCCTACCTTACCCATTTTTAAACCAGGAATGGCTAAAGTTGGGTCTTCTTCCTCTTCTTTTTCAGAAGGAGAAGCAACATACCCCAATACATGTGCTCCTTCGCTTAGAAGCGGATAATAACGCCGGGCCCCAACTTCTAGGGAAATACCAGGTAAACTCATAGCATGAAGTTCTATAGCAGAAACTTCCTCCCAGGTTAAACCTTCTTTAACCACAATCGCGTCAATATTATGTTTTTTTGCTACTTTTTTTAAAATATCTTCCTTTCCCTCAGAAGGCAAAGTAATCACTTCTTCAAGAGCAGTGAGTGTATTTTCCAAGTCTTTCTTTTTATCGACAAGCAAAAGAAGGCGAAAACTGGTTTCATTTCCAACAAGAATACTACCGTTGCGATCATAAATCTGCCCTCTTAAGGGGACAAGTGGACGAGAGAAAATACGGTTTCCTTCAGCCAATAAATGATAGTGATACCCTTCAAAAATTTGCAAATAATACATTCGACCAAGAAGGATCATTACAAGGGCTATTTGTAAGATACCCACAAAAAGTGCTCTTGAAAGAAAGTTAGGATTTTCCTCTCTAGACATATTTTTGAATTCGCCCATGGAGATGACTTAAGATCCATGCCACTAAGGGATAGAGAATGATTCCATTTATCCAGGAAACAAACAAGACAAAATCACCAGAGATAACTAGACCATAAAAGAGAAGATAAGTGCCACTAAAAACTCCGAAACCAAACCAAATTAAGGGAAATTTATCGGGGCGCAAATAGGACCGAATAGAAGGCCCTAAAAGAGCACTTAACATGAGAAAGAAAGAAGTTAACCCGAGGTCATGGGCCATAAGAGAATCATAAAGAAGACCCATCAGAAAAAGTCCTCCCAAGGGAAGCCAACTGGGGTGATAAACAAGCCAGTAATAAACAGGTATCAACAAAAGAGCTGGCATAAGAGGGCTCCCCCCTATCTGCCAGGAGCTTCCCATCATTATTATAAAAAGAAGAGTAAAAAGAGGGAGCAATTTTAGAGAGTTAATTATAAATTTCACTTCTCCTCCAAAGCTGTATTGACTTCTTTATAAAAGTTTTCAGGATGAATTTTAAGAACTTGAACCCATTCGACTTTTTGAAAAGGAACATAGGGTCGGACTTTAATTTTCCCATTTTCAATGGCATCAACAATCCCCACTGGAAGCCCAGGAGGAAAAACACCTCCCAAACCAGAGGTAATAATTTGTTCTCCTATTTGAATTTTCTTGACATCGTTTACATAGACAAGGGTTGGTAAAGAGCTTCCATTTCCAGACAAAATTGCCTTTTCATTGGAAAAAGAGGTCACAACCGGAATCCGTGAATTTACATCCGTAAGCAAAAGAACGCGGGCCACATGAGCTCCCACCTTTTCAAGGCGTCCCACAACGCCTTCCTCCACAATAACGGGTTGATCTTTTATAAGATCATCTTTTTGTCCTCCTTCAATAAGGAAAAAGCGATGAAAGCCATCATAAGGGCTCGAAAGCACCCGTGCCGCACTATATTTCACAACCTCAACTGAGGGAACATTTAACATCTTTCTTAAAGCCGCATTCTCATGGGCAAGAGATCTTAAAGCCTGAATCTCTTTGTGGAGATTTTCATTTTCTAATTTTAGACGCCCATGCTCATCTTTCAGATAAATAAATTGATGGGCATCCTTCAGAAGAGCGCTTGTTTCATGAAAGGGCTGAAGAAAGCCTTTTTGTAGCCATGCAACTCCTTCAAAAAGTACGTCTTGGAGGGGATCATAAAAAGGCTTATAAAATCGCAAGGTGCCTACCCCTATCAAAATGAGGATAAACGAGGCTAAAAGACTGTGGCGCCAAAACTGAAAACGTGATGGATAAGGGTTTGGGGTTGGCTTTAAAGGCCCCGGCTTTTTATAGCGTTTGAAAAGAGCCACACTTTACGCCCTCTACATGCTTATTAAGACGTTCTTGTGATAGTTCATCATATCCAGAGCTTTACCTGTTCCTAAAGCAACACAAGATAAAGGATCTTCTGCAACAATCACGGGAAGGCCTGTTGCTTCACGTATCACAATGTCCAAATTCTTTAGAAGAGCGCCTCCTCCGGTCATAACAATGCCTCGATCAACAATATCTGCCGCGAGTTCAGGCGCTGTATTCTCAAGAGCAAGCTTAACAGCCTCTACAATTGCTGCCACGGGTTCACTTAAGCTTTCTGCAATTTGCCGTTCGGAAATTATAATTTCTTTAGGAACGCCATACAAAAGATCGCGGCCCTTTAACTCAATGGTTTCCCCATCTCCGTTTTTTGGCGACATGGCCGATCCAACACCCTTTTTTATCCGCTCTGCGCTTGCTTCTCCCACCAAAAGGTTATGTTGACGACGAATGTAGCTGATAATCGCTTCATCCATATTATCACCACCAACACGCACAGAACGAGCATAAACGATGCCTCCAAGGGAGAGAACGGCAACTTCCGTAGTACCACCTCCAATATCAACAATCATAGAGCCGGTTGGCTCGGTCACAGGAAGTCCCGCTCCTATAGCAGCCGCCATGGGCTCTTCAATCAAATAAACACTTCTAGCACCAGCGCTTTCTGCTGATTCTTGAATCGCCCGTCTTTCCACGGCTGTTGACCCAGAAGGTACACATATAATCACGCGCGGGCTTATAAAGCTGCGCCTTTTATGTACCTTTTGCATGAAGTATTTAATCATTTCTTCAGCCACTTCAAAATCAGCAATGACGCCCTCTCTCAAAGGACGAATGGCCTTGATATTTCCAGGTGTCCGACCCACCATTAATTTGGCCTCTTCACCGACAGCGAGAACCCGCTTTTTGCCGCGAGAATCCGTAATAGCCACAACGGAAGGTTCATTCAAAACTATCCCTTGACCTTTAACATAGACCAGAGTATTGGCTGTTCCTAAGTCGATAGCCATATCGGAAGAAAGTTTACCAAGTAACTTTGAAAACATCGCTTTTACATCCTGTGTGATTCTTTAAAAGAGTCTTACTATTTAACAAAGTATTTTTCAAGTGCGCATCCTTTTTTAAAATTTAAATCTTGATGCTCATCAAACATGTCAATGGTTTTTCTAAATATCCTCAAGAGGCTGAAGTTTTATTAAAGGCGCCGGACCTACTGAAACCATTCCGTTTTGAAAGGTGATAGGGACAGTAAGCTGTTTGGCGCCAGATCCACCGGGGGTTGTAAGCAATTCTAAAACGAAAGAAGCCAATAAGGCTTTCTTTTCCTTGATCCATCCCATTTTTACCAGATCTTCTAAAGCTTCTTGATAACCTGTAATTTTACTTGAGAAAGAGCCAAGCAAGTACATGTTTTTATCGAGAGTTAAAGTTCCTTCTGCCTTTACATCTATAGGAGGCCATAAAACATTTAAGGATGTAATATTCATAATTCCTCCTCCATCACGCCACTGGGAAAGGGAACGAGGGAAAGAAGTCTTTGAGGCATATCCTGATAATTCTCCTTCAACGTTTAGAGTTAAGGAATAATCAAGAGGGGGTGACTTCAAAAGACTTTCTAAATTTGCAACTTCTGTTGTAAAAGTAAATTTAGAGTTGAGAGGGTAACTAAGTTGAGTCATGTTTAAAGAAAGATTTTTAAGAGAGACTGCTTGAACTTGCGTTTCTAGCAGTGAAGTTATAGCTCCTGTTTTAAAATCAACTTGTTCCAATTTTCCTTCGGAAGAAAGGGTAAAAACTCCCAATGCCCCTTCAATAGAAAGAGTTCCCAAGGGAATAGGCACATTTTTTGGCGCAGTTATTTTTTGCTCTCCTGAAAAAGAGCAAGTCCAAATATAAGGTTTCCAAGGATAAACTGAAATCACTAAACCCTTTCCTTGCCACGCCCAAGTCTCTTTTGGAGCTTTAAGAGAGGGATTTTCAAATCTAATTTCCATTAATAAAGGATTGCCTGCTATAGAAACACTAGAATAAGAGACGGTATAACCCTGTTTTTCAAGGCGCATCTTCGTAAATGAAATTTCTTTTTCGAGCCATTTTACGCTATATTCGAAAAGGATAAAACCGCCTAAAATAGCAAGAGCGAGGAGAACAAGGAAACTACCTAAAAGTTTTTTACGCGTAAATTTCATGAAGCCTTCCCTTTTGAATGAGTTCATTTGTTTTTTCTTCAATTTTATCTTCAAGTATACGCATAAATTCCTGACGTGAAAGCCCTGGTTTTATCGGATCCATAATATCAACTGTAATTTGACCAGGATGTTTAAAAAAAGTTCGCCGCGGCCAAAATAAGCCCGCATTGTGCGCAATAGGAACAACAGGAATATTCAAACGAAGATAAAGACGCCCCACTCCTGCTTTATACACTTCTTTTTGACCCGGTTTTGAACGGGTTCCTTCAGGAAATATAAGAAGAGACCTTCCACAAGCCACAGCTTCTTCTGCATTTTTCAATAATCGCATAAGATCTTGCCCCCCTCTCTTGGTTGAACGCGAGAGAGGTATCATGTTTAGCTTTTTTAAGTACCACCCAAAAAAGGGAATCCAAAGGAGTTCTTTCTTTAAAGCAACAACCGGATCTGGAAGAAGGTAATAAAAAATAAACGTTTCCCAGAAAGATTGATGTTTAACAGCAAAAAGAGAGGGCGTTTTTAAAAGACTTTCATTCCCCGCAAGCTTATATTGAAGATGCAAGACATGCTCACAAAGCCAAATAACTCTCCCAATCCAGAAATGAGCTGCTTTCAAGGTATAAATACGAGGAAGGAAAAGAACAGGGGTAAAAATCACGCCACAGAGAAGCGTCCAGCTGTAAAATAGAACATTAAAAAACAAGGATCTTATAAATAACATTATGGTTTCTCTTCGGCTTTGAAAAAGCTCTGAATATCTTCAACAGCCCGCCTCATTAAAGCAAAAAGAAACTTATTATATTCTTGAAGAACAAGACGCAGGGTGGGTGGCTCGAGCCACCATTTAGGTTGTAAAAAGGCTTCTCCTACCACGGGATGGGGGCAAATTTCCACATTTGGAACTAAATGTCGAAGCTCTAAAAGGCTCCGTGGCATATGATAATTTGATGTAATCAGAATTAAAGATTTTATATTATTGCGATGAACCCAATTGGCTGTTTCCTCAGCATTTCCTAAAGTATCAAGCGCTTCATACCCCAAAGTTATTCTCTCTTTTAAAGGAATTTGACTTAGTAAAGTAGAAATTTCCGATTCCGGGTTTACCCCTGAGATAAGTAAATACTTCCCCTTTTCTTGTTCAAAAAGAACCAGAGCTTCCTTTAAACGTGTTCCTCCTCCCGTAAATATAACAATACCATCAGTTGAACTGATGGCTGGTTGAGGCATAGAGGGAATCATCTTTGTAAAAAGAACAAGACCCGTAAGCCACAAACTTGCACCAATTGAGAGAACAATTAAGAACCTTAATCCATAGAGCAAAGTATACTTTACCATAGTCCCTCATAAACTTATGAACACAGAGCCTTCATAACGGCTCTACGTGCAGATAACATCATAAAAAATGAGGTAATAAAAGGAACTAAAATAAAAATAGCAAGCACTTCAAAAAAGAATGACGTCTTTACAATAAAGGTCTGCCCTACATTTTCCAAAAGAAAATAGATTCCTAAAAACGTTAAAAAAGCTAAGAAAGCTCCAATGGAACTTGCAAAAAGCCCTTGCTTAAAGGTATTGCGTTGAAATTGCTTGGCAATATAAGAAGGTGTTGCACCAATTAAGCTTAAAACCTCAACAATTTTACGATGAATCAGAAGACTTGTTCGTGTTGCAAAAAATGTTGTCACAAGAGTCGAGCATAAAATAAGGAACGTTAAGAGAAGTGCAAGAGAGGTGCTGGTAAAAAGTAAGTTTGAAACTTGGCTCTGCCAAAGACGATGATCAATAAGCTGTATTAAAGGAGAGATGGCTTTCAATTGCGTCTCTAAATTATCCACATCAAAAGCGTCTCCCTTATTTAAAGAAACGTCAACGATGGCAGGAAGAGAAAATGTATCTACATTTGTGCCCTCTCCCAAAAGAGAATGAAAAAGCGTTTGCATCTCCGCCTTTGGAACGACTTCAACTTTATTAATGCCAGGGGTTTTTTGCAAAAGGTCGGTAACCCGGGTTTGAAGATCCTTGCTAGAAGCATCAGAAAAGAAGGGAATTTCCATAGAAAGATGGGTCGTCAGCTTTTCTTCCCAAAGGAGAGTTGAATGAATCATAAAAAAAGTAAAGGTAGAACAAAGGGTTCCAAGATACACCATTAAAATGATGATTTTCGGAACAAAACGGGCAGCAATATCATTTCTTAGAGGTAAATCTTGATCTTTATTCATGAAGCCTTCTTTTCTATTGGTAGTTGAAATACAGTTCCTTCCTTCAGAGCAAGCTGAGGGTATGGAAATTTCTTCAAAATGCGTTGGTTGTGAGTTGTGATAAGAACCGCTGTTCCCGTTTTATTTAATTCTTCAAAAAGACAAAGGAGCTTGGTTGCCATTTCATCATCTACATTTCCCGTTGGTTCATCCGCTAAAAGAAGTTGCGGACGCGTAATGACAGCCCGTGCTATAGCGGCCCTTTGCTTTTGCCCTCCTGAAAGGGAAGGGGGATAGGCCTTCAAACAATCCCCAAGCCCAACCCATTCCAAAAGTTCTCCTGCATGCTTATAACTCTGCTTTATGTCAATGCCGCGTACTCTTAAGGGAAGAGAAACATTATCGATAACAGTCAAGTGATCCAAAAGGTTAAATTCTTGAAAGACCACACCGATCTTTTGGCGAAGAAGGGGCAGAAGAGTCGGTTTTATCTGAAAAGTATCTTTGCCAAAAAGCTTAACGCTTCCCCACTTTGGCTTAAGGCCTAAATACAATATCTTAAGAAGAGAAGATTTTCCAGAACCGCTCAGTCCCGTAATAAAACGAAAAGACCCCTTTTCAATACAAAAACTGACTCCCTTGAAAATCTCAGGCCCCTCATCGTATTGATGGCCTACACCTAATAATTCGCCAATCACTTCTGACACAATCATCAATCCTTTTTAAAATGAAAAAACAAAATGGCACAAAACGAAAACATCGTCCAGCTTGCACCGTTTATATAAAGAGCATATAACCAAAGTAGATAATATGTAAGAGGTTTCATTCTATGATCATTACCTGCCCAACGTGTGCAAAGAGGTATATGCTCGATGATAATTTGCTCCCACGAGAGGGGAGGCAAGTTCGCTGTGTTGCGTGTCAGCATATTTGGTTTCAAGCCCCTCTAGAAGAGACATTGCCTATTCTTCCTTTACGGGAAACTGGAGATATTTTTATTGAACCACGCACTTCCTTTGAAAAGAAAAGTTTCTGGAAGTTTTGGTTTTTCAGTTTTTCCTTTTTCCTTTTAGGAATATATCTCTTAAGTTTTGGACGAGAACATGTAATCACATACTGGCCGCAAGCAGAAAAATTTTATAACCTTATTGGATTACGGATAAACCACCCTGGCGCAGATCTTTCCATTTTTAATACGTCCTCTCTCCTTCACATGGAAGGATCTGACGAAATACTCCAAATTTCGGGCGATATTATCAATAACTCGACTCAAGTGCGCCAAATCCCGCCTTTAAAAGTTAAACTACTTGGTGATTCTTCTCATCCAAACTGTAAGGAACAATTGGGAAAAGAATGTGTATTGGATTCTTGGAATCACCGTTTATCAGAGAACTCCCTCTTGCCTGGCGAAAAAATCTATTTTGAGACAGAGGCCCACCCAAAAGTTTCTGGTACACAACGGGTTTCTGTTGAATTTTAAAATTTATTTATGTTCTCAAGGTCTTGCATTTATTTATTTCTTTGATTATGTAAATTACTTATGAATAAAGTATTTTTTAGATGACCCCCTTAGGTATTTGAAATGGCAATTTTAGAAATTTTAACTGCACCAGACCCTCGTCTTACCATGAAATCCCTTCCTGTCGAAAAGGTTGATACTTCTGTTCGAAAACTCATGGATAGCCTTTTAGAGACACTTTATGATAACAATGGGGTCGGAATTGCAGCTGTTCAAACAGGTATTCATCAAAGAGTTATTGCAATTGATTTAGGGGATAAACATAGCATCTCCCCTAAACCCCTATTTATGGCAAATCCAGAATTAACCTGGTTTTCTTCTACAACCCAAACGACTGCAGAAGCTTGCCTTTCTGTTCCCAATTTTTCTGGAAATGTGATTCGACCTTTAGAGGTTGGCGTCACCTATCTAGATGAAAATAACCAGAAAATGACCTTAGACGTCAGTGGACTTATGGCTGATTGTATCCAGCATGAAATTGACCATCTGAACGGCATTTTATATATTGAGCATCTTTCCTCCCTAAAGCGAAATTTAATTTTGAGTAAGCTCACTAAAATAAAACGTAAGCAAAGGTAGTTTATGGCCCCCAATCCTCCCCCACGCATTGGTTTTATGGGAACTCCTGATTTTGCTCTCAAAATCCTTCAAGCCCTCTTCGAGGCTTCCTATTCAATTGTGGGCGTCTATACCCAACCCCCACGACCCGTCGGGAGGGGATATAAAATCATTCCAAGCCCCGTCCAAAAATTTGCGGAAGACCACCACCTCGCCGTTTTTTGCCCTAAAACCCTCAAGACAGAAGAAGCTCAAGAAGAATGGCAAGCTTTGAACTTGGATATAGCCATCGTTGCTGCCTATGGTCTTATTTTACCAAAGGAAATTCTGGATGCTCCTAAAAAAGGAGCCCTTAACGTTCATGCTTCTCTCTTACCCCGTTGGCGAGGCGCAGCCCCCATTCAACGGGCTATCCTTGAAGGGGATAAGGAAACGGGCGTCACAATTATGAAAATGGACATAGGCCTCGATACAGGAGACATTGTATCGATGAAAAAAATGGCTTTGACTCCAGAGATGACAACCCCTTTTCTCTTTGAAAAACTAGCTACATTAGGCGCAGAAACCCTTTTGAAAATTCTTCCAGCTTATCTCGATGGAAAAATAAAGCCCATACCTCAACCCAAAGAAGGGGTGACTTACGCAAAAAAACTTGAAAAGTCGGAAGGACTCTTAAACTGGAATTTACCTGCATCCACCCTCGATCAGCAAATTCGCGCGTTAAATCCTTGGCCTGGCACTTGGTTTGACGTGGGAAGAGATCGCATTAAAGTGTTAGAAGCCGAAATTGTTGCCGGTTCCTTCTCAGAGGCCCCTGGAACCATTATCGATGAGAGACTTACTATTACCTGCAAAGAAGGAGCCTTACGCCCCCTCAAGGTTCAGAAAATTGGGAAAGCGCCCTTATCTACCGATGAATTTTTAAGAGGATATCAATTCCTCTCAAAATACCTCCCCCATGACACGATTTAAACTCACCATTGAATATGAAGGCCCTCCTTTTTCAGGATGGCAGCGCCAAGAAAACCTTCTTACGGTTCAAGGTATTCTTGAAGAGACTTTTTATGATTTCTTAGGAAGTCCCGTCACGATCTGGGGTAGCGGTCGCACCGATGCAGGAGTTCATGCTCAAGGGCAGGTAGCTCATGTGGATATTTTCAAGCCCTATGAGCCTTTGGCAATTCAAGGCGCTATGAATAAGCGTCTGCGAAACGTTCCGATTAGTATTGTAAATGTGGAAGAAGTTTCCTCCGATTTTCATGCCCGTTTTTCAGCAAAAAAGCGCTCCTATGAATATGTTATTTTAAATCGAAGGGCCCCGTCTGCCCTCGAAGAAACCCGTGCTTGGTGGGTGATTAGACCCTTATCTATTACGGCCATGACCGATGCAGCTTCCGCCCTAATCGGTTACCATGATTTTTCATCCTTTCGGGATAGCCGGTGTCAAGCTAAATCCCCCCTAAAGACATTGGATCATCTTTCCATCGAAAAGGGAGGGGAGAAAATCTTTGTTAAAACAAGTGCACGTTCATTTCTTCACCATCAAGTCCGCAATATAGTCGGAACTTTAAAACGTATTGGTGAGGGGGCTTGGGCGCCAGAAAAGATGCAAGAAATCCTTGAAGCCAAAGATAGAAGGGTTGCCGGCCCTACTGCCCCCGCCCATGGCCTTTACTTAACAAAAATTGACTTTTAGGCTTGACCAAAATCCTCTGATAAAGCTTCGGGCGTCACCCCCAACTTTGCAATGGCTCTCGCCCATCTTTTTTCTACTGGGACGTCAAAGAGAAGATCAGGATCGGCTTCAATTTGAAGCCATTTATTACTATGAAGTTCTGCATCTAATTGACCTGGAGCCCAACCAACGTAACCCATGGCCAGAAGACAATTCTTCGGCCCTCCGCCTTCAGCAATCGACTGTAAAATATCTACCGTTGCTGTCAGGGAAATATTTTTTCCCAAAGAAACGGTTCCAGGGTGCGTAAAATCATTAGAGTGAAGGACAAAACCACGGCCGGAATCCACTGGACCTCCAAAAAATATAGGTAGGTCTCTTTTTATTGCTTCTTGTGAAAGATTCAAGTAATCTAAAAGTCCTTTAAGGGTTAAATCCCCTAAATGTTTATTAATGACGAGGCCCATGGCACCATTCACATCATGACCACAAATGAAAATAACAGCTTTTTCATACCGAGGATCTTTCATATGCGGCATAGCCAGCAAAAACTGGCCGGTGAGATATCCCGAAAGTTCTTCTTGTTTTGCTTTAGATTCTTCTGTCATATTATATATATGACACAAATTGGGTTAAAATTTTATTACAAATGAAAGATTATATGAAAATTCCATTTTCCAAGTTTTTAGGGGGACTCTTTTGTCTTCTTCTTCTTACATCTTTTGTTGGTGCTACAGATAAAGCACCGGTTGAACTAAAACTGGTTTCTGGAGGCCTTAAAGGCAAGAAAGTTCTTGCGGGCCTTGAGATGAAAATCCCTCCCGAATGGCACGTCTATGGTCCTAAACCTCAGGGAGAAGATGTGGCGGGCTTTGAGCCTACGATCACCTGGGATAAGTCATCAAACCTTAAGGACTTTACTATTTTATGGCCTCCTCCCTTAAAAACTGAGATTCAAGAACAACTTTCTTACGTTTATGAAGGGAATATTCTAATTCCTTTTGAACTAATTCCTGAGAAAATTGAGGAGCCGGTTACACTTAACCTAAATGTTTCCCTCCTTGCATGCGCGTCTATGTGCGTTCCTATTGATACAACACTCTCTCTGACCCTTTCTCCGACCGATAAGGAAGATGACGTTTTTAAGGCGGTGAAGAAATGGGAAAAGTCTTATGAAGGCCTTTCACTTTTTAGTCTTATTCTGATCGCTCTTCTTGGAGGATTTATCCTGAATTTTATGCCCTGCGTCTTGCCTGTGCTCTCTCTCAAAGTGATGTCTCTTGTCAAACAATCCAAAAAGGCAACAGCCAATCACGCCAAACAAAGTTTTGTGATCACAGGCATAGGAATTTTATCTTCCTTCCTTATTCTTGCTCTTATTACCGTTCTTTTAAAGGCTTCAGGATCGGCATTTGGCTGGGGAATTCATTTCCAAAATCCTCACTTTTTGCTCTTTGTTTTCCTTGTCTTAGTTGCTTTTTCAGCAAGTCTTTTGGGCATTTTTGAAATCGACCTCCCCTCTGGTTTCGGGACATGGCTTATCACCCATGAAGGAAAAGGACGGGTTAAAGACTTTCTCTCGGGCGTTTTTGCCACTTTGCTCGCCACTCCTTGCTCCGCTCCCTTCGTCGGAACCGCTCTTAGCTTTGCCTTAGCTAGGCAAACAGGTGAGATTTTTCTCGTCTTTTTCTTTTTAGGCTTGGGCTTTGCATTTCCTTACTTTTTGCTCGCCTCCCTTCCTCAGCACATCATTGTGTTACCAAAACCCGGGAAGTGGATGATCTGGGTCCAAAGAGCCCTGGGAGGCATCCTGGTCCTGACAGCCCTTTGGATTGGGTGGATTTTAAGCTTCCATCTGTCTTTAGTGACGCTCTTGTTGAGTACGCTTTTGGCACTTCTTGGTATCTCTCTATTTTGGATAAAGCACCACAATAAGCCCACACTCAATGCTTGGCTTTATGCAACCCCTCTTTTCTTAATTGCTTGGTCTTTTTCTTGGATTTTACAAACGCCTGAGAAAGCGCCTGCGGATAGACATTCTCAATCTTCCCCAACTTTAGATATTTGGCAGCCTTTTCAACCTGAGGGCATTCCAGCCCTTGTCAATCGTGGAAAGATTGTTTTTGTGGATGCAACGGCAGAGTGGTGTGTTACCTGCGCTGTCAATAAGAGCCTTGTCTTAAATGATCCTAAAATTACAAGCTTACTCAGCCAGCCTGAGGTGATCGCGATGCGGGCTGACTGGACAAAACAAGATCCTAAAATCACTGAATTCCTCCAGAAATATGGCCGCTACGGCATTCCTTTTAATATTGTCTTTGGACCCAACAGTCCTGAAGGAATTCCTTTACCTGAGGTTCTCTCAATCTCTGGGGTTGAGGAGGTTTTTCAAAAGGCAGGACTTAAACATTAACTTTTCAAAGCCTCTTCAATAGCTTGGCGCGCAAGAGCATCGGCACGCTCATTTTCGGGATGTCCCGAATGCCCCCGAACCCAGTGCCAAGAAACGTCATGGTTTTGCGTCAAGGCATCCAGTTCTTCCCACAAATCTTGGTTTTTGACGGGGGATTTGTTTGAAAGACGCCAGTTATTTTTCTTCCACTGGAAAAGCCATTTAGTGATGCCATCCCTCAAATATTGACTGTCCGTATAAACTTCAATCTTAACGGATCGTGTTAAGGCTTTGATTCCTTCAATGGCGGCCCTAAGTTCCATTCGATTATTGGTTGTCATGGCCTCAAAACCGAACAACTCCTTTTCCTTATTTTTATAACGTAGAATAACGCCCCATCCTCCTGGGCCTGGATTTCCTGAACAGGCGCCATCCGTATAAATTTCAACTTTTTGTGTCATCTCATTCCTCTCACTCCAAAAGTGCCATAGATGATTCTTCCTTGTCGAGGGGTTCATCCTTAGTTAAGTTAAAAGAAAATGGAGTGATGCATGACCAAACCTTATGAACTCGATCTGGAAAAAGATCAAACGTATTATTGGTGCACCTGTGGCCTCAGTGCAAAGCAGCCTTTTTGTGATGGGGCCCATAAGGGCTCAGGCATGAAATCCCATTGTTTTACCGCTGAGATTTCCGGAAAAGTAAAACTTTGCGGGTGTAAGAAAACAAAAAATCCACCCTATTGTGACAGGAGCCATAACGCGTGTCCTTAAGAAGTTATCTTTTTACTCTATGCTTTCTTTTAGGAGGATGCGCCCTTCCTTCTGACCGTGTTCGCTGTCCCAAAGCTGCAATTCTGGCTGAGTTTTCAAAGACCATCGATAGGGCAGAAGGCGTTCCTATTCGCACTGAATTAGATAGCCTGATTCCTGAGTGTGCTCAAGACAATGCCTATACATACATGACTTTCCGCCTTCGCACGACAAGCTTTAGACCTATATCTTCCAAAATGCCTCTAACAGTTCAAGCATCTTACTTTGTCGCCGTTGTGGATGAGGGTGGAGTTGTTTTATCACGCTCTGACCATGATTTGGAGATTGCCTTTGCGAGCGATCAAACCACAAAAGTCAATTTTGTTCAGGTCCAAGAAAAAATCCCAACCCAGAAAAAAGCTGCCGTCTACGTTGGCTTTAATCTTGACGAAGCCCAATTTGAACAGCTTCAACAGGAGCGGAAGACCCCTTTCATTAGCCCTCAATAAAATGGCCAATTAAAAAATATTGACACGGATCCCTTACTCTTTTATATCTATTAGCACTCTCATGGTGAGAGTGCTAATTTGATGTTAACAAGTCCCAACTAGAGGGAGAAAAAAGATGAAATTTAGACCATTACACGACCGTGTTCTTGTTCGACGCATTGAACAAGAGGAAAAAACAGCTGGCGGAATTATCATTCCGGACACAGCAAAAGAAAAGCCCGTTGAGGGTGAAGTTATCGCTATTGGCTCAGGCACACGCCTCGAAGATGGAAAGGTGATTCCGTTAGACGTTAAAGTTGGAGATCGCATTCTTTTTGGCAAGTGGTCTGGAACAGAAGTTAAATTTAGTGGCAATGAATATCTCGTGATGAAGGAATCTGACATCATGGGCGTTGTTGCTGCATAAAGGAAAGGAATATAAACGATGGCAAAAGAAGTAAAATTTAGTACGGATGCTCGCGAACGCATGCTTCGCGGCGTAGAAATTCTCGCAGACGCTGTGCGCGTAACGCTCGGCCCTAAGGGACGTAATGTTATTCTTGATAAATCTTTTGGTGCTCCACGCATTACAAAAGACGGCGTTTCTGTTGCAAAAGAAATCGACTTGACCGACAAGTTTGAAAACATGGGTGCTCAAATGGTACGGGAAGTGGCTTCCAAAACCT
The DNA here is from genome assembly GCA_019748065.1 of Alphaproteobacteria bacterium. GTDB lineage: Bacteria > Pseudomonadota > Alphaproteobacteria > UBA9655 > UBA9655 > UBA9655. The sequence continues at coordinate 1,039 of JAIEQB010000031.1, read as the reverse complement.
CAGACATTGCAGGCGATGGTACCACAACGGCCACAGTTCTTGCTCACGCTATTGTTAAAGAAGGCGTGAAGGCCGTTGCGGCTGGTATGAATCCTATGGACCTTAAGCGCGGTATCGATATGGCGGTTCAAGCCGTTATTGAAGACGTGAAAAAGCGCTCTCGGTCTGTTTCCACAAACCAAGAAATCTCCCAAGTGGGTACAATTTCTGCCAATGGCGAGATTGAAATTGGTGAAATGATTGCTCGTGCTATGGAAAAAGTAGGCAATGAAGGCGTTATTACGGTTGAGGAAGCAAAATCCCTTGAAACTGAGCTTGATGTAGTTGAAGGAATGCAATTTGACCGCGGATATCTCTCCCCTTATTTCATCACCAATCCAGAAAAAATGATTTGTGAGATGGAGAATCCTTACATTCTTATCCATGAGAAAAAGTTGACTGGACTCCAACCTCTTCTTCCTGTTCTTGAGACGGTTGTTCAATCAGGACGTCCTCTTTTGATTATTTCTGAAGATGTTGAAGGTGAAGCTCTCGCAACTCTCGTTGTTAACAAGCTTCGTGGCGGCCTCAAAGTTGCAGCTGTTAAAGCACCTGGTTTTGGTGATCGCCGGAAAGCGATGCTTGAGGATATTGCTATCCTTACCGGTGGCCAGCTCATCTCTGAAGATATCGGAATTAAGCTTGAGAATGTCAACGTCACCATGTTAGGAACTGCAAAACGCGTTCTTATCTCCAAGGATGACACAACTATCATCAATGGAGCAGGTGCAAAGGCGGACATCGAAGCACGCTGCAATCAAATTCGCGCTCAAATCGAAGAAACTTCTTCCGACTATGATCGTGAAAAGCTTCAAGAGCGTTTGGCTAAGCTTTCCGGTGGTGTTGCCGTTATCCGTGTGGGTGGAGCAACTGAAATTGAAGTGAAAGAGCGTAAAGACCGCGTTGAAGACGCTATGTACGCGACAAGAGCAGCTGTTGCTGAAGGCATTGTTGCCGGCGGCGGTGTAGCCCTCTTGCAGGCTTACAAGTCTCTTGAATC
>JAIEQB010000010.1 GCA_019748065.1 Alphaproteobacteria bacterium | reverse complement strand
TCAAGGAGGCCGGAATTCAAATTAGCATGGATGGCAAAGGAATATGGGTAGATAGCGTTATCATAGAGCGGTTTTGGCGGACAATAAAACATGAGCACATTTTTTGTACAGCACACTCTATTTTTATACAATATGTTATAGCTTTATGAAAACGTTATACTAGTCTCCAAAAAGCCCCATAAAAATATAGATTGGTGTTCACTTCACACTTGAACCTTTTCTCAACCTCCAGTAGCTTCAACCCGTGCGGAGGGATGCCGGAGCGGTCGAACGGGGCGGTCTCGAAAACCGTTGTGCGTGCAAACGTACCGTGGGTTCGAATCCCACTTCCTCCGCCAGTTTCCAGGAATTTTTGATAAGAAATTTCCTCCTTAAAATAGCTCCATGGGACACTCATGGGACATTAGAGAATAACAGAAGACATAAGATGAGATGACTGTTTTAGCCTCTCTTCTCTGTGAAGAGAAGGATGGTCATTATGATGAAGATTGGCTGACGCGTAGAGTAAAGGCCACTCAAAATTGGTTGGCAGCTCGAGGATTACAGCAGCCGAAATGATATGGCCCGTTTAGGGCCTAAATATAAATTTTCATCCCTGAATAAGGTGCAAAGGTTGTTTCAAATACAGGTTTATTATTTTGAATATGATGTTCATCCGTATTGAGGGCAGCATAACCCAAAAAGATCTCTTGTTTTTCATTCCATTGAGGCGGAATGATTCGATGAGCTTCATTGTAAAAATAAAGAAAAGTATCAATGTTGCGCATATCGGTCATTTTTTTGAGTCCTCACAAATCATTAATTACAAAAACATTTACTAATTATATGTAATTATTAACAATATGTTTTTCAATAGCAATTAATTTTTTTAGAGTTTAGAAAATAGGTCTAAAAACCTAAATTTTTCACCTATGGCTTTGTGGCTAAAAAGTTTTTGCCGGTCTATTATCTGTCCATTCACAACTTTTTCTCAACCCTCCATCTAGAAACGTCAAGTGGAATGTCTTTGAGGTATGACCAAGATTTGTAGCTGCTGGTATGGCTTGTTTTGGATCCAAGGCATCCAAAACTGCTTGGTGGGGTAATAAACGATTATACCGCAAAAATTGTGTTTGTTCGACATCTGTATTAAGACTATCTGGAACAACGGCCCCTGGCTGTGCTTTACTCACGCGAATACGCGTGGGCATTCCATTATTCTCTTGAAGAATTGTTGTGACAGCATATTGAATCCCATCATCATCAGCGGTGTGCATAGCAAGACTTGATACGCTGCAAAAAAGGCAAAGTGTAAAAGTTAATTTTATTGTAGATTTTTTCACTTGATTCCCCCTAGTAAATGTTCAAGTATTTAGACTTGAAATTTTACCCTTATTTTAATGAGAAAAATCCAAAAAATCTATCCAGAAAAGATACTCACCTTACCTGACTAAATGAGTTTCAAATTGAATTGATCTGTGCCTATTCATCCTAAGCTAAAGGTTTGGTTGAACGGGCTAATCAAACTCTACAAGACTGCTTGATTAAAGAAATGCGTCTGCGGCAGATCTCCGGCATTGAAGAAGGCAATCCCTACCTTAAGGATTTTATAGAACAGCATAATAAACGATTTGCAGCGCCAGCTAAAAACGCGGCAGATGCTCAGAGGCCTCTTTATCATAAGCCAGAAGATTTAAAGCGCACTTTAAGCGTCCAATCAACCCGGAAACTCAGCAAAAACTTAGAATTACTAATCCGGACATTTCTAAATTGCGTTGACAGTATTATTTGACCCCTCAAAAATAATCTGGAAGCGTATCGGAAGCACAAGAGAAAATTTCGATGGCCTCTCGAAATTTTCAGAAGGTGAAGCCATTAATGCGGCGACAAGATATTTGCATGACTCAATGATCCATCTATTTAAAAGCCCTAAGCAAGGCTCGTTTAGTAATCCCTTGTAAATCGTCAATCATTCTCTTGTGAATATTTAAGGGCGGAAGCCAGTAAATGGTTTTTCCTAGGGGTCGTAATAACGCACCATTTTGAAAGGCAATGTGAATCATGTCTCTCATTCGATCTGGTGAATACGCATCCTGTTTTATATCAGCTGCTGCAATCATGCCAATGCCACGGACATTCGAAAGGATTTTCGTTTCCTCTGCCACCTTCTGCAATGACTGTAAAAGGTAAGCCGTATTTGCATGAAATGCTTCCCAATCGAAATCTTCTTTGAGGATTTTTAGCGTCTCAAGAGCAAGATTGGCTCCAAGGGCATTTCCTGAATGAGTGTGAGAATGATAAAAAATTTCGTCTAATCCTGTCTTATCATAAAAACAATTATATATGTCGTTATTTGTTAGGACAGCACTAAAGGGGAAATAACCCGAAGTTAATCCTTTTGATAAGCACATAAAATCAGCGGTTATTTCGGCATGTTCACAAGCAAACATTTTCCCCGTACGACCAATGCCTGTCATAATTTCATCTGCAATCAGGTGAATGTTATGGTTTTTTGTCCAAGCTCTGAGTCGCTTTAAAAAATCCTGGCTATAAATCTTCATATTGCCAGCCCCTTGAACAATAGGCTCAAGAATGAGGGCTGTCGTTTCTTTTGCATGATATTGGAGAAAGTCTTGCACCTTGGTCCAATGACCAGAACAATCATGCCATAAAGCATCATTAGATGAGTTCACATAAGGAATTCCTTCAATGAAGGCGCAATCAAATAACAGAGAACTGTAAACTTTTTTAAAGTTATCACCATGGGTGACGCTTAAAGCGCCACATGTTTCTCCATGATACCCATTTGATAAGGAGAGGAATTTATTTCTTCTTTTTTCTCCCTGGTTAACTCTGCTATGAAGACTCATTTTTAGAGCAATTTCCACAGCAGATGAACCATCACTCGCATAAAACACTTTACCCATCCCAGGTACCAACTTGACGAGCATTTCAGACAACTCAATGATGGTTTGGTTCGTGGTTGTTGTACTAATGACATGTTCAAACCTGTTCGTCTGGGCAAGTAAAGCCGCTGTAAGACGTGGATGATTGTGGCCAAGGGACTTACACCACCAGCTCGAAATACCGTCAATAACACGATGTCCGTCAATGCTTTCAATGTAGCATCCTGATGCTTTTTTCACAATGAATGGAGGATTTTTTTCTAGATTTTTTAAAGTCCTACAAGGGTGCCAGTGATACTTTAAGTCCTTCTTTTGCAGATGATTCATTGTTAACCTAATAAAAAAATATGGTTGACGAATGAGATGTCTTCGCATACTAATCCCAAATGATCAAGCCATTATGAGCAAGGTGAACAATATGAAATGGTCTCAAAAGTCAATCACACTCCTTTTTGAAAAGCCCTTTTTCGATCTTTTGACACAGGCTCATACCATTCATCGGCAGAGCTTTAACCACAATGAAATTGAGTTATGCGCCCTCATTAATATCAAGACAGGAGGATGCCCTGAGGATTGTGGGTTTTGCAAGCAGAGTGCTCATTTTAAAACAGGCCTTAAGAAAGAATCTCTGATGTCCTTGGAAGAGGTTATTGAAAAAGCTAACAAATTAAAAGACATGGGGGTGCAGAGATGCTGCCTTGGCGCCGCCTGGCGCAGGCCATCTAAAAAAGATTTGCCCCTGGTCATTGAAATGGTTAAGGAACTCAAAAAATTAGGTTTTGAGACATGCGTTACCCTGGGGTTTCTAGAAAACAAGCAAGCTAAAGAGCTAAAAGCTGCTGGCCTCGATTATTATAATCATAACATTGAATCCAGCCCCGAGTTTTACTCTTCTATTGTTTCAACACATACCTTTCAGGATCGGGTCAATACGGTAGAAGTTGTTGCTGAAAATGATATTAAGGTGTGCTGTGGTGGTATTGTGGGCTTGGGAGAAACCCGTGAAGATCGTATCCGTTTTTTCTTAGCTCTTCTCAACCTTAAAAATCCGCCTTTAAGTATTCCCATTAATAGAATGATCCATTTTTCTAAAGTTTCCCTACAAAATGTCGAAAGATTGGATATCTTCGAATTTATTCGCATGATTGCGATTGCACGCATTCTCTTTCCCCAATCAAAAGTGAGGCTCACAGGGGGTCGTAAAGAGTTATCGGATGCAGACCAAGCCTTATGTTTTTATGCAGGCGCAAATTCCATCCATGTGGGAGATATTCTTCTTACATCTGAGAATAAAACTTTTAACTCAGACGTTTCCCTTATGAAACGGTTAAATATTCACCCTAGTCTGCCAGACTATATGTCAGTTTCCTGATGTTAAAACAGTTTGAGCACCATCAGGAAAGAATTGTCCAGAAAGGTCTGTGGCGCAGCCGCGTTATTCTACCTAAAAGCGAAGGGTATATTAATTTTTGTTCTAGCGATTATTTAGGATTGAGTTCCCATCCTCAAATAAAAAAGGTCATGCAATTGGGTATGGAACAGAATAGCTTTGGAAGCACCTCGTCACCTCTTTTATCAGGTTATTCTGTTGAGTGTGAGGAGCTTAAAAAGGCATTTTGTCAGCGTCTTGGTTTTGAAGATGCTCTTGTTTTTCCTTCTGGATACCAGGCAAACATGGGTATTCTTTCTGCTCTGTTGACAAGGAATTCGATAGCGCTCTGTGATCGATCATGCCACGCTTCCATTGTTGATGGGCTTATTCTCTCAAGAGCTAAAATAAGGAGGTTTCGCCACAATGATATTGGTCATGCCTATGACTTTGTAAAAACGCAAGCCCCAGATCTATTCATCACAGAAAGTATTTTTAGTATGGAGGGGGATGTGGCTTTCCTTAATGAAATATCGTCTTTGTGCCATTCTCATAATATGCCTTTGTTTGTTGATGATGCCCATGGATTTGGTATTCTTGGCGATAATGGCTTAGGGGTCATAGAATATTGGAAGGACGCTGTAAAACCCCCCGATATCCTCTCCATTTCTTTTGGAAAAGCTTTAGGCATGAGTGGCGGCATTATTTTAGCTAATAAAAATATTATCAATTTATTATTACAATATTGTCGTAGTTATCGCTACAGTATAGCGATTTCTCCAGTTATCTGCGTAGGCGCCTTAGAAAGCCTTAATCTCCTGCTCAAGGAAGGGTGGCGCTTGCAAAAATTAAAGCAACTTATAGAGTTTTTTAATACATGTGCAATGGAATATAAACTCTCTTTAATATCCCAAGATATAACCCCTATACGATCCATTCGCATTGGAGATTCCCATAAAACATTAGCTGTTACCCAGTATCTAAAAAATAAGGAAATTTATGTTGCGGCCATTCGTCCTCCAACTGTACCTGAGAATACGTCCCGCATCCGCATATCACTTTCTTGTACTCATGAAAAATCTGATGTTCAGTACCTGGTCCAATCGCTTAAAGAAGCTTTGGAATGACCTCTGAATCACCCCTTGTATTCCTCCCCGGATGGGGATTTCAAGCTAACATTGGGAGAGAGTTCCTTCTCGGACAGACACTTTTTATTGATTTACCTCTCCACACAAACACTTCTTGTATAAAAACTGTTTGTGATCTTATTGAGAAGAAACGCCTACCAAATCACTGTGTTCTTATAGGCTGGTCTTTAGGGGGACTCCTCTCCCTAAAATTATATGAGCGAAATCCTAATACCTATAAGGCCCTCATTTTAATCACGTCTACGCCTTGCTTTGGGACGCAAAAGACTTGGCCTGGTATACCAAACGAGCACCAAACGATTTTCAAGAGGATGCTTGCAACAAACTACTCTGTCTTTTTCTCTTATTACCTCAAGGTGATTTCCAATGCGCCAAATGCCCTAAAAGACCATATTATCCCACAAGAGCTATTTAATGGCTATAAACCCTATCAGAATATTCTGTTTCAATCGGATTTGCGCTCATCATTTTCAAGAATTCAGGTGCCTACCCTTATGATTCAAGGCACAGAAGATCCTATTATTCCTAGAAACATACTTTCACATCTTACAGCATTAAGTCCTTCTCTTAACTATCAAGCTATCACTGGAGCAGGTCATATCCCTTTTATAACTCACAGGATTGAAATACAAAAAATAATAAGCCAGTTTTTGACGTCTACTTTATGAATAGTCAGCAACACCATCAATGTCATTATGTAGGCATTCAAAAATCCTTTGAAAAAGCTTGTGTCAGTTATGATAATGAGGCGGTTGTGCAGTTCCAAACCGGTGCCCTTCTTATCAATTACCTTACTGTATGTAAATCGTACCACCAAAAAGTTTTAGATTTGGGGTGTGGAACCGGCCTTACCACACTACATCTTTGCAAGAGATTATTTATATCATCTCTACATATCAATGATTTTTCACCCCTGTTGCTAAAAAAGACCCGTGATCATCTGAGGTTAATTCAAGCAAAGCCCTTGCTGTTTAACTTTGACCACTCCTGGGATTGCAACGACTCATATGATTTAATCTTTTCGAATATGGCTTTTCAATGGAGTTTTGCTATTGAGGAGCTGCTTAAAAATTGCTTCAATCATCTTAATCAAAATGGAATTTTAGCTTTTTCTCTCCCCTTAAAGGGTTCTTTCGTTGAATTTTCTCCTCATCAATGCATCACCTTCCATGACTTTGATTATTTATGTGAAATTTTGGATAAAATAGGATTTAGCATCATAAAAGCAGATCTCTTCTTGCGACGTCAGACATTTAATACACACCTACAAGCCTTAAAATCTATTAAAAAATGTGGGGCAAATTACACCCCTCACCCTCGGTCGTATAAATTGATTGATCGATCGAAGCTCACTCTTCCTTCAACGCTCACCTATAAAATTGGAATTTTCATCGCCAGGAAAACATCAGCCTCATGAAAATCTTTATGACCGGAACAGATACGAACGTTGGAAAGACTTATGTGTCTCATCTTCTCCTCAAAAAATGGAATGAGCAGGGCCTTCAAACTATTGGTTTAAAGCCTGTTGCTTCAGGATGTGAGTGGATCGAAGGCCAATACATTAATCAAGATGCCTATACATTGCAGAAAGCAGCCTCTATCCACTTAACATACTCCCAAGTTAACCCTTTTTGCTTCAAAACACCCGTGGCTCCTCATATTGCTGCTCAAAAAGAAGGACTGAAATTAAGGGCGCAGGAAATTTCTGATCATATTCAAAACATTGCACAAATAAATCACGATGTGATGCTGATTGAAGGTGTTGGAGGACTTATGGTACCGTTCAATAAAAAAGAACTGCAGCTGGATTTGATTAAGGCTTTGAATATTCCAGTGTTATTTGTCGTTGGGTTGAAATTGGGATGTCTTAACCATACGTTGCTCAGCATAGCCATGCTTAAGGCCTATCAAATCCCTATAAAAGGGTGGATCATTAATCATATTGACCCTCTCACAGAGTGTGTTGACGAGAACATAACCACACTGAAACATTATTTAAAAGAGATCCCCTATTTAGGCTATATTCTCTTTGAGGAATCTGATCCGTTCTTTAAAAGCGTTGTATCTCCGTAAGACAGCTTTCTTACCTCGCCTGAAAGAAGTTCTAACAGCAAGTAACCCTGTGGATTAATGCCTCGTGCAATACCAGAGATGATTTCTGCTCCCTGGCTTACAGAAATGTGTTTGTTTTCTAATAAATCATATTCTTTCCACTTATCAAGGAAGGGCTCCATTCCGTGTTTCGCGAAAACGTCGATCCCCTTGAAAACAGACTGGATAAGTTGGGCAACGATAAGGTTACGATCCGACTTTACATTTAACATGTGTTCCAAAGAGGTCCAAGGTTGATCAACCCCCTCTAATTCAGCATCCTTCATATTGATATTTAAACCCACACTGATAATAGCCGTGCAATTTCCGTAGGCCTCAGCAATAATATCAATTAAAATCCCTCCCATCTTTTTATGATTAACGTAAAGATCATTTGGCCATTTTAGCAGGGGCTTTACTTTTGGATCCAAAGACTCAAGAACGTTTGCCGTTAAAATACCAACCACCAGACTTAAACCCGACATCTCACTGATATCCTTATGAAAGAGAGTACTAAAACTACAATAAATATTCCGCCCAAAGGGAGAGGCCCAAGATCTTCCCATGCGCCCCTTTCCTTTTGATTGATGCTCCACAAGGCAGACAAGTGGATTGTTTAATGGAATTTTATCTTTTAAATACTCACTTGTTGACGGAAGGGTTTCAAAACATTCTAACGTAATGCTTGGATCATTGATTAAATCCTCAATTTTCTTTTTATCCAAGAGGATAAGAGGAGACTTCAACCCATATCCCTGATGGTGTGATTGTATATCGACATCGTAATGTTTTAATCGATTAATGACTTTCCATATGGCCGTGCGAGAAATATGTAAGTCTCCTGCAATATCAGTTCCAGCATGAACTTTGCAATCATTTAAGATATCGAGAATTTTGAGTGTTGTAGAAGAAAGTTCGTGAGCCATAATGTACTTTGTAACTTATTTTCTCTTAACTGTACAAGGGGTTGTTCTGTGATTATTTTAAGAAGTATTTTTTCAAGGGATAAGATTACAGAGGTTAAAAAGCCCCGTTTTTTTGAAGACAGATTAATTGACTTCATTTTGTCCAAACGCTGATTACGTACTACTAAGCCTCTTTATACTCTCAACAACCCTATTGATTTATAACCAGAGCATCGTTACCTTACTTTCAAGGTATTGTTATCCTCTTACTGTGACAGATCATGCATCACGTTATCTATTACTGTATGAAGCCTTGGAATCCACTCGTGAAGATTTAGCTTTCACGGCCTTCGAGAGATTGTTTCAAGAACGGGACTTACCCCAAGCTATTCGACGGATAATGACGTTCCCTTTGCCTCTGCTAACTCTTTATTTCATTTAAGTAAACTTTCTGTTTGGTGGCTACGGCTAGGTATTAATATTGAGCGCATTAAACCAGTGATCCTGCTACCTTTCATGCTTATACGATTCTTGTTACGAGTTGTGGCCGCATTTGTTTGCATCGTAAGAAAGTCAACCTCTCCACAGTCTTTTCAGGACAATTGTTAGGTCTTAAAGAGGTCGAGGAAAATATTTGGTTGGTTAGCTTTATGTGTTATGATCTTGGATACATTGATTTAGAAGAGAGGACTTTACAACCTTTAGACAACCCCTTTTGCGGATAGGGGTGTCACCTATGTCCTCGGTACAGTCTGTTACCTATGTGTCCGGGTCGGACAAAAGTGATTACTGGAGCGGGCGAAGGGATTTGAACCCTCGACCCCAACCTTGGCAAGGTTGTGCTCTACCCCTGAGCTACGCCCGCTTAAATAGGTGGGGCCATCATAACGAGGATCAGCCTATTTTCAAGAGGAAAAGGGATATCATTGTAAAATTTTTAAGATTTTATATAATTGTTTGAAAATTAAATGTTTTTGGAGAGGGTTTTGGAAAGTTTTTGTGTAGCTCCTTTCCTTGAAGGATGTGGAACGGGAGCGGGCTTGATTATTGCCATCGGGGCCCAAAATGCTTTTGTTCTTAAACAAGGAATTTTAAAAAATTATGTTTTTATAACGGCCCTTATATGTGCGCTCATTGATGCTCTCCTTATCTGTGTGGGTGTAGGTGGCTTTGGGGCTGTTGTGGCTTCAAACATACTTCTTTTGACGATTGCAAGGTGGGGCGGGGCTGTCTTTTTGGGATATTATGGATTTCGTTCTTTTCGTTCAGTCTTTAAGTCTGGATCCCTTAAAATTGAGAAGAGCCGTGAGCGTCCAAATCTAAAAATGACTATAGGAACCGTTCTGGCTCTAAGTTTTTTGAATCCCCATGTTTACTTGGATACGGTTGTGCTTTTGGGAAGTATTGGAGCTCAATTTTCTGAATTTGAAAGGATTTTCTTTGCTTTGGGGGCGATTCTTGCTTCTTTTATCTGGTTTTTTACCGTAGGTTATGGAGCAGGTTATTTAGGGCCTTTTTTTCAAAAACCACTTTCATGGAAAATTCTTGATTTTTTCATTGGCTGCGTGATGTGGGCGATTGGGCTTTCTTTGATTTTATGGGCACCAAGCTGTGTCTGTTCTTAAAAGCGTTCTTTCAACTTATCACTAACGTTCTTGGAAACAAAGGGGGTTGTGTCTCCTTTTAAACGGGCAATTTCCTTGACAAGATGAGAGGCGATCAATTGGCATTTTTCAGAGGCGACAAGGAAAACCGTTTCAATTTCTGGGCATAAGGTACGGTTGGTTCCGGCCATTTGAAACTCATATTCAAAGTCAGAGACAGGACGGAGCCCCCTCACGAGAATGTGAGCCCCTTCTTGCTTAGCAAAATTGACAAGAAGGGTATCAAAACGCTTCACGGAAATTTCAACTCCCTGAGCGAGTGAAAGAGATTTAATTTCCTGTTCAATAAGTTGAATGCGCTCTTCAATCGAAAATAAGGGGGTTTTTTCACTATTGGTTGCCACAGCAATGATAAGACGATCAAGAATGCACGTTGCCCGTTGAATAATGTCAAGGTGGCCCAGGGTAATGGGGTCAAATGTGCCAGGATAAATGCCGATATGTAATGGCTTAGGCATTATCCAGCTCTTCTAGCTCTTCATGTCCATCGTCTTGAATGCGAGCAACAGAAACGACAGCTTCATCCTTATCAACCCGGAAAAGCGTGACGCCTTGAGTACGTCTTCCTGCAATACGGATGTCATGAACAGGGCAACGGATGAGTTTACCCGTATTTGTTACAAGCATAATGTCATCTTCAGCCTTGATGGGGAAGGAATCCACAAGTTTACCTGTTTTAGTGGTCACATCCATGGTTGTGATCCCTTGGCCGCCTCGGTTTGTACAACGATATTCATAAGCAGAACTGCGCTTTCCAAAACCATTTTCACTGACAGAAAGAATAAACTCTTCCACCGTATCCATCGCCTCAAAGCGTTCTTGAGATAAGGAAATTGTGGCCTCATCACTGGCTTCATCCCCTTCCTGACGACGCAACTTCATGGCTTGTTTCAGATAAGCATCCCGCTCTTCAATAGTAAAATCAACTTGATGAAGAATAGACATAGAGACGATTTTATCGCCTTTCGTGAGACGAATTCCACGAACACCCGTTGAAGTCCTTCCAACGAATTCACGGACGTCAGTCACGGCAAAACGAATGCAACGGCCTTCTCTTGTTGTCAAGAGCACATCATTTGTCTCGTTACAAGAGCTGACAGCAATAAGTTGCTCCCCTTCTTCCAGCTTCATGGCAATCTTTCCATTAGCTCGAATATTCGTAAAATCGGAAAGGGCGTTTCTTCTGACCTGCCCCGAGGAAGTAGCGAAAAGGATATGCATCTTTTCCCAGAGAGCTTCATCATCAGGCATAGGCATAATTGTGGAGATTGTTTCGCCCTCTTCGAGAGGCAAAAGATTCACAATGGCTTTGCCGCGTGCTTGAGGTGTACCAAGAGGAAGTCTATAGACCTTCATTCCAAAGACACGTCCTGAGGTTGTGAAAAACAACATTTGGGTATGGGTGTTGGCCACAAAAAGTTCTGAAACTGCATCTTCCTCACGGGTGGCCATGCCAGAACGTCCCTTGCCGCCGCGTTTTTGAGCACGGTAGGTCGTCACAGGAACGCGTTTGATATACCCTCCAAGACTAACGGTGACAACCATGTCTTCCCGTTGAATAAGATCTTCCTCATCCGCATTCATTTCAGCATCTTCAATGGTGGTGCGTCGGGGGGTTGCGTAATTTTCTTTGATTTCAATAAGTTCTGTGCGCAAAATTTCGAGACGGCGATCACGTGAGCTTAGAATATGGAGATATTCTTTAATTTCTCCCACGATTTCGTGAAGTTCTTGAGCAATCTTTTCCCGCTCAAGGCCGGTGAGGCGATGAAGCCTTAGATCAAGAATAGCTTTAGCTTGAACCTCTGACATCTTGTAAGTGCCATTAATAATCGGATACCCAGGCTCATCAATAAGTTGAATGAGTGGCTCAATATCTTGTACAGCCCAAGGGCGAGAGAGGATTTGATCTTTTGCCGTTTGGGGATCAGGAGCTTTTCGAATGAGAGCGATCATTTCATCAAGATTCGCAACAGCCAAAGCAAGGCCCACTAAAATATGAGCACGATCCCGCGCTTTTTTCAGTTCATATTGTGTGCGCCTTGTAATGACCTCCTCACGGAACAGAATAAAGCATTCAAGGATTTCCTTGAGCCCCATTTGTTGAGGACGCCCTCCATTCAAGGCAAGCATGTTCACCCCAAAGCTTGTTTGGAGAGGAGTCATGGTATAAAGACGATTAAGAACGACTTCAGGAATGGCATCCTTTTTCAATTCAATAACAACCCGAACCCCATTACGATCCGATTCATCTTGAAGGTTAGAGATACCTTCAAGCTCTTTATTAATAACGAGCTCCGCCATGCGCTCAATCATTTTGGCTTTATTGACTTGGTAGGGAATTTCCGTGACAATGATGGCTTCCCGGTCTTTCCGAATGGTTTCAATATGGGTCCGGCTGCGAATGATAAGAGATCCACGACCTGTTTTAAAAGCGCTATAAATGCCCCGTCTTCCCATGATGAGGCCTCCTGTTGGAAAATCAGGGCCTGGAATATGTTCCATAAGTTCTTCAACGGTTAAATCAGGGTTTTCAATCAGAGCACAGCAACCGTCAATGATTTCTCCTAGGTTATGGGAAGGAATATTTGTGGCCATGCCCACAGCGATACCGCCAGCACCATTAACAAGAAGGTTAGGGATACGGCTAGGGAGAACGGTCGGCTCTACGGTTGATTCATCGTAGTTGGCTCTAAAATCCACGGTTTCCTTATCAATATCAGTAAGAAGGTAGTGGGCAGGGCGAGAAAGGCGCGCTTCCGTGTATCGCATAGCTGCCGCAGGATCTCCATCCATGGATCCAAAGTTTCCTTGACTGTCGATAAGAGGGAGTCGCAAGGAAAAGGTTTGGGCCATACGTACCAAAGAATCATAAACGGCTTCCGTGCTATGAGGATGGTATTTCGCAATAACGCCTCCCACGATATGGGCTGATTTTTTATGGGGGCGACTGTAATCATATCCTGACTCATACATGGCATAGAGAATGCGTCTGTGAACAGGTTTAAGTCCATCGCGGACGTCAGGCAAAGCACGACTGACGATGACGCTCATCGCGTAATCGAGATAAGAGTTTTTCATCTCATCTTCTATATTCACAAAAGCAATGGCCTTGTTTTCAGTCAAAGGGAAGCTCCTTTAAAAAACTTAAAATGGAATCTCGTCGTCAATTTCACCTAAAGAGGCTGGCTCTTCACGGGCGCTATTTTTAGGCCCTTCAAAGGAGGGGATCTCGGTATCTGCACTCTGACCTCGGCTGTCCAGCATGGTGAGTTCTCCCCGGAAACGCGGAATGATAACTTCTGTGGTGTAACGCTCTTTCCCTTCCTGGTCTGTCCATTTGCGGGTTTGGAGTTGTCCTTCAATGTAAATTTTACTACCCTTACGCAAGTACTTATCAGCAACGTCGGCAAGATGTTCATTAAAGATCACAACACGATGCCATTCCGTACGCTCTTTACGCTCTTGCGTGCTCTTATCTTTCCACTGTTCGGAAGTGGCTAAGGCAAGGTTAACAATCTTCATACCTTCCTGAGTCATACGGACTTCAGGATCTTTTCCTAGGTTTCCTACTAAAATGACTTTATTAACGCTAGCTGCCATCATTTTCTCCTTACTTTTCAGAGTGACCCTATTATTATAGGCCATCTTATTTTGAAGTGCCATAGATATATTATAGTATTTTGAAGTTTCTCCTTTTTTTATCCCCTTAAATATGGCACCTTTAGTGCTGGGGACTTCTCTGACAGGAGAGAAAATGAAGTACCAAGTTTTACGGGGACTACTACTTTTGCCGATTTTTTTAAGCTCTGCCTACGGGGAAGAGATTCCCGATGTATCGCTGCGCTTTTATGCTCAATGGGATGTGGGAGAGAGGGCTCGTCAAAAGCTAGACAATACCTTTGGCCTCCAAAGGGTGAGCTTTGATGCCAAAGGAAAGGTAACCCCCCACAATCTTCCTTCAAATCAAACAAAGCGCTGGATGCGGCTTTATGAGCTTTGCATGAGTGACGGGTGCTATTATTGTGATGCAGATGAGGGCAGCTGTGAAACAGGCACCTGTGGCCCCAAAAATATTTCTTGCAAGCCTTATATGAACTCACAGGGACTTCCTAAATGTGGACCCCAGTGCGCTGATTATGCGTTTATTGCAACTCTTCCTTAGAACGCTCTTTCATAAAGAAAAGGGCAATGGCCCCAATAAGAGACGCGCCGCCTAAGTAAAGGGCGGGCGCCGCATTATTGCTTGTATAACTGATAAGAGCGGTTGCGATAAGTGGCGCACTTCCCCCGAAGATCGCCATACTTAAGCTGTGAGAAATGGATATGCCTGAAGAACGGACCGTAAGGGGGAAGAGCTCAACAAGGGTTGCGGGAATTGGGGCAAAGAATGAGCCCATAATAAAGGAAAGGGCAACTTGAGCCATAAGAGCTGAAGTAAAACCACCCTCAAGGGCAATGAAGAGAGGATAGGCAAAAAAAGTAAAGGCAAGAGCACTTGAGATCAAAATCGGCTTTCTCCCAATTTTATCAGAAAGCCATCCTGAAAGAAGAATGGCGACACCCATGCCGAGCATACCAACGGTTGTTGTCAAAAGACTCATTACCATTGAAAAATTGAGAAGAGCCGTGAGGTAGTTATTGATAAAAGTGACAATCATATAAAACCCAATGGAGAGGGAAAGCTCGATGGTAATGACATAAAGAATCATTTTTGCATGGGATTTAAACAGTGCAATGATAGGCGTTGAATGTTCTTTGTGGTGAGCCTTAGCTTGTTTGAACTGCTCAGGTTCATCCACTGTCCGGCGCATAATGGAGCCAACAAAACCGCCAACAATGCTGATAATAAAAGGAATACGCCATCCCCAAGCATAGAGCTCTTCTTGGGAGAGGAAATGACAGGTTGACGTTGCAACGGCAGAGCCCACTAAAATTCCCACCAGAAGACTAAAAACGACCCAACTTCCATACAGACCGCGATTCCCCGTATGGGCGTGTTCTACCACGAAAATCATAGAGCCGGTGAACTCGCCGCCCATGGAAAGGCCTTGGGCCAAGCGAATTAAGGTTAAAAGAAGGGGAGCAAACCAGCCAATTTGAGCATAGGTCGGCAGGAGACCAATAAGGGCTGTAGGAATGGCCATCAGGTAGATTGACCATAAAAGAGCGTCCTTGCGCCCAATCTTATCGCCAATATGGCCAAAAATCACGCCACCTAGGGGCCGCATGATAAATCCCGCCGCAAAGATGCCAAAGGTGGCCATCAGAGAAGCAAAGGTGCTAAAGTTGGGAAAGAAAAGTTGCCCAATGGTTTTTGCAAAAAAACCATACAAAGCAAAATCATACCATTCAAGGGCGTTGCCTATCATGCAGGACAAAATAACTTTTCGGATATAACTTCCCTTGTGGGGAACATTTAAGGACTCTTGAGTAATTACAGTTGCTGTCAATTAATTCACTCCAAACAAAAGGGGGTTTGCCCTTTACCTCAACGGACCTTCATCTAAATGATCTCGGTTGGGTTTGGCAAGAGGAAGTTATAACTTATTGAAATAAAAGGATTATAATTGGTTTTGTTTGTAAACTTCCACTTCCCTTCACGAAGGGATTTAAGAACTGGAAACTTCCTTGAAATCGTTGGATTTTCACCTATAATGAAAATGAAGTTCAAAAATGAAAAAGCTATGAAATATCAGGACAAATCCTCAACGACGTATTTAGAATTTGAAGATAATTCTCTCCTTATTGAGCTTTTTGGAAGTCAGGAAAGCAACTTAAAGTTGCTTGAAAAGGAATTGCCTGTTATCATTTCAACCCGCGGCAATGAAGTTGTTATCCAGGGAGAAGAGGAATCCGCACGTATTGCGGGTTCTGTCTTAGCCTCTCTCTATCTTCACCTTCAAGAAGGAAAACACATAGATTCAACTGATGTTATGATGGCCTTTCGTCATGCTAATGACAAAGAATCTCATGACGAAGTCTTTCTCACCACAAAACGCCGAGTTATTACGGCGCGCTCCCGCCAACAAGCGGCCTATATTCAATCCTTGAAAGAAAATGAGCTTGTCTTTGCCGAAGGCCCCGCGGGCACGGGAAAGACGTATTTAGCGGTTGCTTATGGCGTTGAAATGATGCTTGCGGGGAGAATGGATCGGCTTATCTTGTCGCGCCCTGCTGTAGAGGCCGGAGAGCGACTTGGTTTTTTACCGGGAGATATTCGAGAGAAAGTCGACCCTTACTTGCGCCCCCTTTATGATGCGCTCCATGATATGTTACCCCTTGAACAAGTTACGAAAAAGCTAGCTTTGGGAGAAATTGAGGTAGCTCCCTTGGCTTTTATGCGCGGTAGAACCCTTTCTGATTCGGTGATTATTTTGGATGAGGCTCAAAACACAACTGAAGTGCAAATGAAAATGTTTTTGACCCGCCTGGGTAATAACTCTCGCATGATCATCACAGGAGATCTGACTCAAATTGATCTCCCCAAGGGAACGCCTTCGGGACTCCAGGACGCCATGACAACCCTCGCAGGGGTTAAGGGCGTTGGGTATATTAACTTTACGGAGCGAGACGTAGTGCGTCACCCTCTGGTTTCACGTATTGTTAGAGCTTATGAGCGCAAAAAAGCCCATCATTAATTTTATTATTTTAGAAAAACGCTGGAAGACGGTCTCTCCTTTGTTGGAAGATGAAATTACCCTTGCCCTTGAAAAGACATCACGTGCTTTGAGAGAGGACTTTTCCAAAAGAGAAGTCAGTGTGGTATTGACAACTGATGAGGAAGTCCACGCTCTTAATAAAACCTTTCGTCATCAAGATAAGGCAACCAATGTGCTTTCTTTTCCTTCCGATGAAAAGGCAGAGCTTGGGGATATTATTTTGGCCTATGAAACTGTTTTAAAAGAAGCCCAGGAATTAGGTATTTCAACCTTTCATCATACTCTGCATCTGATTATTCATGGTTTTTTGCATCTTTTAGGGTATGATCATGAAGCAGAACATGAAGCAGAAAAAATGGAAAGTTTAGAAATAAGGATTTTACAAACGCTCAACATTCAAAACCCCTATGAGGATCAATGAAAGACTGGCGATCATATTTCCCTTTTCTTTTTAGGAAAAAAGAGGGAGATGGCTCTTTAAGAGAAACTATTGAAGAGCTGATTGAGGAAGAAGAAATTGAAGATACGTCGCTCGCCCCGGATGAGCGAGAAATGCTCACAAACATCCTAAGTTTGCGTGACTTAACTGCTAAGGATTTGATGATCCCACGCGCTGAGATTATTGGCGTTTCCCACGACTCTTCCCTTGAACAGATAATTATGGTGTTTAAATCTAGCCAAGTCATGCGGCTTCCGGTGTATCGCCAAACCCTCGATGATATTTTGGGATATATTCATCTGAGAGATCTTATTGATAGCACGAGCACACCGAAGACTTTCAAAATTCAAAATCACCTTCACAAAATTGATTATATTTCTCCTTCCATGCGTATTTTGGATTTGCTCTTAAAGATGCGCTCAACAGGTGAGAAAATGGCCATTGTGGTTGATGAGTACGGAGGGGTCGATGGCCTTGTAACCCTCAATGATCTGGTTGAAGAGATTGTGGGCGACATCCAAGATGTAGCTCAGATGACAACGCCTGTGCACTTTTTTCGTCGGCCCGATGGGGTTGTGGTCGTCAATGGTCGAATGGATATTGACGATCTGGAAGAGAAAGTGGGCATTATTCGAACTGAGGCGGAAAAAGAAGAGGAGATTGATACAATTGGGGGACTTGTCCTTCATTTGACCGATCGGATTCCTCAAAGAGGGGAATTAATAGCCCATCCTTCTGGAATCGAATTTGAAATTATTGAGGCTGATTCACGTCGCATTAAACGTTTGGGGATACATGGACTACCTGATCTCCCTGAATAGACCTTGGTTTGTAAGAGGTCTTGCTTTTCTTCTGGGCGCCCTTGGAGCCTTGGCCTTTGCGCCTCTTTTCATTTTTCCAGCCCTACTCCTTTCTTTTAGTGCCATCTGGTTTTTGTTGGATGCAGAAATTGAAGAAAGGTCCTCATTTCTCCGTATTTTCTCTTTGGGATGGTGGTTTGGACTCGGCCATTTCACCGTAGGCCTTTATTGGATAACCTATGCCTTGACTGTGGATTTGAAAGCTTTTTGGTGGTTGGTTCCCTTTGCTTTATTTGGGATTCCTTCGGTGCTCGCCGTTTTTACGGGGAGTGCTTTTGTTTTGACAAAAGTATGGCCCACTCGAGGCGTCAGCCGCGCTTTTGCCTTTGCGGGCATCTGGATTGGATTTGAATGGCTAAGAGGTCATCTCTTCACAGGATTCCCTTGGAATTTATTAGG
This sequence comes from Alphaproteobacteria bacterium, assembly GCA_019748065.1. Taxonomy (GTDB): domain Bacteria; phylum Pseudomonadota; class Alphaproteobacteria; order UBA9655; family UBA9655; genus UBA9655. The sequence continues at coordinate 74,756 of JAIEQB010000010.1, read as the reverse complement.
CTACAGTTGGGCCTTTAGCCCCGAGATGATGCAAATGGCCTCGATAGGTGGGGTTTATGGACTCAGCCTTCTGGCAATTCTCTTGGGCATTTTCCCTGGCTATTTGATTGGAAAAAACTTTTTTGAGCGGACACTGGCCGTTTTAATTTATTTACTTGTCCCTCTTTTTTGGGTGTGGGGTCATCATCGTTTGAATCATCCTGAAGTGATAGAATCTCGCCCTCTCGCCCTTCGCATCGTTCAACCCAATATTCCACAAACTCTTAAGTGGAATCTGGCTCAAAAGGAAGATAATTTTCGCCAGCTTTTGGAGATGACCGCCCAGCCTTCAACTCTTAATCTGAAGGCTGTAATTTGGCCCGAGACGGCTATTCCTTTCTTTCTAGAACAAGATAGTTTTCGACGTATGCTTATTGCGGAAGCCTTGCCAAAGGATGCTCTTTTATTTACGGGTGCTTTGCGTCTGACAGGTCCAAAAGAGGTTAAAAATAGCATTCTTGTCTTGGATAAGGAAGGAAATATCCTTACCTTCTATGATAAGGCTCATCTTGTTCCTTTTGGAGAGTATATCCCGTTTCGGAAAAATATTGATGCCATTTTTGGAGAAGGTTCTATTAAAAAAATAACCATAGGTGCCCTTGATTTTAAGGCAGGTCCAGGGCCTGAATTGGTAACTCTTCCCAATGATTTTCCATCCTTTAGTGGTCTTGTTTGCTATGAAGTTATTTTTTCCAGTGCTGTTGTTAATAGAGCTCAAGAGTGCCCCAAGTGGATGCTCAATGTGACGAATGATGCGTGGTATGGGAACACATCTGGTCCTTATCAACATCTGGAAATGGCCCGCATGCGTGCCATTGAAGAGGGAGTTCCGCTGGTACGTGCTGCTAATTCTGGAATTTCGGCTGTCTTTGATGCCTATGGGCGTATGAAAGGGAGCATTAAGCTGAGCACAACAGGTGTTTTAGATGTTTTCCTGCCGACCCCCACTCAAACAAAGCCACTTTATGCTCGGTGGGGAGACTGGATCACCTTAGGTCTTCTTGCCATTGTTTTTACTTTTGCAGGGCTAGTTGTCTTAAAAGAGCGCTTTGATGAATAATTTTATTTTTACAAGCGAATCTGTCTCCGATGGCCATCCAGACAAGGTGTGTGACCAAATTTCCGATGCCCTTGTCGATGCTTACCTGACCCAAGATCCCCAAGCCCGGACAGCCATCGAAACCATTGTCGCCCCTAACCGGGTTCTTATTTTTGGAGAGGTAAAAAGCACGGCATCTCTTGTCCGTAAACAGATTGATCAGATCATTCGAGACTGTATTCGTAAAATTGGGTATGAAGAACCCTCCTTTGATTGGCAAACGATCAACATAGAGGTGAGCCTTAACCTTCAATCTCCCGAAATTTCCCAAAGTCTTGATGCAACTCAAGGCGCCGGAGATCAAGGGATTATGTTTGGTTATGCCTCACGAGAGAATGAGGAGCTGATGCCAACTCCCCTCTTTTTTGCGCACAAACTCATGCGGCTTTTGGGGGAAGATCGAAAGGCAGGACTTCTTCCTCAACTGGGTCCTGATGGAAAGTGTCAGTTTTCTGTAAAATACGAAGACCATAAGCCCGTAGGGACAACAGCTATTGTTGCCTCCATTCAGCATGATGAAAATGTCACCTCAGAGGAAGTAAAAGGACTTCTTCTTCCCTATGTTAAGAAGATTTTACCGGAAGGCTGGTATTGCGGAGATGACTTCTTTTATGTCAATCCCACGGGCCGGTTTATTCAAGGCGGCCCCGCGAGCGATACGGGACTTACAGGACGCAAAATCATCGTAGATACCTATGGCGGCATGGCGCCCCATGGGGGCGGCGCCTTTTCTGGAAAAGATCCTACAAAGGTGGATCGCTCTGCGGCCTACATGGCTCGCTATATGGCTAAAAATATTGTAGCGGCTGGATTGGCTGAGCGTTGTACTTTACAGCTTTCCTATGCCATAGGGCGCACTGATCCTACCTCCTTTTACCTTAATACCCACGGAACGAGCCTTGTTCCTGAGGATAGGCTCATCCTTTTGTTAGGAGATCTCTTAGACTTAACGCCCCGTGGTATCCGAAAAAGGCTCGCCCTCGAAAAGCCCATCTATCGGCGCACGGCTTGTTATGGACACTTTGGCCGTATGGTTGAGCTTGATGGTGGATTTTCCTGGGAAAAGCTTGACCTTATGGATGAATTAAAACAGCAATTACTAGGGTGAATGAGCATGGTATTCCAACTACCAAAATCAGGGATTGATTCCCTTTTGGAAGATCGAGAGGCCCTTAACTACCTTTCCTCTCAAAGGGTGGGGATGATTACCCATCAAAATGCCCTGACCCGAACTTATCAAGTTTCAGCTTATGCTTTGCAGGAAAAAATTGGCTCTGCTTTAACATGTATTTTTTCGCCCGAGCATGGGTGGAGCGGGCAAATTGCCGAAGGGGAAAAAGTGAGCAATGGGTTTGATCCCCATCTCAACATTCCGGTTTTTAGCCTTTATGGAGCCTCCTCCCCGGAAGAGCTTGAGATGGATGTTCTGATTATTGATCTTCAAGACATGGGCCTGCGTTGTTATACCTATGGGGCCACCTGTGCCCAGTTTTTAGAAAAGCATCCTGCCTTGGAGGTGATTGTATGTGATCGCCCCAATCCCTTGGGGCCGCGACAAAAAGGGCCACCGCTTGATCCGGCGTTTCGGTCTCTTGTGGGGTATTTTGATGTTCCTTTTCAACATGGAAAAACCCTGGGGGAGCTTCTTTTAAATCATAGTCCAAACCGTGCAATTCGCGTTGTGTCCTGTCAGCATGATCACAAACCCTATCATTATCCATGGATTTCCCCCTCTCCGAATCTTCCCACCTGGGAGGCAGCTTTGCTTTATCCAGCCCTTGTACTGCTTGAAGGAACGAATATCTCAGAGGGGCGCGGCACCAGTTTTCCTTTTACCTGTTTTGGAGCGCCAGGCCTTGACCAAGAAAGTCTTTTGCGGTTTTTAAACACTTACAAGGGCATTCAAGCACGCCCTTTGGTCTTTATTCCCCAGTCGGGAAAATGGAAGGGCGAAGCGTGCACAGGAGCTCATCTTCTCATCACAGATTACAGTCACCTGGAAGCCTTTGACTTGGGAGTGGAATTGGTGGCTTTTCTAAAAAGCACCTATGCGCCTTTTGAGTGGATCGAGGGTGAAAGACAAAATTATTTCATAGATTTATTGTTAGGGAGTGATGGATTTAGAAAAGATCTCGAAAGAACCCCCCTTGCCCTTTGAGGGAATACACCTTACATAAGGGAGGAGGGGCGCTGCGGGATGCGTTATGTGTAACTTTCCCTGGGGCCGATACCTTCCTTTAGGGAGCTGTTCCTGCCTTGATCCGTGGATTAGGGCATATGGCACCCACCTGCATACGCGGGCCACACGAGGACATTAATCGCAAACGGTCATTGCGGCCCCCTCATCTTTTTAGGAGAGCTTTTATGCCTGCTGTTCAGAAGAAACGCCTCCGCCACATAATGAAAGAACTTCGCAAGCAGCTTTTCCAAAGCCATCCTTCCGCAGGAATAGAGGCAAGCTCTCATTTTTTTAACAGCTTTAAGTTGAATCCTCATCTGAAAATCGCCGGTTATTGGCCTTGGGGAAGTGAATTAGATATTAAACCCTTGCTCTACCGCTTTATTGACGAAGGGTTTGAGTGCGCTTTACCTGCGATCACTTCAGAGGGCATGATTTTTCGTCAATGGACTCCAAAAACACCTCTCGTGACAGGGCCTTTTACCATGTTGGAGCCATCTCCTACGGCGCCTTTTGTGATTCCAGACCTGATTTTTGTTCCTTTGTTGGCCTTTGATAAGGAGGGGCACCGCTTGGGATACGGTCAAGGGCATTTTGATAAGTATCTTCATCAGAATAAAGTAATCACCATAGGGGTAGGCTTTAGTGGTCAAGAAGTGGATAAAGTTCCATGCCAACCCCATGATTTTGCCTTGGAGTATCTTTTGACAGAAAAAGGGCTGATAAGAGTAGAAATTTTTCCCAACCCCTCTTAAGATGAAGAAAAGTATTTTTTTAAGGAAATAAAAGATGAAGTTTCTTTATTGGTTTTCTCTCTTCTTGATTCCTGGAATGCTGCAAGCTCAAGCCTTAACTGTGTCAGGTATTCAGGTATCTGCGACGGCGGACTCCTCGGCAGCGGCTCGGGACAAAGCGCTTGATAAAGCTCATGATTTGGCCTTTGAAAGGCTTGTGGATCAAAACTTCCCTGAGGTTTCGGCGCCTCTTCCCCCCCACGATAAAATCGTTGATATGGTCTCTAACTTTTCAATCGATCGAGAAAAAGCAACGGCAAAAAGCTATACAGCTTCTCTGACCTTTCAATTCGATGGCACTCAAGTCCAAGATTGGGTCTTGCAAAGAAATCGTTCCCCTGAACACACCTCTAATATTGGAATTACCAATTTGGGTCGAGGTATGGATTTTAAAATAAAAGTTTCCTATGATTCTCTTGAGGAATGGCAGCAGATAAAAAAAGAGGTAGAGGGGGCTTTTGGCGTTCAAAAAGTAGCAACGCTCTCCCTCTCGCCGCAAAGTGCGATGTTGGAAGTAAAATATGCTGAAGACATTCAAAAGCTTCAAAAGTACTTCAATGACAAAGGATGGATTTTAACTTCTCAGGAGGAGGGTTGGAGCCTTTCGCGAGATAAGGGAAGGCGCTCATAAAAATATGGCAAGTATGGTGAACCTTCCAAATATTATTAGTCTTTCTCGTCTCTTAAGTGTGCCGGTGATTGTCTGGCTTATTCTTTCGCATCAGCTTATGGCAGCGTTTGGACTCTTTTTGCTTGCCGCTCTTTCCGATGCTTTGGATGGATTTCTTGCACGTATATTTAAATTACGTACAACATTTGGGGCGTATCTTGATCCCATTGCAGATAAGATATTGCTGGTCGGGGTTTTTATGGCTCTCGGAAATATTGGACTTATTGAACTATGGGTTGTCATTCTCGTTGTTTTTCGGGATGTTCTGATTATCGGAGGGATTCTACTATTATTTGTTTTTAAAAGTACGCTTAAAATGGACCCCTTGTTCATTAGCAAAATGAACACAACGGTCCAACTTCTATACGCTCTTTGTGTCATAAGCCAGCTAGAGACTTTTATTGGAATTTCTCATTTAAATATCTATTTTGGATATCTTGTAGGTTTAACAACCATTCTTTCTGGTGCAAGTTATGTTAGACTTGGGTTTATGCATTTAAACAAAGTGGGCCTAATGATTCCATGATGAAAAATCGTCAACTCTGGATGTGGGGCGGAGCCACTGTTATTTTTTTAGGCATTCTTTATTTGATTCAAGGAATTTTAATGCCATTTCTCACGGGCCTCCTCGTAGCCTACGCCATGAATCCTGCCGTAAAATGTTTTGAAAAATGGGGAATTTCTCGCACTTTTGCCACATGTATTATGATTTTTAGTTTTTTTCTCCTTATTGGACTCTTTCTATTTATAGCCATTCCCTTCATTCAAACGGAACTTTTAAGATTGGCTTCTCGAATCCCCCAGTATGGAGACCGCATTCTCGTCACATTGCAGCCTTATATCGATAATGCTTCTCTTTATATTAAACCTGAGGATGCGAATCGCCTGCGTGAGCTTGCAAGTTCTTACTTTGGGGATGCCATCACATGGGGAATTAAACTTCTTGTGAAGGTTTTGACCAGTGGTCTTGCTCTTGCTAATCTTCTTTCCTTGATCGTCATTACACCAATCGTAGCTTTTTATTTTTTAAGGGATTGGAATAAAATCATTCAAGCAATTGATTCTTGGCTACCTCGTCCCTACGAGCCCACACTTCGCTGTCTCTTTACAGAAATGAACAATCGAATTGGGGCTTTTGCAAGAGGTCAATCATTGGTTTGTCTTTTGGTTGGAATTTACTATATAATAACCTTAACCCTTGCTCACCTTGATTTTAGTGTTGTTGTGGGTATGGTGATTGGCGTTATTGCCTTTATCCCTTATGTGGGAGCGCTTGTTGGCTTTATGTTAAGTATGGGAATCGCATTTTCGCAGTTTTCTGATTGGACTTCCATTGGAATTATTGTAGGAATTTTTGTTGTAGGTCAAACCCTTGAGGCTTATTTATTTATTCCTTACTTTGTAGGAGATCGCATAGGGCTTCATCCTGTTTGGGTGCTTTTTTCTCTTCTAGTTGGCGGTGTTCTCTTTGGTTTTATTGGTATTTTATTCGCTCTTCCTATTGCAGCAGCTATGGGCGTTCTTGTGCGTCACTTTCTAGAAGTTTATCTAAAAAGTCCTTATTACCTTGGCTCTGTTTCTCTCAAAGCAAATTGATCGCGTGAAACAACTTATCCTTCCCCTTGATCATTCTCCTGCCTTTGATGACAAAGATTTCATTGTCTCTACTGCCAATGAAAACGCCTACCATCATTTAATGAGCTGGCCCCAGTGGCCTCATCCTTGCCTCTCCATTTATGGAGAGAGGGGATGTGGGAAAACCCACCTATCCCATATTTGGCAAGAGAAAACAAAGGCGCGTTATCTTTCAGGGTATGATTTCAATCACGTTCAGTTAGAAACTTTATTTGAAGAAGAAAAACTCTTCATTCTTGACGACGCTCAAAGCATTGATAGGGAGGAAAAGCTTTTTCATTTCTATAATTATATTCTGGATAAAAAGGGAGGAGTGCTTTTTCTCTCTGCTGTTCCCCCTTCCCAATGGAAAGTCAGCCTTCCTGATTTGAGTTCTCGGCTTAAGATTATTCCAGCTATATGCATTCATGCTCCTAATGAAGCGCTGCTGGCGCGTCTGATCAATAAACTTTTTCAGGACTTACAACTTCATGTTGACGAGGATGTGGTGAGTTTTCTCCTTAAACATATGGAACGGTCATTTGAAAGTGTCCACTTTTGGGTTGAGCAACTGAATGCGGCCTCCCTCATTCAAAAGCGGCGGATTACGATCCCTCTTGTGCGGGAGGTGCTGATGGTGGAGTTTCCGGCTGAAAGACATCTATAACCTCTCCTTCCCACCATTCAAGATCGACCCAATGATCAATAGGAAGCTGAAATCCGATTAACGTTCCTGGTGTGACACCCTCAATAAGAACTTCAGGGAAAGTTTTTGTAAATTTAAAAGCGGCAAAAGCGATACCAGGATTATGACCAATATATAATACTTTGTTCCAATCATCGGAGATTTTCTGCAAATTTTTTAAGATCTTATCTTCTGGACTATTGTAAAAATTTTCTGAAATTTCAATATCTGTCGTTCCGATGACAGAACGCAGAGGCTCTAAGGTTTGCTGGGTCCTCAAGGCTGCAGAGCACATCACAAAATCAAAGGAAAGGCCCTTGGTTTTAATATAAGTTGCAACAGCTTGAGCCTCACTTAACCCGAGTTCCTTCAAGGGGCGGTCAAAGTCAGAAAGACTTGTTCCACGATCTTCAGCATGGGCATGGCGAAGGAGGTAAAGTATTTTCATTTTATGACTTTCCCCACACTTGAGCCAACCTTTGATCTCGGCCACAGGTATAACGATAGAATTTATACCGTAAGGGATTTTTTTCAGCATAATGTTGGTGGTAGTCCTCAGCAGGATAGAAAGAGGATGCCGGCTGAATTTCTGTGAAAATAGGTTGTTGGAAGTGGTTCTCTATCTTCTTTTTAGAGGCTTCGGCTTTTTCTTTCTGAGCTTCATTGGTGTAAAAAATTACCGCCTTATAGGAATCTCCCTTATCACAAAATTGTCCTTTTTCATCAAAGGGATCAATGTTGTGCCAATAGGTGGTTAGAAGGTCATCATAGGTAATTTTTGTAGGATCAAAAACGATTTGAACCGATTCTTTGTGCCCCGTGTTTTCATGGGAAACTTGCTCATAGGTGGGGTTTGACGTATGGCCGCCTGTATAACCCACCGTCACCGAAAGGACGCCAGGCAAACGATTAAAAACTTCCTCCTCACACCAAAAACAACCTCCCGAAAAAATGGCCGTCTCATGAGATGGAGAAGCCTTTGCAGGGTTTATCATAAGGCCTATGAAACCAAGAAGACTGAGATAAGATAACATTAAAAATCCTCCCTATTCAGCCACAAAAGTTCTATGAGGTTTCTCTCCTTCAGGCACGAAAGAAAGGGCTAAAGAATTGAGACAATAACGCTTATGTGTTGGAGCAGGCCCATCATCAAAGACATGACCTATGTGGGATTCACAGCGGGCGCAAAGCACCTCTATCCTGGCGCCCAGGAACTGATGGATAAGGTTTGTGTCTTTTACAAGTTTGATGTGAGAAGGAGTGATGGGGTCCCAAAAGCTAGGCCAACCTGTCTTTGAATCAAACTTGGTCGTCGAGCTAAAAAGCGGATAATCCCCTCCACAGCAAGCACACATATAGGTGCCTTTCTCATAAAACTTATCATAATTTCCAGAAAACGCTTTTTCCGTTCCTTTTTTGCGACAAATGCGAAACACATTTTCAGGAAGGTGACTTTTCCAATAGCCTTCAGGTTTACCTTTATAATCAACCATCGCTCCCTCACTTTCCTTAGGAATAGATGCAGCAGACATTCCCTGCTGTAAAAATAGGATTCCACAAAAAGATATAAAAAGGCTTAATTTTTTCATTTCATTTTTTTGTCATAGGGTCATTTTTAAGTTAGTATACACTAAAACTTGAGGAAAAAGGCCCAAAATAATGAAATATTACAAACGTTGGTTTCTTATTCTTGTAATTTTTCTTGCCTTAGTAACCTTTTATCTCACTGATTTAAAAAGCTATTTTAGTTTTTCCGTCCTTAAAATATATCATCAAGATTTGATTCTCTTTGTTGAGGATCACTTTTTGATCGCTCTCCTCTTATTTGGGGTGATTTATATTGTTGTTGCGGCGACATCCCTTCCCATCGCTGCGTTTTTAACGATCCTCGGCGGTTTTCTTTTTGGCCCCTTTCTTTCTCTTATTGTCGTTGATATTTCAGCCACGATGGGAGCTACCTTTCTTTTTTTAATTGTAAAGACAACTTTTGGTGAAATTCTTGAGCAAAAAGGAGCGCCTTGGGTTAAAAAAATGGAGAAAGGATTTCAAAAAAATGCCTTCTTCTATCTATTATTTCTAAGGTTAATTCCTCTCTTTCCTTTTTGGGCCGTTAACCTTGTTTCGGCACTTTTAAATACATCCTTAAGAGTATTCGTGACTGCCACATTGATCGGCATTATTCCTGTTACTTTCATCTACTCTCTTTTAGGAAAGGGGCTCGCAACCCTTTTAGAACAGGAGAAGATACCCGACGTTTCGATAGTTTTTGAGCCTTCTATTTTCCTTTCCCTTTGTGGCCTTGCCGTGCTTTCTCTCCTTCCTGTATTTTTTAGAAAAAGGAAAAACAATGAAAGTTGATCTTTGTGTCATTGGGGCAGGATCCGGAGGCCTGAGTGTTGCCGCAGGGGCTGCGCAATTAGGCGTTTCTGTTGCCCTCATTGAAAATGAAAAAATGGGCGGAGACTGTTTAAATTACGGCTGTGTTCCTTCAAAATCACTTCTTGCGGCTGCCAAGCGAGCGAAGGTTTTTCGAACCTCATCTGCATTTGGTCTTCAAGCGATTGATCCTAAGGTCAATTTTGTAAAGCTGCATCAGCATATTCAGGGGGTCATTAAAGCTATTGCCCCTCATGATTCCGCCCAGCGTTTTGAAAAATTGGGTGTTCATGTTATTCGGGAGAAAGCTGTTTTTCTGTCTCCAAAAATTCTTCAAGCAGGCAAACATAAAATTGAAGCAAAATATTATGTTATTGCGACGGGTTCATCACCCGCAATTCCGCCGATACCGGGCCTTGAGACGGTGAGTTACCTGACTAATGAAACCATCTTTGAGTTGAAGGAAAAGCCGGATCATTTAATCGTTGTAGGAGGAGGGCCTATAGGATGTGAGTTGGCGCAAGCCTACAGCCTTTTAGGCGTTAAGACCACAATCCTTGAAGCTTTTTCCCTGCTTCCTAAAGAGGACCCTGAGGTTGTTGATGTTTTAAGAAATTCCTTAAAGGAAGATGGTGTTGAAGTTTTAGAGGGAGCTCAAGTAACCTCCATAACTCAAAGTAAAACAGGAATTAAAGTCTCTTTAGGAAAAAAAGTCATTGAAGGATCCCATCTTCTAATTGCTACAGGAAGAAAAGCGAATGTAGAAGGGCTCGGTCTTGAGAAGGCAGGGATTCGGCATACCCCTCGAGGAATTGAGGTTGACCAACGACTCCGTACGTCCCATAAAAAGATCTATGCCCTTGGGGATGTGATTGGCCAATATCAATTCACTCACGTTGCTGCCTACCATGCTCAAGTTGTGCTTAAAAACTGCCTTTTTCATATTCCGGCTAAAGTGAATATGAAAGCTCTTCCCTGGGTTACCTTCACCGATCCTGAAGTTGCCCATGTGGGGATGTTGCATTCTGCCGCTCCCCCCCATAGTAAAACCCTTAATTGGCCCTATGCAGAGTGCGATAGGGCGCAGACGGAAAGGGAAACAAAAGGTTTCATAAAAGTAACAGTCAGCCCAAAAGGCAGAATTTTAGCCGTATCCATCGTTGGAGCTAATGCTGGAGAGCTTATTTTGCCTTGGGGATTGGCACTGGAAAAGAAAATGTCGCTTCGAGCGTTGGTTGATGTGATCGTCCCTTATCCAACTCTTTCGGAATTAACGAAAAAGGTGGCAGGATCATTCTATACCCCTTTTCTTTTTTCACCCTGGACGCGAAAACTTGTTCAATTTTTAATGAAGGTGATTCCATGATCGAGTCCTATGTAAGGCCTATTTATCAAAAGATTTTCTGTGATCCTCTCGCACGGGTTTTGGGGAAAAGCTTTTCTCCCAATGCTCTGACTTTTTTAGGAACGCTTGTGGGAGTCGTAATCCTTCCTGCTCTTTACTATGATTTTATAAACATGGCGCTTGCTCTTTTGGTGATTACGGGAATTTTTGATACCCTCGATGGAACGGTGGCCCGTCTTTTTCAAAAGGATTCTTACTTGGGGACAGTTTTCGATATTATTGGTGACCGTATTGTAGAATTTTCAATTGTTTTAGGGCTTTTCCTTTTGTCACCTGAAACTCGTGCCCTCGGGTGTCTTTTAATGTTGGGAAGTATTCTCATCTGCGTGACCTCCTTTCTTGTCATAGGTATTTTCTCTAAAAATGAGTCACAAAAGGGGTTTCATTATAGTCCTGGCCTTATGGAACGCCCTGAGGCTTTTCTCTTTTTTGCAGCAATGATGTTATTACCTACTCTTTTCTCTGAGCTTGCTTTTCTTTTCACTTTTTTAGTGTTTTTAACAGCTGTCATAAGGGTACTGGAGTTTAAAAACAAAATGAATGAAATAAACATATAAACTTCATCTTATCGCCTTCATGAAAACACTTTACCTTTTTAAGAGAAAAAGGCAGACTTCTTAAAAAGGGGAGGGTGTTATGAAAAAAAACAAAGCACACCATGAAGCCGGATTTAGCCTTATTGAACTTGCAGTTGTGCTCATCATCATGGGGCTTCTTATTGGCGGCATCTTAAAGGGAAGAGATCTTATCGAAAGTGCCCGCCTTAAACGGGTTATCTCTCAGCTTAATGAGCTGCGTATGGCCACCAGTACTTTTCTGGATAAGTACAATTCTCTCCCCGGTGATTTTCATAACGCCTCCACTCAAATAAAGGCAAATTTGCCTAATGGAAATGGTAATGGGCTCGTTGAAGGAGCAGGCCTTGCACCGGGAAGCGAAGCTCTTGCCTTTTGGGCTCATTTAGCTGGTGCCGGACTGATTGGAAATCCCGGCCTAGAACATGAAATAAACGTTGGAGAATTTGGAAAAGGAGCTCCTGAATCTTCCCTAGGAGGGGGCTTTACGGTTGAAAATAACCCACAAGGACTCTCTGGACTTTGGTTTATCTTAGGTCAAAAACATAACGATCACGGAACAGGGGGCCTTTTAACGCCTTCTCAGGCCTTAAGCATTGATAAAAGGATGGACAATGGTCATCCCACTTCGGGAAAAGTACGTGCTATGGATGGAACCGATAAGGCGCCTCACTCATGCGTCCTTGAAGGGGGCGTTTATAACCTAGAAAATCATGATGCGGCATGTGTTCTCTTTTTCCAACTTTAAGTTGGAAGGTGAAGAGGGATTTTCTCTCTTAGAACTTTCCATTGTCCTTATCATCTTAGGGATTTTAGGCGGCTTAAGTTTGCCCCTTCTCACAGCACAAATTCAAAGAGCGGCCCTTGTAAAAACCCGCTCTCATCAAGAATATGTACTCGGTGCTATTGCAGCCTATGTAGAGAAAAATAAGCGCTTTCCTTGCCCCGCTATTCCTCAAGAGATAGGAGTAGAGTATGGCGTGTCCCAGTTGCACTGTCGTGGGCAAAGAGCAAAAGGAATAGTTCCTTTTAAAACCTTAGGCATCAGTGAGATGTATAGTCAGGATGGATTCAAGCGCCTCATAACCTATGTTGTAGAGCCTGAATTTGCCAAGGTTGATACAACTCTTCAGAACGAAAGCGGTGGATACATTACTCTTCTTCGAGAAGACGGTGGTGCTGTTCTCGCACCCCCCCTTGTCACTGATCGCAATCCCAATTCGGTCGCCCTTCTTCTCATCAGCCATGGAGAAAGTGGTATAGGGGCTTTTATAGGTAAAGGCCAAACAGGGAAAATTCCAGGAGAGAATGTATCTCCTCATAAGCGGGAAAACTTTGATGACAACTTTACTTTTATAGAAAGTAACCAAAGTGACGATATTTTACGTTGGGAAAGTCGAGATCAGTTTTTGAAGCATTATGTAAAGCTGCGCTAGTAGCCATAAAAATAGAAGTATGTTAGGAATAGGTATGATGAATACTGATGTCATAAAAACGCTTTTATCGATTTATAAGGATGCAGGGGATGATGAGGTGATCTCCCTTGCGCCGCACAATCGTTTTGAAGAAAAAGAGAAAAAGGTCGAGATTCCTTCTCCTTCTTCAGAAGAAAAGGAAACGGCAAAGGAAAAAGCTCCAGTGGCGCCTCTCATTTCTCCACAAGCTGCTTATGACACAGCTCATCAATCGGCTAGCTCAGCTCAGTCTTTAAAAGAACTCAAAGAAGCCCTTCAGGCCTTTGAAGGTTGTGCCCTTAAATATACAGCCACAAACCTTGTCTTTGGGGACGGAAATCCTGAGGCGCGGGTGATGTTTATTGGCGAGGCTCCCGGAGCGGATGAGGATCGTCAAGGTCTGCCATTTGTAGGTCAAAGTGGTCAACTCTTGGATAAAATGTTATCTACTATTGGGCTGACGCGCGAGAATTTCTATATCACCAATATTATTCCCTGGCGACCTCCGGGAAATCGTCAACCCACTCCAGCAGAAGCGGAGGCCTGTCTTCCTTTTGTTCAGCGTCATATTGATTTAGTAAGCCCTGATTTTTTGATTCTCGTGGGGGGAACGGCAGCGAAAACCCTTTTGGGAGGACGGGATGGAATTATGCGCATGCGCGGGACCTGGAAGGATTATACAACGGAGGCCGGGAAAAAAATAAAAATCATTGCTATCTTTCATCCCGCGTACCTTCTTCGCTCCCCGGGGCAAAAACGCGAAGTTTGGAGGGACCTTATTAAAATCAAGCACTCTTTGATCGAAGCAGGCATGGAATTAAAGGCTCTTTAATATATATTTTTCTTGCCCTCTTCCCCAATTTATTTGCTATAAGAGGGATGAGGGGATGGTTTGTGGACGTAAGTCTTGCTAACCCGGTCAGGTCCGGAAGGAAGCAGCCGTCGTAAGATCCTTGCGGGTCACGTTATGCCAGCCCCTCACCATTAAAGGATAGGAAACGTGACGAATACGGCTCTTAAGATTATTCCTGAAACATCTGCGGTGTCTGCAGAAGGCTATCGTGTTTTAGCGCGTAAATATCGTCCTACAAAACTGAGTGAGGTGATCGGTCAAGACTTCCTTGTTGAAACCTTAAGAAGGGGCATAGAAGGGAATCGCTTAGGCCATGCTTTTATTCTTACAGGGATTCGCGGAACAGGAAAAACAACAACGGCGCGTATTATCGCCCGTTCCTTAAATTGCGAAAATGGCCCCACCCCAGAGCCTTGTGGGGTTTGCGGGTCTTGTACCTCAATTGCGCAAGATCATGCTTTAGACGTTATTGAAATCGATGCGGCCAGCCGTACCGGTGTTGATGATATTCGGGAGATTATTGAGGCTTCCCGTTATAAGGCAGTTGCGGCACGCTATAAAATTTATATTATTGATGAAGTCCATATGCTCTCAAAAAGCGCTTTTAACGCGCTGTTGAAAACCCTTGAAGAGCCGCCCGCCCACGTCAAATTTATCTTTGCTACAACGGAAATTCATAAAGTTCCCGCTACAATTTTATCCCGCTGTGTGCGCTTTGATCTCAAACGTATTGAAAGCGCAACCTTAGCCGATTACTTCCAAGAGCTCTGTGGGAAGGAAAGCGTGGCTTATGAGGAAGAGGCCATACGTTTAATAGCCAAAGCTGCCGAGGGCTCAGTACGTGATGGACTTTCTCTCCTCGATCAAGCCATTACCTATGGTTCCTCAAACGTCACAACCGCTCAAGTTCGGGAAATGTTAGGACTTTCGGATCAAGGGGCCCTTTTAGACCTTTTCCACATTATGATGGAAGGAAACATCAAAGAGGCTCTTGAGAAACTCCGCCAACTTTATCAGGAAGGGGCGGAAGGGCTGCGGGTTTTGGAAGAACTTTTGGATTTAACCCATTGGGTACAGTGCCTCAAAATTAGTCCAGAGCTAGCCCAAGGCATTGAAATCACGGCTGAAAAGCGTCAAAAGGGGCTCGAGCTTGCAGCCTCTCTCTCCCTTCCAACCTTAACCCGGGTTTGGCAAATTCTTTTAAAGGGATTTGAGGAAATGAAGAGGGCGCCTTGTCCTCAAAAAGCTCTAGAAGTTCTTGTAATTCGCCTGACTCATCTAGCCCCTCTCCCGTCATTGGCGGAACTTTTAGAAGGGGGTGTAGAAAGCTCTCTCGAAAAAAAAAAGTCTTAACTGAGGTAAAACCATCATTTACTTCCTTTGAAGACCTTGTTGAGTGGGTCAGTCAACAGCGGGAGGGGATGTTGCAAGCCCACCTTTTATATGATGTGCACCTTGTTGAATTTGCACCGCCTTGCCTTAAGCTCCGCTTGACTGAAAGGGCACCGAAAAGTTTGCCAAAGCAATTGGAAGATCTGTTAAAAAAGTTAAGGGATGAAGTCTGGACGATTGCAATTTCGGCTGAAATCGGTCAACCTAGCCTTCATGAAAAAGAACAGCAAGCTCTTGAGGAACGAAGGCAAAGGATTTTGAAGACACCACTTGTCAAAGCCCTCTTAGAAACGTTCCCAGGAACAACCCTAACACATATTGAAGATAATTAAGGAAAGAGAGAGAAAATGTTCGGTAACATTGGCGATATGATGAAGCAAGCACAAAAGATGCAAGCAAAGATGGCAGAAGTCCAAGAAAAGCTCACCACCCTTGAGGTAGAAGGCACTTCCGGAGGCGGCCTCGTAAATATACTGGCAGACGGCCAAGGCACCATTAAGGAGGTTAAAATTGATCCCAGCCTCCTCGATCCAAAAGAAGGAGAAGTTCTTGAAGATCTTTTGGTGGCGGCTCTTCATGATACCCAGAAAAAAGCGAACGAAAAATCTGCAGAAGAAATGCAAAAAGTAACAGGTGGTCTTAAGCTTCCTGGAGGGATGAAACTCCCCTTTTAAGAGATGATTAGTGAAGAGCTCAAAACCCTCATTCAATTGATTTCAAAGCTTCCCGGGCTTGGACCGCGCTCGGGAAAGCGCATTGCCTTGCATTTGCTTCAAAACAGAAATACCACACTGCCAGCTCTAACCGAATCTTTACAGATCGCAGGTGTAAAGGTAAAAGATTGCACCTACTGTGGGAATTTAGATTCCCAAGATCCCTGTGCTCTTTGCCAAGACGTGCGACGTGATTCTACCCTTCTGTGTGTTGTGGAAAGTGTGGCTGATCTCTGGGCTTTGGAGAGAAGCGCTTCTTTTAAGGGACGCTATCATGTTTTAGGCGGCGTTTTATCCGCCTTAGATGGAGTAGGGCCTCAAGATATTCGCTTGTCTTCCCTCCTGCAGCGCTGCCAAAGAGAAAATATTCATGAAGTCATTTTAGCCCTTAATGCAACTGTTGAAGGACAAGCCACCAGTCATTACATCACCGAAAGATTAAAGGAGGTAGGCATTACCCATATTTCCAGTCTTGCCCGTGGCGTTCCTGTGGGTGGCGAACTTGATTACCTTGATGAAGGGACTCTTTCAGCCGCCCTTCTCTCCCGACGGGGGGTGTAGACATGACTTACCCAGCTTATATTTAACAATCACTCCCATGCGCGTATGGCTAATTCAGAAATTCGCTTTTTTTATTTTCTATAGGTATTCTAATGATGGACTAAGAAGTCAGGACCGAAAGGTTCGAGCGGAGTCCTCTAACGAAGCCGGCTCGAAAGAGCACAGGAATCAAAGTGAAGATCTGAACTAGCTAGAAGATCTTTGGTTTCTGCTTCAGTCAGATACGTTAGAACGGAAACCTTGAGTTACCCCGGGGGACTTAATGATTTACAGTGTGGTTGGGTGGAGAATAGAAAAGATAGGGTTCCTTAGGAACCGCAGAATTTTAGCTCCTGCCAGTATGTGCAGGTGACTGGATGACTGAGGGGTCTAAAATTTACAGACATTTAATTTAGACAAGTTTTTTGGCAAGCGAGGCTTTCGTACTCTTTAATATCATTGGCGGCTTCAATTAAGGTGTCTTGGGGGGAATCGTATTCTTTTTCGATAAAATCGAGAAAGTTTTTATAGTTTTCTTCAACGGAGGCAAGGCATTCTCGCTTTGTCGAATATAAAGGGCATTCAGGAGCGCTGGCAAAGACGTTCAAAGAAGAAAAAAGAAAAATGAATAGCACAATAAATATTTTGTATTTTATGTTTATTACTGTCATGCTGAACTTATTTCGAGAACACAATAATCTCTGTAGGAGGGTATAAAATTGCATAAGGTACCTCTTGCTATGATCTTTTTCAATTCAAGGCTAACAAGAGAAGTTTAAAAACTAGTTAATATACATAGTAAAATCCTTGCATAATTTTTCTGTGAGAAAAAATGGCTTTCTTTAGGAAGGTTTATAACGAACTCAATCAATTGGATGAGTTGATTTTCGTTCATATCTCCCTCTTGTAAAAGTACATTTAATCTTAGCAACATCTCTATCTTTGGGTCTTGAATTTGAAGAATAAGAGGAATGATATTTTTAATTTTTCTAAGTGGAAAGAATTTTGCAATTTTCTCTATTTCAAAAGCTTCTTTAAAGCATAAAGCTTTTCCAACGCTTCTTTCGGAGAATATTCATCAGGATTTAAGGCCTCAACGGCTTTAGTTAAGGGAGAGGGGGCGCTATAGGCTTCCATGAAAAGGGGAAGAGGTTTTGAAACCAACTTGGGCTTAGGCTTTGTTTCCTCAAGGGTTAGAAGGACTTCTTCGGCTCGTTTGACAACGGCAGGTGGAAGGCCGGCTAGCTTTCCTACATGAATGCCGTAGGACTTGTCCGCCGTTCCTTTTCCAATCTCATGAAGAAAAATGACTTTGTCTTCCCACTCCCGAATTTTAACGGTATAGCAGCTGACCTCCTCCAGAGATTTTTCAAGAGCGGTGAGTTCATGGTAATGGGTTGCAAAAAGAGCGCGCGATTGGTTGACATGCACAAGATGTTCAACGCAAGCCCAAGCAATGGAAAGGCCATCAAAGGTAGCCGTTCCTCGGCCGATTTCATCCAAGATCACAAAGCTGCGCGGGGTGGCTTGGTTTAAAATGGTGGCTGTTTCTGTCATTTCCACCATAAAAGTTGAGCGGCCGCGCGCCAAATCATCGGAGGCTCCCACCCGACAAAAAATTCGGTCGATAATACCAATATGGGCCTTTTGCGCAGGCACATACATGCCCATATGGGCCATGAGGGCAATCAAAGCATTCTGGCGCAAGAAGGTGCTCTTGCCCGCCATGTTTGGACCTGTGAGAAGCCAAAGCCCTTTAAGGTGACATCCATTGGCAATAAAAGGTGTGCCTTGGGGAAGAAGGGCCTCCACCACTGGATGGCGCCCCTCTTCAATCTCGAAGGCTAAAGTTTCATCCAGAAGGGGCTTTTTATAATTTTTCTCCGTTGCAAGGAAAGCGTGACTCGCAGCTACATCAAGGGCGGCGAGGGCATGAGCTGTTTCAATAATGGCAGAGGCTCTTATTGTAACCTCGTCCACCAAGTCTTGAAAAAGACACAGTTCCATGGCAAGGGTTTGATCTAGGGCGCTGATGATTTTCTTTTCAAGGTCAGCAAGCTCAGAAGTGGAAAAGCGCATAGCATTGGCCATGGTTTGCCGGTGGATAAATCCAGGACCTAATTTATCTTTATGGAGACTTGTGACTTCAACGTGATAACCCACAATATTATTGTGTTTTATTTTAAGAGACGCCACTCCCGTTTCAGAGATATACTTCTCTTGAAGGGCCATCAGAGCCCCTTGGCTGTCTGTTTTGAGGGCTAAAAGCTCATCTAGAGGAGGATGATAACCAGAGCGAATAAATCCCCCTTCACGGGTTAAATGCGGAAGTTCATCCTTGAGGGCACGCTTCAGGCGGTCTGTGAGCTCGTTATAATGTCCCAAGCCCTTTAAAATTTTGATGAGGCTGTCAGGCGTGTTCTGGCCCTCAAAAATCTTTTTTAGATCAGGCAAAAGAGACAGTCCCCGCTGGAGAGCAGCTAGATCTCGCGGGCCACCTCGCCCCCAGTTCAGACGTGCCAAAGGGCGCTCTAAATCAGGGCTACAAGTTAAAACGGCGCGCAATGCCTTGTTTATGGTAGGGTTTTTATAGAAAAAATCCACACAGTCAAGACGTCTTTGAATTTGCTTCAGATTTGTAAGGGGCGCTGCTAGATGATGAGAGAGAAGGCGCGCACCCATGGGAGTCACCGTGTGATTGATCACCTCTAAAAGGCTGCCTCGTTTTTCTCCGGCCAATGAGCAATGAAGCTCTAAATTCCGGCGGGTTGCGGCATCCAATTCAAGATGTCCCCCTTCCTTGAGTCGTCTTGGTGCTCTTAGGGAAGGAAGGTCTTGTTTTTGGGTTAAACGGATGTAATCCACCAAAGCTCCGCAGGCTGCGATTTCTTGAGGTTTAAAGTCTCCATAAGCCTCTAAGGTGTCAACACCATAAAGCTCCTTCAAACGCTCAAGACCATTTTGCTCATCAAACCGACTGGAAGGTAAAGGAGTGAGTCGTTTTTTAAGATCTTGAAAAAGTTCATAAAGGTCGGGAGTTTTAAGGAAGGAATCGGGAAGTAAAAGTTCGCTGGGCTGTAGACGGATTAGAACTGTTTCGAGGTGAGATAGAGAGGTAGATTCTACCCAAAAATCGCCTGTGGAAATATCAACAGATGCAAGGCCCAGCATTTCCGTTTTATTGGGTACAAGAGCTGTTAAAAAGTTATTTTGGCTGGCCTCTAACAACCCTTCTTCCGTTAGTGTTCCTGGAGTAATGATCCGGACAACATCCCGCTTTAAGGGGCCTTTTGTTGTGCGGGACTCAGCGCTTTCCGTTTGCTCACAAATAGCGACCCGAAATCCTTGACGGATGAGGCGCGCAAGATAATTGTCGCTGGCATGAAAGGGAACGCCACACATGGGAATGTCTTCGCCATCTTGTCCCTTGCCGCGTTTTGTTAGGGCGATGTCGAGGGCTTTTGAGGCTAAAATCGCATCTTCAAAGAAAAGCTCGTAAAAATCACCCATGCGATAAAATAAAAGGGCGTCTTGATGCTGGGATTTAATGTCTAGATATTGCGCCATCATAGGAGTGAGAGAATTTGCAGGGCTTTGTTTTTTAAGATTTGCTTGCGCCATCCATCATCTCCGAAGCATTATCGATTGAGTTACTTTATGGAAAGTAACAGGGAAAAGAGCAATAAAAAAGGAATAATATAATCGATCTTGCAAAACATTTTTCAAATTTTGCACGTGTTGTTGCCCGTGCTTCAGGACAACCTACAGCTTTTGTATTAGCCTGCGCTAGCGTCATTCTTTGGCTTATCTTAGGGTCTTTTTTTGAGTTTTCAGATACGTGGCAGCTTGTAATTAATACAAGCACGACTATCGTCACTTTTTTTATGGTGTTCCTCATTCAAAATACGCAAAATAAGGATGGAGAGGCGATACAAATTAAGTTGGATGAGCTCATTGGCTCCCACCAGGGCGCACACAATGCTCTTTTGGATTTGGAAGAACTGACAGAAGAGCAGTTGAAACAAATTAAGGATCGGTACGAAAAATTGGCGGAAGCTGCGCGACAAGAATTGAGTAGAGGATTAAAGGATACAAAATCGACGGAAGTATGAGTATGTTGCACTTACGCTTAAGAATTATTATAAGACTAACACGTTATAATTTTGAAAAGTATATTAATGTCTGAAAGAACATCTCAAAAACTTCCTGTTTCCGTTTTTATTATTGCTTGCAATGAAGAGGATAGAATTCCCGAGAGCATCAAAAGTGTTTGTGATTGGGTTAGTGAAGTTATTGTCGTTGATTCAGGGAGTACTGATCAAACGGTTAGTGTTAGCAAAAGTTTGGGGGCGAAGGTTTTTGAAAAAGATTGGCCAGGGTATGGCCCTCAAAAAAGATTTGCAGAAGAGCAGTGTCAAAACAAATGGGTGATAAACTTAGATGCGGATGAAACGATTTCACCAGAGTTAGCTGTTGAAATTCAGGAATTGTTTCTCTCTGAACCTTCTCCGAAAAGGGCCTTTAAATTAAAAATTAAGGATGTCTACCCTCATCAACAAAAACCTTGCCGTTTTCCCTATACTTATAAAGTTGTTCGTCTTTATCATCTCGATCAAGGCAGATATTCGGAGAGTCAAATTCATGACAGAGTTGTCTTTAAAAAGGATACAAACTATACAACTTTAAAAGGAAGCGTTTATCACAAAAGCATTCGGTCTTTGTCCAATTTAATCACTAAGGCTAATAGCTATACAGATTTACAAGCGACCGTTTTTTCTTCCCAAGGAAGACAGATTTCTAATTTTCGCCTTATTTTTGAATTTCCTTTTAGCTTTCTTTTTGCCTACCTTAATAGAGGAAATATTCTACGGGGACGCTATGGTCTTCTTCTTTCATATCACTACGCATATGTACGCTTGATGAGAGTTGCGAAAATTTGGGAAAAACAGATAGTTCAAAAAGACTAACTTGACTCTATAAAGAATAAATCTTTAACTGACTTCTTCTAGAGGAGCTTCGGAAAGGCCGTCTTCTTTTTTATATTCAGGTACAAGAGCTTGAAGAAGACGAGTAAGAGAAGTCTTGTCTTGGCTTTTGGCAACAATTTCAAGTTCATGAAAGGCTCGCATCAAAAAGCCGTGGTCCATGGTGCGGGGAGAGCTTAGAAGCAACTGAGGATGAGTTGAAGGCATGAAACGCCCTAAGGGTACGTCTTCGATGAGCTTTTCACCGGCTCTCAGTCCCGTAAACTTAATTTTAATACTCTCATCAATAATAAGACCGGCACAGCTGATAAGCCACTTTGCCAGATCTATAATCTTAATGGGGTCTCCCATATTCAGGAGAAATACTTTTCCCGGCGCAACGTCTTGGCTTAGGGTTAAGCTAAGGGCTTGAAGAATAAGAGCTATCGCTTCATCAAGAGGAATAAAATGACGCACCATATCTACATGAGTTAAAGTAAGAGGTCCTCCTTGCTCAATTTGTTTCTTAAAAAGCGGAACGACGGATCCTTCAGCACCCAAAATATTGCCAAATTCCACGCAGGTGTAACGCGTTCCATTTGGCTTTTTTCGCTCAAGAAGATCCAAGGATTGGCAATAACATTCGGCGAGACGCTTTGTAGCTCCCATTGTGTTTGTGGGGTTGATCGCTTCATGGGTGGAAATCAATACCATGGAACGTACCTTAAAATCACGACAGGCTTCAGCAACGTTTTGAGCCCCAATAACATTTGTTAAGACAGCTTGTGAAAGGTTTTCTTCAATAACAGGAACCTGTTTAAGAGCTGCGGCATGAAACACTATCTCTGGTTTAAAGCTTGAGATGATATGACGAATGCGTTCTCGACAGGCCACATCTCCTAACATGGAGTCACAAGGAATCTTGGGATAGGATTCCTTCAATTCAAGACCGATCGAATATAAAGGGGACTCGCTATAATCCACCAAGCAAAGGTGTCCAGGAGAAAAGGCAGAAATTTTCTTGACTAAAGCTGCTCCTATGGTACCCCCTGCTCCTGTGATAAGAATTCTTTTTCCCTTGATTAAAGCACGTACAGCCACCTCGTTGATGATAGGGGGACTCCTTTCTAAAAAATCGGCTAAATCAATATTTTTCATTTGAATGAGGGTAGGATCATCTTGTTCAGTGGGGCTGAGGCGGTTTTGACACAAGCGATATAAAAGACGAGGTATCATAAGCAGGGCAATGGCAACAAACCAATTTATAAAGGGTGTGGAATCAGGGAGAGTGTAGGCCTTGGGCAATATAAACATAAAAGGAACATAAAGAAGGGTTATAAAAGTCACAGATTTGACAATTGAGCTTCCTTCAATTTCTTCGGGGACAACCCAAAAGGTTTGATAAACATGTTTGCCTAAGAAAACCGATAGTCCCAACAAAATATAAAGAAAAGCATTAAGAATGATAGCTGCTGAAGAAAACTCAAAGGAATTTTCACCAAGTCTTAAAAAAAGAGAGATATAAAGACTTGCAACGAGAAGTAAAAGATCTTGTCCTAAAATAGGAGCTTCTTCCTTCAAAAAAGTTAACAAAGCACCGTCCGGACTTATTTTTTTTAGAAGGTTTTGTATATATAATTTCATGTGTTTCCAAGAAGATTTATCATTCAGGAGTGAGCACAATCTATAAGAAGGCATAGAATTTGTCACTTGAAAAAGGGAAGAAAAGTCCCTTTATTTTTTCTTTTTTAAAACCTCAAAAGGAGAGACAGAAGGCTTTTCTTCTTGATAATCCAGAGGGAGCGTGTCGGGGGCCACAGGATAGGGATCTAAATTAAGAGAGATCAGTTGAATAACGATCTCTCCAATGTTTAATGTCTCCTCCTCTAAAGGTTCCACCTCTTCTGGGAGGGGAGCCTCTGTATTCCCTGTAGGGGGGAGGAAAGTTTCATCGACTTTAATTTCGAGGTGCTGTTGAAAAGCAACTAACGTGCGAACACACTCGACTGTCATGTCGGCTTGAATCGTTCCCTTTAGAAAGATGAGTCCTTTTTTTCTTAATTGTAATTTAGCTTCAATGTTCTCAATAGAAATAATACTGAGCCTTTTCTGGATAACCGCCCTTTCGTCGGGGGTTGCTTTAAGAGAAATATCAAAGGGATTTGTTGTTAGGGTGTCAATATTAATCTTGGTCATTAGCGGGGACATAGGTTTTCCTCCTTAGGCCAAGGGATGGGGTGATTCTTGTCAAAATCATGGTTTGCCAAAAGAGCATCACAGTTTCTTATATAGGTAATCATTTTGGGAAGGGAAGAAGGAAAGTCACCTCCATAAAGATTTCGGGAAAGAGCTTGTTCTAGATTAGCTTTGCCGTCCAGACCCTCATGATAAGACTTGAGAGTTCCATAAAAGAATTTTGCACATTTTTTAACTTGTTTTCCAACGCCAAGGTCACTCACCCCTTCTTCTCGTAAGGTTAAGTCTGTGTATTTAAAAAAAGCATCAAAAGTGTTTTGAGCAAGACTCCCCTTTAAGTATTTTAAAAGGAGGATCATATGAAGGCTGGCGCAATCAAAACGTCCTTCAAGGGTATCGGGAACTCTCCATGATTCATAAAAAATGGGGAGACGCGCTTGATGCAAGGCGGAAAAACATAAATGTTTTCCTTGGTTTTTTGTTGACCCTTTCCAGAAACCGTTGACAGCGGGAAGAACGAAAGGCATGGTAAATTTTATTTTACAAAGCATAAATGACACGTACAAACAAATGAAGATGAAATCAAGATCTTTTAAACCTCTCCTTTCCCTGCTAGCCGTCCTTTCCGGGTGTGCCACCATTGATAACCGAGGTCATGTGGTTGAACCGAAGCAATTGGAAACCATTCAAGTGGGGAAAACAACGAAAGAGCAAGTAGCTAAGCTTTTAGGTACTCCTTCTTCTGTGTCCACCTTTGGAAATAAAACGTGGTTTTATATGTCGGAGACAACACAGCGGCGAGCCTTTTTTTCACCCACTGTCCTAAAAAGTAATATCACACGCATTGATTTTGATGATCAAGGAAAGGTGATTGCCCTTGATTCCTTATCAGAAAAAGATCGCCAAGTGGTTTCACATATTAAACGTTCCACGCCCACAGCAGGCCATACCTTTGGCGTTCTGGAGCAAATCTTTGGCAATGTAGGCCGCTTTAATGGAAAAGATCCTGACAATGATAGGCCGGGACGCTAAGTCATACCTCCAGGACAATATCTCGCCAAATAAAAGGGCGCTAAAGCTTCCATGGCATTAAGATGAACGCCAAGTTCCTTGGGAGTGTGAGCTTTGGGAGAGACAACCGTATCTGATTTTAAAAGCTCAACCTGATCTGGTGTAAGAGGTGGAGTTGGTAAGAGTTGAGTAAATGTTGCTATAAATTTTGCTAAAGGAAAAGGAAGAGGCAGTAAAAGGCGCTGGCGATGGATTGTTTTTAAAAGATACCCCATAAGCTGCTTAAATGAATAAATCTCTGGGCCCCCTAATTCATAAGTTTTTCCCTGGGCCTCTTTTTTAAAGACAGCTTTTAAGAAGCATTCGCCTACATCCCCCACATAAACGGGTTGAAAAAGAGTCTTTCCGCCTCCAATGAGAGGGAGAAAAGGAGAAAAGTGCGTCATCTCCGCAAATCGATTGAAAAAAGCATCCTCGGGCCCAAAAATAACGCTAGGTCGAAATACAGTTGCCGTCGGAAAAGCTTTCAAAATAGCTTCTTCACCGCGCGCTTTGCTGGAAGCATAACGAGAAAGTGAATCTTTATTTGCGCCTAAAGCGGACATGTGAAGGAGGGTGGGCACCTCTAATTCTTTAGCTTTTTTAGCTACGTTCTTTGCACCTTCCACGTGTATTTTTTCAAAGGTTTGAGAGCCCTTTTCATAAAGAATCCCAACAAGATTAATAACTATATCCGCCCCTAAAATCGTTCTCTCAATCTCTTTTAAAGAAAGGATAGAGGCTTGAACCGGGGTGATTTGCCCGACCTCTCCTAAAGGTTTTAAGTAATTGGCAGCAAAAGGGTTTCTGACAGCAACACGAATAAGATAACCTTTATCCGCAAATTTTTGGACAAGATATCTTCCAACAAAACCTGAGCCGCCAAATATGGTTACTGTACGCATGATTTTCACCTTGATTTTTTGCCAGTATATCAAAATTTATTAAAGTATTCTTCTGCTAAATCATTGACTTTTTCTCAGAATCTCAGTAACGAAAGTTAGGAGCCCAGGTGGCGGAATTGGTAGACGCGCTAGATTCAGGTTCTAGTGAGCGAGAGTTTGTGGAAGTTCGAGTCTTCTCCTGGGCACCAATCTAAGGTATACTTGCAGGGTATTACTTGCTTGATGCAAACTGTAACGAAAGCAAAACATGAAAATTCATTATCATCGTGGAGACCTTCCTTCCAATCTTAAGTTTAATCATTCTGTTGCTATAGATACGGAAGCAATGGGGCTCTACATACCACGAGATCGCTTAACGCTCGTTCAATTGACTTCAGGCGAGGGAGACTGCCACCTGGTTCATTTACCCCTGAAATCATCTTATGAGGCTCCTCATTTAAGGGCTCTTCTTAATGATAAAAATGTTGAAAAGATTTTTCATTTCGCTCGTTTTGATTATGCGATCTTAAAATATTATTTGCAGGTTGATGCGACCCCTCTTTTTTGTACAAAAATAGCTTCTAGGCTTTCACGGACCTATACGGATAAACATGGATTGAAGGACTTGTGCAAACAACTTTTGGGCGTTGAAATCTCAAAAACTGAGCAAACCTCTGACTGGGGGTCAGAACAACTTTCAGATAAGCAAATGGAATATGCTGCAAATGATGTCATCTACCTTCATCGGTTGAAAGCAGCTTTGCAAGAACTTTTGAGGCGAGAAGGACGAGAGTCAATTGCAAAGGCATGCTTTAAATTTATTCCGGCAAGATGTGAATTAGATATTCAAGGATGGAATGAAGTTGATATTTTTCAACATTAAGTATAAATAAAAGTAATGTATTAATTTTAAGGTGTAATATTTGATGGAAAAAGCAAACTTAAATCCTATTTCTCTCCATGATGATCTTGAAGAAGCTTATCGGGTTTTACGTCTTGAAGCTGAAGCCCTTCTCACTCTCGCGCAAAGTTTGGATGAATCTTTTCAAAAAGCCTTAAACATTATCATGGAAACCGAAGGTCGCGTTATCCTTACGGGTATTGGGAAAAGTGGTCATGTTGCCCATAAAATTGCGGCGACCTTTTCCTCCACAGGAACGCCTGCTTTTTTTATTCATCCTAGTGAGGCGAGCCATGGGGATTTGGGGATGATTACTCCTAAAGATACTTTGTTGATCCTTTCCCTTTCAGGGGGAACAGCAGAGCTTTCAGACATAATCGCCTATGCAAAACGGTTTAATATTCATATTATTGCTATAACATGCAAAAAGGATAGTATCCTTTCAAAAGCGGCGGAATGTACGCTTCTTTTGCCAGCCTTTGTGGAAGCTTGTCCTTTAGGCCTTGCACCAACAACGTCAACAACTCTTATGTTAGGCTTAGGAGATGCTATGGCGGTTTCTTTGTTAAAGAGAAAGGGTTTCTCTGAAAACGATTTTAAAAACCTTCATCCTGGCGGGCGCCTGGGGAAAAAATTACTCCATGTTGCGGATCTTATGCGTCCCTATGAAGAGTTACCCCTTGTCTCTAAAGAGACTTTAATGAGCGAGGCGCTCGTTACTATGACGGAAAAAGGTTTTGGATGTATTGGGGTTTTAAATGAGAGGGGTCAACTTATGGGAATTGTTACCGATGGAGATCTTCGTCGTCATATGAGTTCTGACCTTTTAAACAAAAAAGTTGAAGATATTATGACCTCTGCACCGAAGACGATTTTTTCTTCATCTTTTGCAGGTGAAGCTGTTGGTTTTATGAACCGCAATGCGATTACGAATCTTTTCGTCTTAGAAGCAAACACAGACAAGCTTGTTGGTCTCTTGCGACTTCACGATTGCTTAAGGGAGGGACTGGTGTAGATGGGGCTATCTCTTCCAAAGAGTTATTCGCGCTATGTCAGTTTAATGAAGGTAATTCTCCCTATGGGTATTATTATCGCTATTGGGCTTACTTTTGCTTGGCCGTATATCATCTCTCATGACAAAGAAGAACTCGTTTTGATTGATTCCTCTCAACCAGAAATTCAAGAAAATAGGATGATTCGCCCTTATTACGTTTCAACTGATGGGAAGGGCCAACCTTTTCACGTGAATGCTGATTGGGCCAAACAAAATAGTCAAACCTACACAGATCTTATAAATCCTTCTGGGACCTTAGAAACTGAAGAAGGAGAAACGCTTAATCTTCAAGCAAAAGAAGGGCATTATAATAGTGAAAGCAAATACTTAGATTTAGAAGGAAAAGTTACGTTGACAAGCACGGATGGATATCGTGTGCAAACGGAAAAAGCTCATGTTACCTTTGACAATAGTGTTGTTGAAGGAGATTCTTTGGTTGAAGGAGAGGGGCCTGCTGGGAAATTAAGGGGGCAAAATGGCTTTAAAATTGAAAGTAAGTCTGAGGGTAAAAAAATTATTACGTTAAAAGGCCCTTCTCGCATAGAGATTAATAAAACCACTTTGAAAAAGAAGAAGAGAGACTCATGAGTTTCAACAAGCTTTTTTTTCTTATGTTAATAAGCCCTGTTCTGTGCCATGCTCAAATTCTGGACCGTCTCAGTGAGAGCAAAGGAGATGATCCCATTATCATTGAAGCAGAAAGCTCTGTTGTATGTGATGAAACAGTTAACAAGTGTGTTGCAACTGGAAATGCCTCTGCAAAAAAAGGCACGAATACGGTTTATGGAGACGTTTTAACGCTTTTTTTCACAGAAGGCAAAGAACGCGATATTACGACGATGACAGCCGATGGTCATGTGCGCATGGAAACACCAACGGATAAAGCTTACGGGGATCACGCTCATTATGATGTAGCTCTTGATCGCATTCTTTTGACCGGTGGAAATTTAAAAATTCTCACTCCTAAGGAGAGCATTACCGCTCGAGATTCAATTGAGTATTGGCATAAGGATAACAAAGGAATTGCTCGAGGTCAGGCCACAGCCCTATTTCCTGAGAAAGAGGAGCTTATCCAAGCTGATACCCTTGTAGCCTACTTTAAACCTTCTTCTGAAAAGACAACAGAAAGTAAGGAAAAGCTTTCTATTGATAAAGTAGAGGCAGAAGGCCATATGCTGGCGTCTAGCCCTAAAAGTGTTGTTACTGGAGATCGAGGAATTTATTCTGCAAAGGATCATCTCGTTGAAGTCTTTAATAATGTAAAGGTAATGCAAGGAGAGAATGTTATTGAAGGTGGTTATGCGCGTCATAACCTTGAAACAGATGTGGCAGAAATGTTCACTGAGCCACCTCATGTCTCGCACTCTGGCTCTAAAAAGCGTATCTCTGGAATTATCATTCCAAAGGATGCAAAGAAAATAAAAGAAAAGGAGGGTGCTTCGTCTGAAGAAGCTTCCTCAAACCATAATGATGGACAGCTCTTCCCTATCTCTGCTAAAAAGAGATCCGAAACATACTCTCAATAAGTATAAAGTTATTTAAATATGGCCGCACTTTCCAAAAAAAACCATGTCTCATCAGAAGGTCTTTCTGCAGTAAAGTTACGAAAGTCATACGCGCGGCGTATCGTTGTTGATGATGTCAACGTCAATGTTGTTCGAGGGGAAGCTGTTGGACTTTTGGGTCCTAATGGGGCTGGAAAAACAACCTGTTTTTCAATTATTACAGGATTAATAAAGGCTGATGGAGGATCTGTTCTTCTAGACAATCACGATATTACCCATCTTCCCATGTATCGGAGAGCACGTCTTGGTATTGGGTATCTTCCTCAAGAAACATCGATTTTTCGAGGCTTGACCGTTGAAAATAATATCAAAGCCATCCTGGAGCTTGTAGAGCCTGATTATGATCGGCGAGAAGAAAGATTAGAGAGTCTTTTGGATGAATTTTCAATTAAACATATTCGTAAATCATCAGCTTTAGCCCTTTCGGGAGGAGAAAGACGACGGACAGAAATTGCTCGTGCTCTTGCTAGTAAGCCTCATTTCATGTTGCTAGATGAACCGTTAGCAGGCATTGATCCCATAGCCGTTGGGGAAATTCGAGATCTTATTGCTCACTTGAAAGACAAGAACATTGGCGTTTTGATTACAGACCATAATGTGCGAGATACTCTAGGGATTGTTGACCGTGCCTATATTATTAATGAAGGTCTTGTTTTAAAGGAAGGCACTCCTGAGGAAATAGTAGCCGATCAACGGGTACGCCAAGTTTATCTCGGGGAAAAATTTAAGCTTTAAGGAGAATACGAATGCGTTCCTCATTTTTTTTCTATCCCACCTTAAGAGAAAACCCTCAAGAGGCGCAGATTGCCTCCCATCGTCTTATGCTGCGGTCTGGAATGATTTCGCAGGTGACTTCCGGTATTTATACATGGCTTCCCTTAGGACTAAAGGTTCTCCAAAAGATCTCTCAAATTGTCAGAGAAGAACAGGATAAGGCGGGTAGCCTTGAAGTTTTGATGCCCACCATCCAGCCGGCCGAGCTTTGGGAAAGAAGTGGGCGTTATCATGATTATGGAAAAGAAATGCTGCGCATTACGGATCGCCATGAAAGAGAGATGCTCTATGGCCCTACAGCGGAAGAAGTCATTACGGAAATATTTGCCCGCTTTGTTAAAAGCTATCGTGATCTTCCTAAACGTTTTTATAATATTCAATGGAAGTTTCGTGATGAAATCCGCCCCCGCTTTGGCGTGATGAGGGGGCGCGAGTTTTTGATGAAAGATAACTATTCCTTTGATTTGACCATAGAAGGAGCCAAAGCATCCTATCAAGCCATGCTGGAAGCTTATGTTAAAACTTTTGCCCGTATGGATTTGACAGCTATTCCCGTGAGAGCAGATTCCGGTGCCATTGGAGGAAATCTAAGCCATGAGTTTCAAATCCTGGCAGAGACGGGGGAGAGTGAGATTTTTTATGATGCAGAATATGAAGATTTAGATGTTAATTCTCTGACCCTTGAACATCTCCAAAGCCTTTATGCAATGGCCGATGAGCTTCATGATCCTAAGACTTGTCCCGTTCCTTCAGAGCGTCTTAAAACGGCGCGCGGCATTGAAGTGGGTCATGTGTTTTATTTTGGAACAAAATATTCAATTCCTTTAGGAGCTTATGTGATGGGACCTGATGGCAAGCAAATTCCTGTTGAAATGGGCTCCTATGGCATCGGCATTTCTCGTCTTGTGGCGGCTATTATTGAAGCTCACCATGATGAGGAAGGCATAAAGTGGCCCGAAAGTGTGGCGCCCTTTAAAGTTGGTCTTTTAAACCTCAAGGTAAAAGATGAGGCCTGCACCCGCCTATGTGAGGACCTTTATGGGAAACTCCTGAACGCCAGCGTTGAGGTCCTTTACGATGACCGAGATTTAGGAAGTGGCGCTAAATTTGCGGACATGGACCTGATTGGTCTTCCTTGGCAAATTATCATCGGCCCCCGAAGCACATCTTCCGGCCAATGTGAGCTTAAAAATCGCAAAACCGGGGAAAAACTTGAGCTTTCCTTTGAGGACGCTTTAAGAAGAGTTTTATGATGTCCTCCACATACGCAAGACTCGGATTTTTTTCTTGTCTTCATAAACTACATAAATTAAGCGATGTTGTATATTAATGCGCCTCGAGTATAACCCTTTTAAATCACCAACTAACTTTTCATAAGGTGGGGGATTTTTCCACGGATTTTCTTGTAAGAGTTCTAAAAGTTGTTGAGTTTTTTCTTTAAGGCTTGATTTTTTAAGACTTAGCGCATCCTTTTGGGCGTGCTTTGTAAATTCTAAGGAATAGGCTTTGCTTTTTTATTTTTTTACAAAGGCTTAACGGAAAATTACAGAAACCTCCGTAATCACTAATTTTGTGCAACTATTTTCTCTAACGTCCCCTGGATCCAATCTCTGCAACTCCAAATACTCGTCGCGAAAGACATAGAATTTCCATTTTTCAGAAAGGGTAGCATCACATCTAGTCCTTTCCACTCGTTTATAACTTTTTCACAGCCAGAAAAATAACTTGATATTTGAGAAAGATCTAATTCTTTCGTAAATGTTAAAATATCATCATCGCAATGCCTTGCCGTTGATAAGGCAACGATTTCACCTTCATGAACCCACGCACCACCACTATCCCCATGAAAGACCTGGCCACTTAATCGAGGAAGCGGCTTATATAAACCGATATGAGAGTCACCAAGTTCAAACGTTGTAGTCACAGTTTTGTCATCCTCAGTCAGCATCTTCCACCTATTAAGAACTTCGGATGTATCCAGCCCTCTTGTGCTTTGCAGCTGATTTAACTGCTCTTCGAACTGATCATCATAATAAATTGTTTCCAACAACTCTTGTTGAGGACTGATCCTTATGAGCTCAGAGTGCAAGCCAAGTATTCTTAAAGAAAGATCCCACCCTCCCTTACTATCAGTGCTTTGCGCCTTCAGTTCAGAAAGTTCCTTTATCTTCTCTTTAATTTCGAGTTCTCTTGGTTCGTCTCTTTTTGACATACCATAAATTTTAACAAGGCCCCTGTGATCATAAAAATGACTTTGCATTTTTGGAGTTTCGTTCGTAGCTGAACCGATATATGTGGTCATGCCCCTGCGCAAGGGGGTGACTTCCCGAAACACAATATGAGAACTCGCTTTGCCAAAAAGAGGAGAACACCCAAAAACGTTAACTTGTTTCCCAGCTAATGAGTCGTTATTTCTTGCGAGGTTGAGCTTAAAGGGTTTAAACTTCCCAATATCAACAGGTTCTTTTAATAGAATAAACCCGATATCTTGTTCTTTATTTTGATAATCAGAAGGGAAAAAAAGACTTTGGACACCTATTTCTTGAGACTCATTATTCTCATCCATAAATCTGACCGAACAAGATTCAGCCTCCTTACCTTCAATGACGTGAGCGCATGTGATCATTAATCTCCCTTTTAACGATTCAATGCCTACGTCTATAAGATTTGCCGTTCCTGTACCAGTATTCGTGCGAGCAAGTGCAACACCCGTTTGATGTTTTCCAAATTCATAATACTCTTCTAAAAGGCCATCGCCTTGTCCAAAAATTGAACAAGCGGGATTACTTTTCATTATTAGCACAATTAAAAGTAACAATAATTTATATTTACGCATTTCAGCTCCATTTTTCTATAATTGGAATATATGTATAAATTGGTATAATATCAAACATTTATACTGAAGTTTCATAACATTCTTGCATTTGTATGAGAATTTGGAAGCAGAAAGCAGTATTTTTATCTCAATAGGGTTTCCTTTATTTATTTGCAAGTAATAAAATTAACTCTATATTTTTAAATTCAATAGACCTATAGATCATCTTAACGTGTTATTGACAGATGAATTATTTTTTCCTACATTAAAAACCGCTCCAAAAGCACTTCTTGATTGATCTTAACATCCGCAAGATGACGGTCTTTGACGTGTCCATAGCCGCGTATATGTTCAGGGAGGCTGGCGAGTTCAACGGCGATCTCATAGTTTTCAGGTTTTAAATCCTTTAAGAGAGACTTTACCAGATTCTCATATTCCTTGATAAGAGCTCTCTCCTTTTTACGGTCCTTTGTATAGCCGAAAATATCGAATACGGTGCCACGCAGTCCTTTGAGTTTGGACAGGAGACGGAATCCATGCATCATCCAGGCACCATATTCTTTCTTTTGAAGCTCGCCAGTTGCTGGATTTCTGCGGGCAATCAGAGGAGGGGCTAGGTAATATTTAAGCTTAAGAGGCCCTTCAAATTGGAGAGAGAGCTCCTTCATAAAGGTTCCATCGGCAAAAAGTCGCCCCACTTCATACTCATCCTTAATGGCGAGAAGCTTGGCATAATACTTGGCAACAGCCTTGGAGAGGTCTTCCTTCTTGAGTTTTTTATCATGAACAATGACCTGATTTACAAGTTTTTCATAACGCTTTGAATAGGCTTTGTTTTGATACTCGGTTAAAAATGCTTTTTGGAAAGTAATAATTTCCTCAAGGGTTTTGGGAACGGCAAAGAGTTTTTCTTCCTTCTCAAACCCAGCTGCTTTTTCAACAGCTTTGAGATCAAGGACTGCATAGCGACCCCACCGAAAAGCTTGGATATTCATAGGAACAGCAACCCCATTCATTTCAATGGTTTTTTCAATAGACTCGTGGGATAAGGGGATCAGGCCTCTCTGATAAGCATATCCCATCATGAACATGTTGGTTGCAATAGAATCCCCTAAAAGACGTTTTGCAATATGAGAGGCATCAATAAAGTCAACATGATCCTTCCCGAGAGCTGAGGTGATATTTTTTTTCAAGGTTTCATGATGAAAATTATAGTCGGGTTCATGAATGAAGTGCCCTGTGATGGTTTGCTCCTCATTGACGAGGGCTTTCGTTTTTCCGGGTAGTGCTTTATTAAGGGTATCAGGATTTCCCGTCACAACAATATCGCACCCTAATATAAGATTTGCCTCACCCATATAAACGCGAGTTGCATGAATGTTTTCTGGCGCTTTGGCAATACAAATATGAGAAACAACGGCGCCTCCTTTTTGAGCCAGCCCCGTCATATCCACAATGGAGCATCCTTTACCTTCCAGGTGGGAGGCCATACCCAAAATTGCGCCAATTGTAACCACCCCTGTGCCGCCCACTCCTGTTACAAAGATGCGATAAGGTGCATCGAGGGCAGGAATTTTAGGATCAGGAAAATGCTCAAGGAGATCTTCAAGTTTAGCCGTAGGGGTGAGCTTTCGTAGCTTGCTGCCGTGAACACTGACAAAGCTAGGACAAAAGCCGTTAACACAGGAATAGTCCTTATTACAACTGGATTGATCAATTTTTCGCTTTCTTCCCAAAGGGGTTTCAATAGGCTGGACAGAAAGGCAATTTGACTTAATGCTACAATCTCCACACCCTTCACAAACTCGCTCATTAATAAAGATCCTTTTGTCCGGATCTTCCATAAGGCCTCTTTTACGGCGGCGACGCTTTTCAGCCGCACAGGTTTGATCATAGATCAGAATGGAAACACCGGGCCATTTTTTCAAGTCTTCTTGAACTTGTTGAAGTTCATCACGGTGGCCAATGTGAACACCTGGCGCAAAGCCGGAATTTACTGGATATTTATGAGGATCATCGCTGAGAACAACGATTTTTCGAACCCCTTCCGCATAAACCTGATTAGAGACCATAGCTACATCAAGAGGTCCATCAACTGGCTGCCCTCCCGTCATGGCCACTGCATCATTATAAAGAATTTTGTAGGTAATATTAACTTTCGCCGCAATCGCAGCGCGAATGGCAAGAAGGCCAGAATGGTAATAAGTTCCATCCCCAATATTGGCAAAGATATGATTTTCGTCCGTAAAGGGCGATTGACCGATCCACGGAACCCCTTCTCCCCCCATTTGGGTGAAAGTAGCCGTATCACTAGCAATCCAGGTGGCCATGTAATGACACCCAATTCCTGCAATGGCTCTGCTTCCTTTGGGAAGTTGGGTTGTAGAGGTATTGTGAGGGCAGCCGGAGCAATAGTAAGGAAGGCGTACAAGATCAGGCGCCTTCTGGAGTTGGTTTTGAAAGAGTTGATCCAGGCGCTTCATACCTTCTTTAACTTTGGAAGACTTATTGAAGCGCAAGATGCGCTGGCCAATCGCATGGGCTACCTCTGGTACCAAGAGCTCATAAATTTCAGGGAGAAGAGGGTTTCCCTTCTCATCTTTCTTGCCTACAATACAAGGACGTTTCCCTTCGGGAAGTTCATAAAGGATATCTTTAACTTGTCCTTCAATTAGAGGCCGCTTTTCTTCAACAATAAGGATTTCTTCAAGCCCTGTTGCAAACTCCTTAAGACGTGAGGGCTCCAAGGGCCAACTCATAGCAACTTTATAAACAGCTACCCCTAAATCAGCAGCCTCATTTTCACTAAGGCCCAAATCTTCAAGGGCTTGGTGCACATCTTGGAAAGTTTTACCGCAAGTGATGATTCCAAAACGAGCTTTTTTTCCCTTAAAAAGGGTTTTATCGAGGTGATTGGCTTTGACAAAAGCCTTTGCAGCATCAAGTTTATAGAGGTGTAGCCTTTTTTCTTGCTCAAGAGGTGTATCGGGCCAGCGAATATTGAGCCCGCCTTCGGGCATAAGAAAGTCTTGAGGAAGAACGATAGGCGTCCGTTGAGGAGAAACGGTAACAACCGCAGATGTATCTACTGTATCTGCAATGACTTTAAAAGCTACCCAACATCCCGAATAGCGAGAAAGGGCCCAGCCATAAAGCCCCAAGTCGAGGATATCCTGCACATTGGAAGGAACAAGTATAGGAATGGAGGCGTCCATAAACGCGTATTCGCTTTGATGGGGGAGGGTTGAGGACTTGCACGCATGATCATCCCCAGCAAGGGCCAATACCCCTCCAAAGGAGCTAGAACCTGCCATATTAGCATGTTTGAAGGCATCCCCACTTCGATCGACTCCCGGGCCCTTACCGTACCACATGGAAAAGACTCCTTGAACGCGGGTGCCTTTAAAAAGAGGGAGTTGTTGGCTCCCCCAAACGGCTGTTACACCTAAATCTTCATTAATGCCGGGCGTAAAGATGATTTTATTCTCCTCAAGAAATTTTTGGGCTTTCCAAAGAGTTTGATCAAACTCTCCTAGGGGAGAGCCTCTATAGCCTGAGATAAAACCAGCTGTGTTTAAACCATCATTACTATCACGCTTTCGTTGCATAAGGGGAAGGCGGGCTAGGGCTTGTACGCCTGTGATGTAAATATTCCCTTCATCGAGGGTATATTTGTCATCTAATTGAACATCTTTGAGAATCACGACTGCCTCCTGGCCTCCTGCTCTTTTTTCTTTTATCTTACGTTCATTTAAAAAAGTTAACATCATAAAATTATAAAAAATAAAGTAAAAAACTCTTTAAATCTCATAAAAAAGAGCCTATATTTAAGATGTCAGGGGAACTTGACTATAGTGATAAACGTCTTACGGAATAGGCGTTTCGGACCCGGGGGCGGAACCCGGCACCTCCACCATTAAGATTTAATTATGGGGGTGAATTAGGATCGACGAGCGTAATAAAGGTTGGATTTTTACTCGGTATGGTACCACCGTTATCGGGCTAAACATATAAATGCAAAAGATATGAATGCATTTGGTCGTATGGCTGCTAACTTAAATGCTAGCAACCTTAATGGAGTTGGAGTTGCTGCAGCTGCAGCCGCTTAACTTCTAAGGCGATCGCGGTTCGAGGGGCACCGGGCAACAGAAGCCCCTCATTGATTAATTAGTAAGAGGTGACTCTGTGGACGGTTTTAATTATGAAGAAATGGTACAAGAAGGTCTGCGCGGCGTTGTTCGTGAGGCTTTGAAGACTACAGCTTTAGAAGGGCTCCCTGGAGCTCATCATTTCTATATTGCTTTTAAAACGGATTATCCTGGGGTTCAACTGGCAGATTATTTAAGAGAACGCCACCCCGAGGAAATGACCATCGTCATTCAACACCAATATTGGGGCCTTGAAGTGGATGATCATGGGTTTTATATCACTCTTAGTTTCAGTGACTCTCAAGAAAAGATCTATGTTCCATTTCATGCTTTGATTAGTTTTATGGATCCCTATGCCAAGTTTGGACTTCAATTTACGCCGCCGCCTTTTATTGAAAAGGAAGAAACCTCTACGCCTGGAGATCTCCTCCCCTCGAAGGGCAAGGATAACGTTGTTACTCTTGATAAATTCCGGAAGAAATAACCCCTTTAAGGCTTTCCTGGCCAATTGAGTCTTAGGCTGGAAATAGACTTACCTATGTTGGAAAACGCATTTTTTAGGTCTGTACTTGTTGCTGCGAAAAAGTAGTGTTGAGAGGCTGGCGCACTAGCGCACCCCTGATATAAACTCTGAGTTGCTGAGTTAATTGAGGCTCCATGGGTATATATGAGGGTATAAATCGTAACGCCGTTATTCTTAAGAGTTGTACACATGTTTGACATCTTCGTATTAACAACAGTTTGCGCTGTTGTGAAATTTGTCGTTCCTAAGCGTCCTTCTGCAAGGCGTCCGTATCCTGTATAATCGGCATCAGCCGCATAGTTATGTGAGGTATCTGGTTGTCCAGGGACGCCGCCCGGCCAGTCATACCATTGGTTTTGACCATCCGTCATGAGGACAATAATCTTTAAAGTATCTCCATAATTTTTTGGTAAAGTCGAATCAACACCGGGCCACATTCCCCGCCAATTAGGAGACAGCATCCACCAGCCGGTATTGAGGCCTAAATTAGCCATAGTACCACCGCGAAAAGTGGCTTTCATTTGACTAATTTTATTTTGTACAGTTTTTTGTGAGATGGTTAAAGGAAGTATGGCTACAGGACATCCTAAGTTAGGGCCAACGCCTAAGTTTCCATCAGAGCCAACCCACTGATAATTGTCTCCAAAATGAAGACCTGATCCTGAAGGAACACCTCCAGAAAGGGTCCAGTCGTTATCACCACGCGTACTTCCGGTTGTTCCCCAAGGAGGACTTCCAGCTGTGGGTTGAGAAGCATTTGAAGTGCTTGTTGTGCCACGATTAAGGGGCTGGCCAAAAATATATTGTTGAGCCATGGTCGAAGGATACAAATAAGGCGTAAACTTCGTTGCGTCTGAAGTGGGAGGCGTGTCAGTACTGTCCATGCCCGAGGCATAATTTGTATACCCCATGGTCGTGTATTGAGAGGCTGTGATACCCGAGGGGGCTGGAGTCCGAGCTTCTATACATCCCATCCACCTTCCCCCTACGCTTGTTGAAGTGGGAGCAATATTAGGATAGAGAAATTGAGAATTATTAATTTGAGCTTTTCCGACGGTTGTAATCCAATTTGTTGGAGTAAAGCCAGCCATGTTAATATTAACTGTTGTAGAATAAGGAACAATACCAACGTAAAGACCAGGAACTGTGTCAACGGTAGCACTTCCATATAAAATGTTGACCAGGTTTGTAGCCCCTGCAACTAAATCAGCCATAGGACCCCCATACATAGATCCTGTGTTGTCTAAAACAAGTACAACCTCCGCTCCTTGGGTTGAAACTTGTGCTTGAGATGTAGCGCTTGCAGAGATGGAATTTTGGCCAAAAAGTGTCATGAAAGTTGTTGGGGAGGTAATCGTCGCAGAGACGGTTATTGTCTTAGAGTCTGAGGAAATGGATACGGTTGGAGCAGTAACAGTCCATGATTTGCTTGTAGGAATATTAGCATTGAAAATATCAATAGCATGTTGCGTCATGTTACTATTACTCCCACCTGCTCTTGCACCTGCCAGTGCAGCAGAATCAACGGCTCCTGAAATCGCTGCGTGTATTTGATAAATTTGTCCGATATCAATTGTTAATCCTAGAAAACCAAGAATAGGAAGGAGAGCAAGTGCAAATAAAATTGCAACAGCTCCTTTTTCTCCTCCAAAAAAAGACCTCATTCTTTTTTCTTTTTTTAATTTAGAAAACATTTTTTCTCCTCCAATTATTACTTATTATAGCATTTTTTTACAGAATTTTAAATAAAAAGAGAATTTATTAGCTATTTGGTAGTGTTATCATAGAACCTTTACGTGGTACTTTAACGGCAAGTGCGTATATATCTGTTTGACCGCTTTTTAAGACATATCCTGGAAAGGTAGGTTGATATGTATAAAATACTTCCGTAACTATAATAGTTTCTCCCGTTCCTAAAACTATATTTCCTGGAAGAGCACTCATATTGGTAACTTTAGATCCAGTTGCTCCACTAGGATAGCTATCTTGCCACATAATAGCAGGGGGTTTTGAGGAATCTTGCTTGGAAATAGAAGTCACAATTACCTTTCCAGAAGTTTGAAAATTAAAGGGCTCTGCAATAAGATTTGCTCCTTGTAAAATACTATCTAGCTGGGGTTTTGTTAAATTATCGCGGGTAATAACATTACTCAGTTCTTGTGCTGTTCGATTCATTTTATTACGACAAAAAATGAAATTTGAAATATCAAACATGCCAACAAACAAAAGAAGTAGGACGGGTAAAATAATTGCCAATTCAATAGCAACAGTTCCATAGTCTTCTTTTTTAATTTTTTGTTTCCATATAAGCATATTTTTATTCCTTAACTGGGTTCATTTACTACAACACTAGAGGCTCGTATTGTAATAAAGCCTGAAGAGCTAAGAAGATTCCCTACAAGGGGGGTAAAAAAATTCCAGTCATATGTTAGAGTATAAACAACAATTTGATTTGGAGTTCCAAAATTCTGAGTTCCATTATCTGGAAGTGCGCTAAAACTAGGAACAGCAGAGTAGCTAGGATACGCTGAAACTGTAAGGCGCATTTTAGATGGATCAATCAAACCAAAACTGTAAGTTGTAGCTAGCCCTACGGCTGTTTGAGATGGGGTTTGTCCTGAAACTGTGTTCCCCGTTCTTCCAAAACGTACGGTCTGTAACACGGCCATTTCCATGGACGTTTTTATGAGCATTATCATACCAACTTCAAATATTCCTAAAAGAAGAATAAGAAAAACAGGTCCAACAAATGCCATCTCAAGGGCAGTAGCCCCTTGAGAATTAATAAGGTATTTCTTTTTATTCTTTAAGAAAAATCTAATCCACATTTTTTCCGTTGTTGCTACTTAATTCCCTCTATTTACATTTTAACATTAATGTAATTATTTTTCACTAAAAAGTTTACATTTATTTAAATAATTTATCTATTATACTTATAATTGCAGGTCCTAATAGAAGTAAATAAATACAAGGAAAAATAAATGTCATCATGGGGATTGTTAAGAGGACAGGGAGTCTGTTTGCTCTTTCTTCAGCTAGGATCACACGATCTTGTCTAAATTGTTCTGATATTACACGCATGGTTTGAGCAATGGGTGTTCCATATTGCTCAGATTGTTGAATATTTGAAATGATAGACTTAAAATAAGGTGAGCTTAGACGTTCACTAAAATTTTGTAGAGCTTTTTGACGATCAGAGAACATGCTTAGCTCAATGGATAAGAGCGCAAGCTCATATCCTAAATCAGGTGAAATTTGAGAAATTTCTTGAGCAACTCTTTGAACTGTTGCGTTCAGGCTTAATCCTGCCTCTGTACAAAGCACCATAAGATCAAGAGCATCTGGAAATGCTTTACTAATTCGCGTCTGTCGTTGCTTCATAAGCTGATGTAAGATGAAATCGACAAGGTAAGATCCCATTAAGGCGGCGCCCAATATAGTTATCGTTTTGTATAAGAGATTCCACTTCATATAGGTAAAAACTATAAATGTGGCAGTTCCTGCTAATACTAAAGTTAATCCAAGCTTAGAAATTCCATAAATAAAAACAGCGTTTCCACCAGAAAATCCTGCCATGATAAAAAGCTTTCGAATCGTCTCTCGTTCTTTGTTTCCTGATCTTTGTATTTTATCAATAAAATTTCTTAGAAACTGAAATTTGCTTTTCTGAAAACCTTTATAAATTTTTTTAACATCACTTCTATCTTCGCGAAGAAGAGATTTTTTATAACTTACTAAATCTTTCAAACGGTTTTTAATTATATTTTTTTGCTGAACTTTAATTAAAATTGAAAAAACAAAAGTTATTATTGTGAATGCTGCAAGAAAAGTTAAAAAATCTATCGTATTGGGCATCTTAATATAATTCCTTGTGTGTCATGCGAAAAATGATGGTAGTCCCAAGGAATAGAAAAACTCCAGCCATGATAAGTAGATTGTTTCCGACCGGAGTTGTAAATAAAGGTTCTAGATACTTTGGGCTTGACAAATAAATCAATAAAAGAGAAATAAAAGGAAGAGAAGTTAGAATAGCAGCAGTTGTTCTGACTTCAGCAGTTAAGGATTTTGCCTTTTTTCGAAGTTGTTCTCGTGAACGAATAACTTTCGATAAATTTTCAGCGGAATCAGCTAAACTTCCTCCCGTTTCTCTTTGTAAAACAAAGACAATTGCTAGCAAACGAAATTCATTAACTCCGATGCGATTAGACATATCTGCGAGTATTGTTTCTGTGTTTTCTCCAAGACGCATTCTGTCACATATAGTTTTAAAAGTATTTCCGATGATCCCTTTTTGCTGTTCTGCAACTATTTCGAACGCCTTTTCAGTAGAAAATCCTGCGCGTAAGGCACGACGGATAATATCTAAGGCAATAGGAAATTCCCGTAAAAAAAGTTCCTTATTGTAATTTCTTAGATAGGAAACTCCTCCCCATGCAATAATAAAAGAAAAAACAATTCCGATTAAAAGAGAAATTATTAGCGGCAGGTTAATATATATATGCAGAACAAGAAAAAATATTAATCCAAGCATTATGAAAAATGCAGAGAATTGGAAAGGAGATAATTTCAAACCTGCCTGTTGTAGCCACTCCTTGAATCCTTCTATTTTTTGAAGCTTGCTCTGAAAAAAAAATTCAGACGAGTCATCTTTTTTAATCAGGAGATTGGCTTCTCTTTTTTCCTCTTCTTGGGGTTTAAAAAGCTGATTTAATCGTTTCTTCCAATTGTCGTCTTCTGCTCTTTCTCTTTTTTCAATATATAAATAATATATATAGCATATTAATACTAAAATAGCTGCTAATAATGGGTAAAAATGAGAATCTGAAGCCATCAGCTTTTACTCATCAGTCGTTTGATGTCATTATCAAGGCCGTAAAACTTGGCTTTATCCATAAAGCGAGGAGTTACACCAGAAGACTTAAATTCACCCCGAATAAAAGTTTGCTTTGTTTCAACATCCACAACATCTTCTTTGTATTCAAATTTAAAGAGGTCATGGGTGACAATTACGTCTCCTTCAGTTCCAGCAAGCTCAGTTATTTCAGTAACTCTGCGAACTCCATCTCGCATTCTTTCGGTATGAACAATAAGCTGAATAGCACCAGCTACAAGAGAACGAAGAACTCGTAAAGATAGCTCATATCCAGCCATGGACATCATATTCTCAAGCCTTATGAGGGCTTCTCGAGGACGATTTGCGTGGATTGTTGACATAGAGCCATCATGTCCTGTATTCATAGCTTGAAGCATGTCTATGGTTTCTTCTCCACGAACCTCACCCACAATAATCCGATCGGGACGCATACGTAGGGCATTGCGTACTAAATCACGAATTTTGACTTCCCCTTCTCCTTCTATGTTGGGGGGGCGACTCTCAAGACGAACAACGTGGGGTTGTTGGAGACGAAGTTCTGCTGAATCTTCAATAGTTACAATACGCTCTGCTGGGTCAATAAGTTGAGACATTGCATTTAAAAGAGTAGTTTTACCTGAACCTGTTCCCCCAGAGATAAGAACATTTAAGCGACATTTTGAGATAATTTTTAATAAATCAGCCATATCTTGAGAAATATTTGAATTTTCTACCATCCGATCAAGAGTTATGTCGATGCGTGAGAATTTTCTAATAGAAATAGCCGTCCCATCAATAGCGAGAGGAGGCATAATAATGTTAACGCGGCTACCATCTGCAAGACGGGCATCAACCATCGGGCTTGATTCATCCACTCG
Source organism: Alphaproteobacteria bacterium (assembly GCA_019748065.1). GTDB lineage: Bacteria > Pseudomonadota > Alphaproteobacteria > UBA9655 > UBA9655 > UBA9655. The sequence continues at coordinate 31,764 of JAIEQB010000010.1, read as the reverse complement.
CCTTCCAACTCTACTTGCAATACGTCTTGCAATTTGCTGAAGATGAGCTTCATCATGAAACTTTACCTCGCTTGCTTTTTGTAATTTCCCCTTACGTTCTATATAAATGTTATCGGGACCATTAATTAATATATCCGTAATTGAATCGTCATGAATTAGGACTTCAAGTGGCCCAAGACCAATCATATCATCAACTAAGGAGGCTGCGAGTTGCTTTTGTTCTTTTATATTTATTTGAATGTCGTTAGCAATGGTGAATTCGTTAATAAAACTTTCAATTTCCCTTAAAAGCCTATCGGGAGCCATTTGATTGGCTGCCACCAAATCAATTCTTTCCATAAGAGATTCGTAAGCGATGAGTTTGAATTTTTTAAATAGATCTTCTTGAGAAGTTGGATTCGTGGAACTTTTCGGGGTGCTTACCTCCTCTTTAGGTGAATTTTTAACTAAAAGCGGCTTATTTTCAACCCCACCTCCCGATTTTCGTCCAAATCCACCCATGTCACGCTCGTTATTTTTGATTTCTTATGTAACTATAAGGTATAAAAATTAAAATTTCTTAAAGATTTATCTCTTAAAGAAATCCCAAATAGAATGAGTTTCTTTTTCTTCATCCTTAATCCCTTGTATGTTATTTGCAATCTCTTGAATTGGCCTTTTCAAAGGTGTATCTGCCTCAAGGATTGTTTTGCCGGCATTAATTAACTCATTGTTGATTGAAGCTTCATAAGGAATGAGATGATCAACTTTACGTTTTAGTGTGTTCTCAAAATCTTCAGGAGAAAGTTTTCCTTCTCCTTCTTTTATAAACTTATTGAGAACTAGAATAAGACGATAGTTTAATTGATCTTCACCAAGATAACGAATAATACGTCCTGAATCTCTGAGACCAGCAAGGGAGGCCTCTGTAACTAAAATATGAATATTTGAACGGTGGAGAATAAACCCTGCAGCCTCATCGAAATTATGGGGGATATCCACAATAACATAGTGAAAGAGCTTTGAAAGATAACTTAAAAGTTGTTTTATACTATCTTGACTATAATTCTTAGTTTCATTTATAGGTACTTCCGAAGTTAAAATATTTAAACGTTCATTAACCGCAATAAAAAGCCTTTCAAGAAATAATTGATCAACACGTTCAGGATCTTCAAGAGCCGCATTCAAACCATCATTAGATTTTAAATTAAAGTATAATGCTACTGTTCCGAAATGAATATCCATATCGACCACGATAACGCGACGTGATCTTTCGTTTGCAAGGATTGCTGCTAGGTTTGTGGTAAGAAAAGATGTACCTACGCCTCCTCGAGCTCCTTGTACAGTAATAATTTTTCCTAATTTAATTTTACTCGCTTTATCCCCTTCCTCACCAAATATCATACTTTTGAGAGCTCGACTAATAATCTCTGCAAATAGAGGTTTAACAAGATATTCCATAATCCCTAATTTCATGAGATCACGATAAAGGCCTATGTCATCTCGTACACCAATAGCAAGAACATTTACTCCCGGCTCGCAAACTTCAGATAGTCTTGAAAGGTCAGAAATAGGGAGATCTGATTTAGAAATATCAATGATAAGATATTCAGGAGATCTGTTATGAGAGAAAAATTCAATAGCCTCTTTAACCCCACCTTGAAAAAATTCACTGTTTTCCACACTAATTTCTTTTAAACCTTCTTTAATAGCATCTGAAGCTTCTTGATCTTCGATAAATGCTATAAGTTTTTTAGGTCTTTCTTTATTTTTTTGGGGGGGCATTAGTTAATTTCCCGCGCCACTAGAAGAACCTGATGAGCTACCTCCTCCACTTGAAGAAGCTCCTTCACTTGGAGGGACGTTGGTTGAAGTGTCTATAAGGGCTTTGATGTTGTCTTTACGATAACGATTAACGCCCGCGGCTATAACAGTTCCATCAGATGCTCCTAATGAACGACCTCTAATAAGGTCGCGAGGATTAGCTACCATCATTCCTAAATTTGCTACTGTTGCACACCCAAAGTTGCTAGGTGCATGTGCTTGTCTTGCATCTCCGATAGGTTGTGAAAAATCTGCGCATGATGGAGGGATAACAAGATATTTTTCAAGAACAAGGTTTACTCCTGATGAAGAAGAGCTTGTACTCTTGAGCCCTTTTTCTGGGGACTCAACAGTGATCATATCATAAGAAATCCCATGCTTAACAAGTTCCCGCTGAATGTCCTTAATCCTTTTTTTAGAATGGCCATCATATTCTTCAAGAACAATAGAAACGGATGAAGGGGGTTCTGCATTAGCTTTGAGAAATCTAACAAGAGAATTACGTTCCATCTCACTAAAGGCATTGTCTTTAGAGGAATAGTGAATTTTATGATACAAGATGGTTCTTTCCACTTTATTTTCTTTAGGACTTTCAGCAGGGGTCCAGTCCACAATTTCTGGGGCACATCCCGAGAGCAAAACGGTAAATAATATGGCATTGTACTTAATAAATTTCATTTGTCCTCTCCTATTCCATACTAAACCCAGCTGGACCTATCAAACGCGCTCCGCCAGGACCGTAAGCAGGCGCTTGGCCTTTTGCAGGTGTTTGCTTAACAAGTCTACGATCAAATATCTGTTCAATAAACGTGGCATGATTCAAGCCATCCGTGGGAAGAATCAATTCTTTTCCTGAAGTAGGTTCAACAAGATAAGGTGTAACTAAAATGACGAGCTCCGTATCTCCTCTATCGAAGGCATTGGATCTGAATAAAGCACCTAAGACGGGAAGGTCAGCTAAGCCTGGTAAGCCTTCGATTTGAGAGCGAGTTATATTCTTTATAAGCCCTGCAATAGCAAAAGTTTGACCACTTCCAAGTTGAATCGTTGTCTCAGCTCTTCTTGTTAGAATACCCGGAACAGAAACTCCAAATAAGGAAATACCTGTAAGGGGATCCAACTCACTGACTTCAGGGCGAACGCGCATACTAATTAGATTTCCATCAAGAACCGTAGGCGTAAAAGCTAAACTCACGCCATATTGCTTAAAGTCGATAGTTATGTTTCCAAAATCCTGTGGAACAGGGTAAGGAAACTCACCACCTGCAAGGAAGCTTGCTGTTTCGCCAGATACAGCAACAAGATTGGGCTCAGCTAAAATAGTTACTAGTCCTTCATGGCTAAGCAAATCAATAGCAGCATTAATATCAACGTTGGAATTTGTATAACCAAAACCGATAGTACTCACATGATCAACACCTGCTAGGGCTGGCTTTTGAAAAATAGAAGTTACATTATTGGTGGCTATGGGGGTAGCTGTAAAGGGTGCACGATTTCCGAGAGCTCCAAATTTAAAACTTCCAGTATTTCCAATAACATCTTGCCAGTTGAACCCAAGTTCATTAACAACGCTTCTTGCAACTTCAGCAACCTTGACTCGAAGATTAACCTGAACAGGAGGCTTAATAGTAAGTCGATTAATTATAGTTGAAGTATTCGTTTGTGAATTTCCTTGCGAGCTTGCTTGAGTGCTTCCTTGTGTTCCTCCTTGATAATTATTAAAGTAGTTTTGAGCAAGAGATCTTATATCATCTGCAATTTTTGGTGAGTCTACAGGCCCTTCTAAAAGAATACCTCCGGGTATTGCCGTAACTTCAATAAGTTCACGTGGATCATAGGGAGCAATTAACTTTCTTAAATTGGCAAGGTTAGTATTAACAATGATTTCTGCATTAAGAATTTCTTTTCCCTGGTTGTTCATAGCAAAAAGCTTTGTAGAGCCCACGCTTTTTCCAAAAACGTAAGCTGTTGTTTTATTGCTCAGTTGAACATCAGCGATATCCGGATTGGCAATAAAAATTTCTGAAACTTCCTCATCAAATTTAATAAGCTGAGCTCCATCAACATCAACATGAATATCTTTAGCACTGAGAGCTGATAAAAAAGCTATAGTGAAGATGATAGTAGAAAAACTCTGTTTTCCTATCTTCTTTAATTTTTTTACAACTTCCTTTATCATTTGTTACTTACCTTTTATAATATCTGTTCACTTTTATTTATTTACTTGAACTATAGTTTTTTCCTTACCCCGCATGAGAGTCACCATCCCCGTAAGGGGCTTTTCTACCGTTACCACTTCCTTGTTTGAAATGCCATGGAGACTTAAACTTAGTGATCCTTCCTTTGCTGCGGCTGTAATAAGTTCTGCCTGACCAGGATTTACCTCAAGAGTGGCCACTTTAGGGATGGAAGTAGTGCTATTTACTGGTTTTTGAGTGGATTCTCCCATAACTGTATCGAGGGCGAGTATCTTTATATTATTAACTACCACTGTTGTTTGCCCATATTCCTGCGCGGAGGTAGGTGAGATGGCTTTTGATAAAAGGACGTCAACGTAATCTCCAGGCTGAATCAGTCCACTACTTACAGCTTGGGGCGTTACATCAATAGATATAGCCCGTTTTCCAGGAGGAAGAAGAGCTGCTAAAATACTTTTCTCACCCGGCTGGACTAAATTTGTACTAATGACTGGTTCTCCCTTGTCAATATGCTCAAGGATAACAGAGCCAGTTAAAGTGTCGAGTTGAATAGTCCCTTCTTGAATGTAACTATCATTAAGCGAATTATTAGGCCAGGGTTGCCATACTAAGTCTCCTGGTTGAATTTTTGTTCCTTTATCTAAAGATTTACTGGCAACAAGAATTTTTAAAGTTCTAGCTTCCTGAACTACTGGCGCTTCTTTTGGAGTTTCTTTTATTAAAAAATATCTAGTTAAGAAGGCCACGCCAATTGCAAGAAGTAAAGCAAGTATTAACCCTATGATATCTTTAAACTTCATCTAATTATTTCTCCCACCCCTAAATCAGCGAACATCATAATGATCGCTCCAATTGCAATTGCAATTCCATAAGGGATTGTTTTAGGTTTTATATGTTCACGTTTTCCTTTTTCAGGTCCAATACCACTTCCTATCCAGATAGATTCTAAGAGAGGAATACGCACTTCTAATTTTTGAATGAGCATCCAAGTGAGATCGGAAAGTCTTGAAAATGGATATTGGGCAATAACATATATAAGAGCCAGCCCTCCCCCCGCAATTGATGTATACAGGACAAATGGAATAACATCAGGGTACCCCATCCATAAAGCAATGACAGCAAAGTATTTAGCGTCTCCAGCCCCAAAGATCTTTGCAAGAAAGAGAATAAGGCATATAAGAAAAACGGCTCCAAAAGTAATAAGGGAATTAATGATCTCATTTAAATCCAAAATAAAAGGAGCCGTAAGACCAAAAAGTACTAACAGCGCAATTAAAAAGAGATTAGGTATGCGATAAAAGCTGAAATCATAAAGAGCAATAAGCGCATTTATAAAGATAAAGAGTCCTTTTATACTTAAGATCATTATTTTTTCTCCTTTAATGCCTTTCTTGCCATTTGCGTGTTTGATCTAAAGGAGGAGTATTATTTTTAGGAATGATTCCTACATAATCCTTGGCTTCGCGGATAGCTTCTATATAGGATAAATTGTTTGTGACCATATCGTCGGATAAGTCAACGCGTCCTATTTTTTTTGCCATGGCTTTATCTCCAGCGAGTCCATAAGCTAAAGAAAGATTTTGCCGTACGCGCGGAGTTGCATTAGGTGAGCGAGAAAGCCTTTCGAGAATACGAATCGCCTCTCTCTCATTTCCTGCAAGAGCCATAGAAAGAGCGAGATTGCTTTCATAAGAAATGGCTAAAGGATCCACTTCCATAGCTGCTCGATAATTTGCTTGTGCGTCCACGTGATTTCCAAGCATATCTTGTGCAATACCATACCCATTGAGAGCTTTGGGACAGCGTGGATTCAAGCAAAGGGCCTTTTCAAAGGCTTCTATAGCATCTTCAGGCCGATCCATGACAAGAAAGACCATGCCAAGCCCTGTGTAAGGCCCTGCAAATTTTGGAAACATAGTGATGGCCTTATCAAAGGTTTGCTTTGCTTCTTGAACAGCATTGGTATCTAAAAGAGAAAGCCCTAAACCCATATAAGCTGCTTCACATGAAGGGTTGCCTCTAACCTCACACACAGCGCTTTCCTTAATTATGTTTCTAAAATCACTAATAGCTTTAGGGAGATCTCCTCGAGCCCTTGCCATTTGAGCGGCTGTTAAATCGGGACAATCCTCTTGAGGGGGCGAGATAAAATCTGTCGCACATCCCGATAAGAGCCCTAAAAAACTCACTGTAAATAACGCCTTAAAACATTTCACGTTAGACCCCTGTAGATTAATTTTAACGAGAACTTAACATAAACTTTTATAAAACTATAGACTAAATTTTTTTATAGACTCCTGAAAAGAAAAGTTAAGAAATTAAGTCTGGACAGTGGCTCATAATTATGAGACATACAAAAATGTTTCCGAAGATAGCATCAAAAGCATCGAAGCCACTTCCCCCTCTTCCTTTAAGCATTTGGATTTTAGGAAGTGTTTCTTTTTTAATGAAAATTTCTTCCGTGATTGTTTATAGCCTCACCCCCTTATTTGTGACCCAAGTTTTGGGAGCAAGTACTCTTGCTATAGGCTTTTTAGAAGGGTTTGTGGAGGCAATTGCTCTTTCGAGCAAAATATTTTCAGGTATTTTGAGTGACTGGATTCATAAGAGAAAGGGAATAATTGCCTTTGGATACATTCTAGCTTTTATTTCTCGACCCCTCCTTGCTCTAACGACGACAATGGGTGGCGTTTTTCTGGGGAAAGCTTTTGATCGCGTGGGGAATGGACTTGATGTAACCCCCCGTGATGCCTTGGTGGGAGATCTTGCGCCTCCTGAAATAAAAGGGGCTTGTTATGGTTTAAGAGAATCTCTATCACGAGCGGGGGCATTTGTGGGATCGTTAGTTGCTGTTGGACTTCTGTGGGTAACGCAAAATAACTATCCTCTTATTTTTTGGATAGCCTCGATTCCTACGGTCCTTGCTCTTTTTCTTCTAATGGTTTTTGTTAAAGATCCTTTAAGTGAAAAATTTCAAAAGAAAAAAACGAAAAAACATTTAGAACTAAATGATCTCCTTACTCTTCCTTTAAGATTCTGGCTGACAATTTGTTTGAGTGGGTTTTTTATGCTTTCAAATTTTTCTGGAGCTTTCTTAATTTTAAAAGCCGAAAGTACGGGGTTGGATATTTATCTTATCCCTCTTGTGATGGTAATCCAAAATATAGCTACAGCCTCCACAGCTTACCCTGTGGGATACCTTTCTGATAGAGTAGGACGCCGCTCTATGATGGCATTAGGTATCTCCCTTGTCGTGATCTCTGATCTTTTTTTAGGGACTGGGCAAACCATTTATTTTGTTCTTTTTGGAGTATTTCTTTGGGGAGCTCAAATGGGAATTACGCAAAGCCTTTTGGCTATATTTTTAGCTGATGCCTGTCCTCAAGATTTGAGAGGGACAGGTTTTGGTCTATTTCACCTTATCAATGGGTTGTGCCTTATTATAGCAAATATTATCTCTGGATGGATTTGGAGTGAAATGGGGTCTTCCACCATGTTTTATTTCAGTGCAGTTGCTGCCGTAGCCTCCTCTTTTATCTTACCCTTCATTCATAAAAAAACAGTTTAAAATCACCTTTTTTGAAAAGCGTCCCTTAATTTTTTCCAATAGATAAGCCTTTTTTGTACTTCCCGTTCGAATCCTCTTTCTACGGGCTGATAAAAAATCTTACGAGAAATTTCTTCAGGAAAGTAGTTTTGTCCTGAAAATCCTTCCAGCGTATCATGATCATAAATATATCCCTCTCCATACCCTTCTGTTCTCATCAATTTTGTAGGAGCATTAAGAATATGTTTTGGAGGCATTAAAGAACCTGAAGAACGGGCTTCTTTGAGTGCTTTTGGAAAAGCACGGTAGAGTGCATTTGATTTTGGCGCTGTGGCTAAATACATTAGTGATTGAACAAGAGCCAGTTCTCCTTCTGGGGATCCGAGGCGTTCAAAGGCCTCTACGCCTGCCAAAGCTTGAATCAAGGCTTGGGGGTCAGCAAGGCCTATATCTTCTGAAGCAAAACGTATTAATCTACGACCAATGTAAAGAGGATCTTCTCCCCCTTCCAACATGCGAGCAAACCAATAAAGAGCTGCATCTGGATCTGATCCTCGTAAGGATTTATGAAGGGCGCTAATGAGGTTATAATGTCCCTCTTGGGCCTTATCATAAAGGGGAGCTCGTTTACTTACAATTTCAGAAATTTTTTGAGAATCAAAAGGATTTTTTGGGTTTTCCTCAGAGATGACTTCCACAAGATTTAAAAGTGTACGTCCATCTCCATCAGCCATATCAATAAGAAGTTCTTTAGCTTCCTCTGTAAGAGGAAGGGAGTGGTTTAAATATTTTTCAGCGCGCCTTATGATTTCTTCCAAATCCTCTTCTGACAAACGATGGAGGGTAAAAACCTGACACCTGGAAAGAAGAGCTCCATTCAATTCAAAGGAAGGGTTTTCCGTCGTTGCTCCGACGAGGGTTATGACTCCCTTTTCCACATAAGGTAAAAAGCTGTCTTGTTGAGATTTATTAAAACGATGAATTTCATCTACAAAAAGAAGAGTTGATTGACCCATGTTAAAAGTTTTTTGAGCTCCTTCAAAAATCTTTCTCAGATCTGCCACTCCAGAAAAAATAGCCGAAAGAGAGACAAAAGGAAGATGACAAGATTGAGCGAGTATATGGGCAAGAGATGTTTTCCCAGAGCCTGGCGGACCCCAAAAAATCATAGAATACAACTGCTTTTTTTCAAGCATCCGAGTCAAAGGTTTGTTGGGTCCAATAAGGTGATGCTGGCCCACAACGTCTTCTAAGGTTTGAGGGCGTAACCTTTCTGCGAGAGGAGATGGCTTTTTAACCACTATTCTTTGACTCGAAAGGCAACAACCTCACGTCCACGAAGCAGATGAATTGTCCATTCAAGCACTGTTTCTTTTAGAATGGAAACAACTTCATTTTTGGTTAGAATTTTTCTTTTGTTTATAGTGAGAAGAATGTCCCCAGGTTTAATTCCCAATTGAGCTGCGGGACTTTTTTCCGAAACATCTGTGATGACTACCCCTTGACTCATCGGACTAATGCCAATTTCAAGAGCAAGCGCTGGAGAAAGATCTATAATGCTTGCCCCTTGAAAGGGATTTTTTCCATTGATGAGGAGGGGATGTGGATCTTTAGCTCCAAAAGGTTCTTGTAAGGAAAGAGATAGTTTTTGCTCTACCCCCTTACGAAATATAACAAGGTCCGCTTTCTTTCCTAAAGAGGCTGTTGCTACGCGGTAATCTAAATCTGCATCATCTTCTATCTCTTTTCCATCAAAGAAAGAAATAAAATCACCCACCTTAAGTCCTGCCTGATCAGCAGGACTATTAGGATAAACGCCTTTAACGATAACACCGTAAGGGTGGGATAGACCGAGTTTATGGGCGAATTCATTATCTACAGGGACGACTTCAATGCCTAACCATGGGCGCGTTATTTTTCCCCCTCTCTCAATACTCTTCATGATCGGAATAGCGAGACTCGTAGGGATAGCAAAACCGATACCCATAGAACCGCCTGTTTTAGAATAAATGGCCGTATTAATGCCAACAAGTTGCCCATCAGTTGTGACAAGTGGTCCTCCAGAATTCCCAGGATTAATAGCTGCATCGGTTTGAATAAAAGAGCGATAATCGTTTATCCCCTCCTGACTACGGGAGAGAGCTGAAATGATCCCTGAGGTAACTGTCTGTCCAACCCCAAAAGGATTTCCAATGGCCAAAACGATATCGCCAACTTCTAAATCTTCCTGAGGACCCACCGTTAGAAAAGGAAACTCTTCTCCGTCCTCAATTTGGAGGAGGGCAAGATCGGTTTTTTTATCAGTGGCCACTAATTTTGCCACATATTCTTGTTTGTTTGAAAGAACAATGCGGATGACATCGGCATTTTCAATAACGTGGTAATTTGTTAAAATAAGCCCATCTTTGCTCACAATAACTCCTGAGCCTAAAGAGTTCTGTGCATTGCTTTCGTCTGGATTAAGGTTGTCAAAAAATTGTTTAAAGAAAGGGTCGTCCATAAAAGGGGAGTGGGGATAATAAACTTTCGCTTCTTGAAAAGCATATATATTGACAACAGCAGGGGCTACTTTTTTTACAACGGACGCATAGCTGAGGGTGATTTCTTCCCGGTGGTGGGGGATTGCTTTGCTTTCTTCCGTGGTTTTAGGTCCGGCTTCCTTGCATGCAGTTAATACAATGCAGAGGGAGAGAAAATAAGAGGTTGATTTTAAAAAGTTCATTTGAGTTATCGCCTGTTCATTTTTAAATAAAATCTAAAAGTAAGTGTATCACCTCGTCGGGATAGACGAAAAGAAAAACTTTACAAAAGCTTTTACTGACCGCTAAAAGATTAAGGAACATGAAAGTACTTTTTTCCCATGATTAAACTTGAAAATATCACAGTTCGAATGGCCGGACGAACATTGATTGAAGACCTTTCTTTAACGCTTAATGAAGGCCATCGTTATGGACTTATTGGTCGCAATGGTACGGGAAAATCTACCTTTTTTAAGATCCTTCTTAAAATTCTACATCCTGATTCGGGGCATTTAGAGATACCCGCAAGGGTTCGCCTAGGCCACATTGCTCAAGAAGCCCCTTCTGGATCGGCAACTCCCCTTGAAGTTGTCATGGCCGCTGATCAGGAAAGATTAGAGTTGATGAGGCAGCTGGAAGAGGGGCATTCTCCCGAAAATATAGCTGACATTTATGAGCGCCTGATGGCTATTGATGCCTTTACTGCTGAAAGTAGAGCTTCGGAAATTTTAGCAGGCTTAGGATTTTCTCAAGAAATGCAGAAAGAGCCCCTTTCTACTTTCTCGGGGGGATGGCGCATGCGTGTATCTTTGGCGTCTCTCCTTTTCTCAAAACCCGATTGGTTATTGCTCGATGAACCCACAAACCATTTAGATCTTGAAGCCACCTTATGGCTTGAAGATTATCTCAAACATTATCCTAAAAGCCTTGTGATTATCAGTCACGATCGCCATTTGTTGAATGCGGTTTGTGATCGAATTCTTTTTTTGCAAGGAGAAAAAATTCAGTCCTATGGAGGTAATTTTAATATCTTTGAACAAACATGGAAAGCCCAACAAGAATCCTTAAAAGCCCAGCATGTCAAGCAAGAAGCCCAGCGTAAGCACATGATGGCTTTCGTCAATCGTTTTAAGGCAAAGGCAACCAAGGCTAAGCAAGCGCAAAGTCGTCTGAAAGCGCTTGAAAGGATGGAGGCACTTCCTGATATTATGCATGATCCTGAGGTTCGCTTTGGTTTTCCCCAGCCGGAAAAATTAGCGCCTCCTTTGATTGTTTTAGATCACGTTAATGTGGGATATTCTCCCGAAATTAGTATTCTCAATGGCTTGTCCCAACGTATTGATGCGGAAGATCGCATAGCTCTTTTGGGAGCCAATGGAAACGGAAAGTCAACTTTTGCAAAACTTATCTCTGGGAGGCTTTCTCCGCAGCAGGGGGAGATCTCCCACTCGAAAAAATTAAAGGTGGGTTATTTTGCTCAACATCAAGTTGATGAGTTTGATCTTGAAGCAACCGGCTTTGAGCACGTGCTCCGTAAGTCGCCAAAATTATCGCCAACGCAAGCGCGCTCTCTTTTGGCCGGCTTTGGACTCATGGGGCAAAAGGCAGATGTTAAGGTGAGGAACCTTTCAGGAGGAGAAAAGGCCAGGTTAAACCTTACCCTGATTTGTTTAGAAAAGCCAAATATTCTTGTTTTAGATGAACCCACGAACCACCTTGATATGGACTCCCGTCAAGCCCTCATGATGGCTCTCAATGCCTTTCAAGGGGCGGTTATTCTAGTGACCCATGATTGGGATTTGCTAGCTTCTACTATGGATCAATTATGGCTTGTAGCGGATCATAAAGTTACGACCTTTGAAGGAGATTTAGAGGACTATCGACGGATGATTTTAAAGGGAGATGCGAGAGCCCCCAAACTTCAAAAGAAAAAACAAGCTCCTCAGACCAACGCTGATTTGAAAAAAAAGGCTTATGAAGCCAAACTTAAAGTAGAGGCTTTGGCCGCTTCTCTTGAAAAAATAAGAGAAGAATTAAATGATCCGAATCTTTATACCCAACATTCTGAATCCCTTAGCCACCTCATGAAAACCCAGCACCAGCTTGAACATGATTTATCCCTTGCAGAAGAAGCTTGGCTAAAGGCTGAGGAAAATTTAGAATCTGTTGACTAAAGAGCTAACCTACATAGCCAAAGTAGAGCAAAACTAAACCAATAAATAGAGTTATAAGCATCATTATGTTATAGGATGCTTTATTTTCTACGCACTTTGTTGCTTTTTTCATGACAAACTCAGGGTAGAATAACCTCATGACTCCTTTCAAGAGGGTAAGCCATCCCAATATTGTAATAATGACTCTCCAATCCATGACCCAGATATTGTGACTAACGACGATAAGTATCCCAAAAATGAGAGCCAAAATGCCGCTAAACGATACAATACTTTGATTTTTAAGCATATCTAACATCATGGGTTTGAATTCGTCTGCTTTAAGCATAAACGCAGTACTGACGATGAGAAGATAAAGTCCGATGGTTTTGGCTAAAAATATAGATAATACCATTTTTTTCTCCATTGATTATTTTTAATTAAAATTTTTATTATACTATAATTGTACATCTTTTTGTTTAAAAATAGTAATCTTTTTTATTGCACTTTTACTAACAATGCCACCGCAAGTTCATCTACCTAAGCTTGCACCTTTTTGATAGCCTCTGTATAAAAAGAAGAGGTGCCCGTAGCTCAGCAGGATAGAGCACAAGATTCCTAATCTTGGGGTCGGAGGTTCGAATCCTCTCGGGCACGCCATATTTTTCAAGGGTTTCCGAAATTCTTTAAAGTTAAAAAACAGAACAGGGGAGCATATGGGGAGCAAAATTGAAAAAGTCGCATTCTTCTCTTTTTAATCCACGTTTTCCTTTCTCTACAGCTTTGTTTTTTAGATGTGTTTGTTGTGACACCAACTTCGTTAAAAAAACATCATGCTTTTCTTGAAGCTTTTTGAAAGGCTGCATGGACTTTTTCCTTTTCACTTGCCTATCGATGAAAACCTTCCACGTGGTGCCTAAAGTGCCCTTCTTGTATTTTTATTTTTTAACCCCATACTTAAAACAAAAGTCATGCTATTAATAAAAATAAAAAATATATTGATATTTCTTCTTTATCATGCAATACATTTCAACCTTATTATGAACCATAACAGGAAATAAAGATGCTAGAAAATCATGAATTATCAGATATTACTACTTTTGCTGCTCATATTGTAGCCGCGTATGTTTCAAATAATATCATGAAGACCGAAGACGTCCCTAACTTTATTCAACTCGTTCATCATAGTCTATGCAATATCAACTCTAAACAATCTTTCGTATTGGGTGCACCTTCAAACCTAGCGGTCTCTATTGAAAACTCTATTTCACCAGATTTTATTATCTGCCTTGAAGATGGACGTCGTTTGAAAATGTTAAAACGTCATTTAAAAACAGCCTATAACATGACCCCTGAGCAATATCGCGAACGGTGGGGACTACCTAATAACTATCCCATGGTTGCCCCTAACTATGCTAAGGTTCGTACGGCTATCGCCAAAGACACTGGCCTTGGAAAACACGGGAAAAATCAGAAAAAAATTGCTGCATAGTTTCTTCAGAGAATTATTGGCTAACGTTAGATTTGTTTAAAGCTCTCTCATAGCTTAAAGACTCTTCTTCATCCAACGTTCCATAATCAAGGATCATAAAGATAAGCTTATTATGACATGCCGTGGCTTATTTTCACGACTATAAGCTTTAAACTTATGTTGAAAGCAACAAATATCCTATCAGAATGGATGTTACCTCGTGAATGTGGATCCTTCAACTGCAATAGCGCGTTTTAGTGTATCCTGGAGTTTATTAAAAAACTTGCGGGTAATAGTTAGAGCTCTGTTGAGAGTTATTGGCTAGGCATTTTTGAGGAGAAAGAACTAACAAACAATCACTTGATTTAAAACGAAAGAACAGCCTTCCTTTACAGAAAAGGAAAATTTGAATACGTTACTTACAAAGTATTGAATTCAATCAATTTGCAAACAGGGAATCTTAAAATAAGACATAAAAAAAGCGTGGTTTATGCACGATCTTTCATTTTTACAAAACATGCATGTGGGACAATTAGCCGTTATTAACAACGTTAATTTTACCCCCAGAGAGATTGATATTATTTCCTGCCTCTTAAATATGAGAGGCACCAATAAGATTGCTTCTCTTTTATCCATTGCTCCTAACACTGTATTAACACACATTCATAACATTATCTTAAAGCTTGGATGTAATTCCCGTGAGGGAGTCATTGATTTTATTGAGAAGTCTCATAAATTCCCCTTTATAAAGCAACACTATGCAAATCTAATCATTTATGCAGCCTTTGAAAAAAGCTTAAAAGAAGTATCAAAATTAAACCGCACAGGCAAACAGGTTTGCCTCTCCATTTATGGAGAAGATCAAAATAACAAGGATATATTTATCCGACATCTCAAAGATCATTTAAAACAAGTTGGTATTTCTGCTGAAATTTTGGGTGTAAAGGCAGATAATGAAATAGAGAGTGTAAGTCAAAAGAAGCCTAACCTCCGACTTTTCTTAAGTAAGAAAGGCTCTAATGATACCTTTAGGGAGCATTTCGAAGTAGATTTTTTAGATATTTCTGAGCAATCGAGTTACTATCTATCCGTCTTTGAGATTCTTAAAAAGCTTCTTCCCACTACTAATCTTAGTAAAATCATTGCTAACTTTAAAGAGCAGTATGAGGGGTTACACGGTTTTTTTGAGTTAAAGTTTCCAATAAATTCCGAAGCAGCAATCCATAAAAAGAAAATACCCCATAAAGCTATCATCCCCCTCAAAAATAAAAAGGAGATTTTTTTAATTGTTATTTTTCTCGTAGGTATAGTTTATTTTATAATACACAAATTGATCTGGAGGCAAGAAATGTGGTTCACACGAGAAAAAAAGCAATCACAAGTACAAAATCTTAAACAGTATCCCATCCGTTCAACTTTTGTGATGCCCGCAAAATCGTCCTTTCTTGATCGCCCAGAGCTTATTGGTGATATTCATCATAAATTTGAGAAACAACAAGATATCTCGATAATAGCCCTTGTAGGGCCAGGTGGTTCAGGAAAAACTACTCTTGCTCGACAATATGGAAGCCAACAAACAGCTCCTATCATCTGGGAAATTAATGCTGAGACGATAGAAAGTCTTATCTCTTCTTTTGAAAGTCTCGCAATTGCTTTAGCGAAAGCATGGAACAATCAAAAGGTTTTAGAAGATATACAAGCGATTCCCGACCCTGCTGAAAGAGAAATAAAACTGCTTCAATTTGTTCAAGAAAGACTCAAGTCTTGTTCCGACTGGCTTCTTATCTATGACAACATTGAAAATTTTGCGACCATAAAAAAATATTTCCCTTATGACATGAGCAGTTGGGGAAAAGGACGGGTGCTTATAACAACGAGAGATAATCATATTAAAAATAGTCATTCAGTATCCCAGACGCTCCAAGTTGGAGAGTTAACTCCTCAAGAGAGTCTTACTCTTTTTACAAAAATTATGAGCCCTGAAAAGTCTTTCCAATTTGACCCTCAACAAATTGATAAAACCATGGAATTTCTAAGTAAACTTCCCCCTTTCCCTTTAGATATTTCCATAGCTGCTTATTACTTAAAATCAGTGAATGTTTCCTGCGATAAGTATTTAGAACGTCTCAAAGAAAGCAGTAAAGATTTCAACTCAATCCAAAAAACTATTTTAACAGAAGTAGGAGGATACCCAAAAACACGATATAATATCATTACGCTTTCCCTAAAACATCTTATAGAGGCTCATAAAGACTTTGAGAGCTTATTATTACTCATTAGTTTACTAGATTCCCAAAATATCCCAAGGAATCTTTTAGAAGCTTATAAAAATGGGGGGGTTATTGATAACTTTGTTTATTACCTAAAGAAACATTCTCTTATTACCAATGAACTACCCATTCTTTCTCATTCTACAGGAGCGTTTTCAATTCACCGTAGTACGCAAGAAATTATTTTAACTTACCTTATCTCGAGGTTAGATTTAGAAAAGAGAAATAAGCTTCTTACCTCAATTTCACAAACTTTGACCGATTATATGACTTCTATAACCGATGAAGAGGACCTTTCATCAATAAAAGTCTTACTTATTCATTGTGAAACGTTCTTACATCATCACAACTTGCTTCCTAATGACATGAGAAGTCTTGTAGAAGGAAAGCTTGGAGCCATGTATTACTCCCTTCGGAATTATGCTAAAGGACAGCAAACACTCGAAAAGAGCTTCAAGGAGCTGGATAAAAATCCTGCGTCTTATCATCTCCATATTATTAACGCATTAGCCTATCTGACAACTATTTACATGGAACTTGGAAATCATGAAGAAGCTCAAAATATAATTGAAAACAGGATCACACCTTATAAAGAGTATTTTGTTGAAGTGCATCCTCACATCGCAAGGGCTTTAACCTATTTAGGAGATGCCTGTACAGTCCTAGGAAATTATGAAAAAGCTAAAAGTTTTCTCGAACAAAGCTATGTGCTCTATCAAAAACATTTTCCTACTCATTATTTTTGGCTTGCACGAACGTCTGCTTTTCTAGGTAATACCTATGTTGAATTAGGAGAGTACGAAAAAGCTAAAAGCTTACAGGAAAAGGCTCTTCTCATTCATAGGACCCATGTTTTAAAAAATCGCCTTGATATTGCTTGGCAATCAACATTCCTTGCAAATACCTATGAAAAGTTAGGATATTATGAAAAAGCTAAATTATTACTTGAAGAAGCCATTCTCATTGCCAAACAATACCTCCCTGAAAATCATATAGATATTGGCTGGATCACCGTGTTTTTAGGCAATGTTTACAGAGAGCTTGGACAACGTGAAAAGGCCCAAACTACGCTTGAGGAAACTCTGATTGTGCATAAAGAAACCTGTGGGGAGGAAAATATAAGAACGGCTTCCGTTTTAGCTGCCTTAGGAAGCGTTTATAGAGATTTAGGTCAATATGAAAAAGCTAAAGATTTTCTTAATCAAGGTTTAGTCATCTATGAAAAAGAATTTGGTAAAGATCATATTGAAACAGCGCGTATTTTAAGAGATTTAGGACAAGTTTATTTTTTAGAGGGTCATTTAGAAGTTGCAGAGACTCTTTTGAGCAAGGTTTTAAAAATTTTCCAAGAAACTCAACACGCAGAAAGCTATAAGACTCTCGAAATTTTGGCAGAATTATTCTTAAAGAGATCTACACAGGCAGTGAAAGAAGGAAATACTCAGTTATCTCTAGCATTTAAAAATAAGTCTGTTCATTATCTAGCCCAAGCTTTGGAAACCTTAAAAACTTATTTTTCAAAAGATTCCCCACATAGGAAGAGAATTGAAAAAAAACTACAAGAAATTCAATTATGATTCCAATTATGATCCATAAAATTAAAAATTCTCTTTAGAAATTAATTAATTAGCCTAATTAGACAGTTTTTGATGATATAGTTGTGTCCATTTTCTTATCTAAGCTTTGAGCATTGCATACGGTTAGGAATGTGATTTTTAAAAATCATATCTCTCCGTCTGCAAGTAAGGCCTACGATTAACAATAATCTCGGCTTTTAAAAATTCTTTAACAGGGAATAAACAGGGGTAATATCATGAGCTCTCCTTATTTAACACCAAAACAATTATCCAAGCGTTGGCAGATTCCCATTGCAACCTTACGGCAATGGAGATGGCTTAAAAAAGGCCCCCCCTGTCAAAAAATTGAGGGGCAGAACCGTTATCGTTTGGAAGCTATAGAGGCCTTTGAAGAGAAAAACTTAAGGCAGCATACAACCATGCCTTCCAATTCGCTCAGAAAGCCATAGTGTTGCATTTATGATACTGTGAAAGGCTGTGTTTTAACGTCTATACAGATCTATAAATGTCTACTGAAATCTATAAACGTCTACTGATATTGAATTCATCATTTAAAAAATAATTGTTTTTCAAAATTTATTCTTGATGAATGCAATAAATAAGAGTTTTATAGGTGTACTTGTAGCAAACATCTTATGTGAAACAGAATTTTTGAAACTAGAGCTTGTAAAAAGTGAAGATTTTAAAAAGGAAAACCTATGAAAAAATTACGCCTAAAATCAAAAGACTTAGCGGCTCGTTGGGGTGTCAAAGAAAGTACCTTAAGTCAATGGAGATGGTTTGGGAAAGGACCGTCATATTTTAACGCGGGCACGTTAGTTTTGTACCGTATTGAAGATATTGAACAGTTTGAAGACTTGGCTATTCAGCATCAAGAAAACGAGGCAACTGATGAAGTGTTTTCAAAAATTAAAATTTAAAAAGGAGCAAGGAAAAATGAAACCGTAAAAACAAAACAGCAAGAACACCTGTGACAGTTTTTCCGACAACCACAGGTGCTCACATGTACAGAACCCACAAAGGCCTATACGTAGACAATATAGCGAACAAACGCTTAAACGTCTACCTTTCTGAACAGATCTTTCTGAGCAGACTTGTCTAAGAAGGCTCTTTCTTGGGTTCGAATAAAAAAACGAACTCATAAGGAGTCATTATGCTTAATATTATTGAACCGAAAGATCATCATTTACATACGTCTAAAATTAGCTCGTTACTGAGTCTTTTAAAAATCTATCAGAACTTTTCTCTTCTTCCTGAAAAAAAAGAAACTGCCACCTTTATCATCGCCGAGAATAAAAAGTTTGGTGTTTATGGAGGAGCCGTTGTGTTTTCACAAAACATCAAGGATCTTTACCCAAAACTAGCAAGCGCATTTTTAGAGTTCCTTCCCGAAAATGATCAAATATGGTCTGTCCGGCTCTGTTTTTGTCTTGATCAAGGGGAGAGGTTCTTAACCTTAGAGGGACTTGAGATATGTGAGAAGTTTTATCAAGATCTTCATCAAAGCTTACAAGAAGTAGGACAAAAAAAGGATATTCACTATTTTGCTATCACCTTACAGTTAGAAGATTATCGCAATACCTTAACATATGGTCGATGGAATTATCTTTTAGATGTTCCTTCCTCTGAATCTTCAGATTATCGCTTTCATGGTCTTTTGGTGTTTAAGAATAAAGAAGCTTTTGAAAGTGAAGCCCAAGAAGAGGGTTTTGATTTATATGATCAAGATTATACCGATAGGCCCTACACCGATAGGCCCGTCCAATGATGCCCTTTCCTCATCATATGGACGAAGCTCTGTCTGCTCATCAGTGCCTTCCTGAAGAGCAGAAGGAGAGCCAGCCTGGGGAGAGAGAGAAAACTCTCTCTCCCTCCTCTTCTCATAACCCTGAAGAAGGATTTCAAAAACCTGACCCTTGCATAATTCAAGGAGAACTTGTTGCTTTGACAGGTGACCCTCGAACAGCAGCCATTCTAGGACAGCTCTTATATTGGAGCCAGCAGGTTAATGATTTTGATCTTTTTTTGGAAGAAGAGAGGAACTCTTATTCAAAAGATCATGCTTTTGAGCACGGGTGGTTTCATAGGCCAGTCTTAGCCCTTATGGAAGAAACCATGCTCCGTGTGACCATCGTTACCTTCCGTCGTTACTTACGTTTTCTTGTCGACCGTGGGTGGGTACAGACTCGCCTTAATCCTCAGAATAAATGGACGGGTGGAAGAGAGTATAGGGTGAACCTGAGAAAGTTGAATCATGACCTTCAGGTGAAGGGGTATAGCCTTCTCTACGGGAGGAGCAGATCATGACCTTACAAAATATGATCGTAGAAGAGAGAGATTCTGTTCAAAGCCATACTCCCTCTATAAGCGTTCACTCTAATGGTGAACAGGTAGCCGTGATTCGCAAAGAATTTGTTGCACTTACGGGAGACCCATTCAGCGCCGTTATTCTCAATCAACTCATGTATTGGACTCAGCGTGTTAGAGACTTCGATCTTCTTTTAAAGGAGGAGCGCACTTTTAGACCTGACTGTAATGTTCCCCCTCGTCATGGGTGGATTTATAAAACAGCCCATGATCTCATTGAAGAGACCATGCTTGGGATATCCCATCCCACTATGAGAAAGTACTTAAAACTTCTTATTGATCGGGGATGGATTGATGAAAGAGCCCATCCAATCGACAAATGGAATAAAACAACCCAGTATCGCGTCAATCTCAGAAAACTCCAAGAAGACTTGATGGCCATTGGCCGTAACTTGCCCCTTGTGTATTTGAAGGCGTTTCCTTCTTCTCTTCTGGAGGAAGCACCACCTCAAGCAGCTGAAAACTCAGACTTACAATCGAATGTAAGAAATTTACATTCGAATGAAAGTTTGGAGGACCCCTTATTACCATCCCCTCTGGAAAGCAAGGAAATCTCGAATGTAAAAATTTTACATTCGAATGTAGAGAATTTTCATTCGAATGTAAGAAACTTACATTCATATACCTATACAGAGACTACACCACAGACTTCAAACAGAGAGGACGCAGAAGGCGCGCGCGAGAATTCTGATAAAAGTTTTTTTGATGAAGTTCTTGCAATTTGGAATGCTTGTGTAAGTCAAGAGGGATTACCCCCTGCCAATCTAACCGATGAGCGGCGACGACGCATCTATTCCCTTTTCCCTTTGTATTTTGAGGGCGACTTAGCCCAGTGGAAGCAGTTTTGTGAACGGGTTTCTCATTCCCCATTTCTGATGGGTCAAGGACCTCGGAAATGGCGTGTGAGCCTGGACTGGATTCTCGTTGAGAAGAACTTAATCAAGGTTTTGGAAGGCAATTTCGATGATCCTGAAAACCTTGAGCAAAAACAAACCGCCACAAGCAATGCAGAGAGAGCCAAAGAAATCAGTACAATTCTTGCTTCCATTGAAGATCCAATGTGGAGAGAGTGGTGCTCCCAATTAGATTTTGAGTCACGAAATGGTGTCTCTTTGGGAGAACTGAAGAGCATAGCCAATGCCAAATTTTTGGAAGTTGAAGGAGATCGACTCGTCTGGATTGGAAGTTCAGATGCTCACATCCTTTCCTGTATTGAAGATTTGAGATTGAAGCTTCTACCTCTGACTCAAAAGACTTTTCCTAAAGTCCGAAACCTCAGAACTCGCCTCTGCGAAGACCCTTCTGTCCTTCAAAAAGAAATCAACCAACAACCCGGAGAACTCTCATGAACAAAGTCATTTTAACAGGAAACCTTGGTAATGATCCCGAGCTTTATCTCACCCAAGATGGGAGGGAAATTGTTACTTTTTCCTTGGCCACGAATCACTCGTGGAAGGATGAAACGGGTGAATGGCAATCAGCAACGGATTGGCATCAAGTGTCAGTCTTTCGTGAGTCTACCATTAGGTGGATTAAGGATGTCCTAAAGCGCGGCCATAAGGTCTATGTGGAAGGAAAACTCACCTACCAGCATTGGACCGATAAGTTTGGCCAGAAACGGATTACTCCTTATGTGGTTATTACAGATCGAGAAGGTTGTATTGAAGAAGTACGCTCTGCAGCTCGCTCTGTCTCTTTGCCCTCAAATCTAAATTTAGCAAATTCAATTTCTGAATCAAATTCTGAGCAAGAGGTCATTTCTTCTGGCTCTGATCATGAAAATGAAGATGTCTTATTTGTATTTCCACAAGAACAAACTCATCCAAAAAATTAACCCATTCATCAACAAAAGGAGAAATTAAGATGAAGACTTACCAAAAACTTACCCCATCCTCTGAACAGATTAAGTTCCTGTTATTTTGCGCCTTTGCCTTTCTTGTTTTTACCCCAGAGGTCTTTGGCGTTGCTCAGACAACTGATGCAGGACTTAATACCAGTACCAACAACCTTGTGGGGATTATCAACAACAGCCTTGTCCCCATTATTCTTATTGCGGGCTGTCTTGCAGCGATAGCCCTTTCCTTTATGAAGTCCAGTCCAACACCCTTTATTGTCGCCATTCTAACCACCATTAGCTTTGGCTTTGCGAAAGTGTGGATCAACACCACCTATGCCATTTGTGCGTGAGGAGAGGAATTATGGATAGAGGTGAGAATTTCCTTCTCAATCGCTTGGATAAACCCTTGCGATTTTTGGGAATTAACAAGGACGAGGCCCTGGTTGTGATCCTACCTCTCTTTGGGGGATTATTTATGGGCTGGATTGTCTCTGGCTTTATTATGGGGATTGGAGCTCTTTCACTTCTTCGCACCATTAAGAAACAAAATGAAGGATCCACTTTAATCCATTCTCTGTACTGGTACCTTCCTACGCCAAAAAGGTCTATGAAGCTTCCTGTGCCTTCTCATATTCGGGAGATGATTGGATAATGAAAGCAGACTTTCTCCATCATAGCATCCTGAAACTCATTTCTCAGCGCAATGTCTGGATTGGCATCTCTGCGCTTATGGCGATGAGTAACATTCTCTTAAGCACAGGGCTCTTTTTTAAAAAAGAACGCACCATCTTGGTCCCTCCCCACATTACCAAAACCCTGTGGGTAGAGGGAGGATCGGTTTCAAAAGAGTATCTCGAAGAAATGGGCCTTTATATGGCTAAGCTTCTTTTAGATCTTTCGCCAACAAGCTTTCCTTACAACCATGAGACACTTTTAAAGTATGCCACGCCTGAAGCCTATGGATCTTTAAAAAAGCAGCTGATGGATGATGGAGAAGAATACACAAAATTGCAACTTTCCACCCACTTTAAACCTAGCGAAGTCAGTGCAAATCCAAGCAAGCTTCATGTCGAAGTTAAGGGCACCCTCACCAGTTATGTCGCAGGTAAAGAGATAAGCTCCCTTCCCGAAATTGTTTCCATACAATTTACCTTACGAGGTGCCGGGCTTCTTTTAGAAAAGGTTACAGGAGGCATATCCGATGAATAGATTTATTATTTGCATGTTAGCCAGCACCTCAGCACAAGCTGCCATTATGCGTCCCCTTGATGAGATGAAGGTTTTAGAAGTCCCAATTGCCCAAGACGCGCTCACTCGCATTAAGGTTCAAGATGATCGTATTCTCCATGTATTTGGAAACGCAGGAGAGTATGTTCTTGAGACCGATGACTACCAGGGCCAGATCTTTATCCGTCCGACACCTTCCTTAGAAGCCACACCCTCAAAGACGATTAGCCTAACGCTGACAACAGAGGAAGGCTACACCCAAGATCTCCGTCTAATCCCTAAGAAGCAAGTGCCGGAAACGCTTATTCTTAAAATAAATACAGACCTTAACCAAGAACTCGAAAGGAACTCATTTAATGAGGAAAAACTCACTTCAACACCCCTCTTTCGTGAAGAAGTTGAAGAACTGATTCATGCCTGTCGAGAGGGAAGGATTCCCTTAGGATACAAGGAAGTTCCTCTCCCTCTGGAAATGCTTCAAAAGCCTCACTTGCTTATTAAAGAAATCCAAGGCCAGAAGTTGCGTGGTCTGACCTACCGAATTCAAAACAACACAAAAGAGCCCCTTGTTTTATCTGAGGCAAAACTTGCCAAAGAACTCAATATTAACACGCCTCTCAATGCGCTTGTTGCTCTTTTGATTCCAAAAAAAACCTTAACCCCTGGAGAAGGAACGGATGTTTATGTTGTGGCAAGAAAACATTAAAGAGAGACTTTCTTCCTGGATCTCCAGGTTTCCAGTGTTCACTGCCTCTGCGGGGACTTGGACACGCTTTTTCCATCCTGAATCTCCACAGACTATTCGGAGATTACAGTTCTTTTGGATGGGCTGTGGAGGTGTGGTTATTGTGGCTTTTGCCTATGGAATCACAACTTTCTTGTTTGAGAAAACTCCTCTTCCAAAACAAGAAGCAGAAGTCAAGGTCACGCCTACCTCCATTGAAACAGCGACAAAGAAAGTAAATCTAGAAGAGGCTTTTCGTAATAGCATTGAGAATAAACTTAAAGATCTCTCAGATAAAATAACTGCCATTGAAACCCTCTTTCAGGAAGGAGTGAAACGTGGAGAGTTTCCATTGCAACCTTCAAACACTGAAGAAGAGAGCCAAGATCCTTCTTTAAATTCTTCCTTTCCTAAATCTTCCCTTATCCAAGATTTAGAAACAAAAATCCTCCAGTTGGAACATCAGCTAGATATGCAAAAAAATAATCCATTGTCACCACAACAACTTCCTTCACAACAAATGCCCCCACAATCTTTTCCTTACCAGGCTGGACAGGAAGAAGAAAAAAACCTCATTCAAAAAATCTCCTTAGGCCTTACGGAAAATCCAAAACTCAAACTTCCAAAGACTGTAGACACGACTATTCCTGCAGGAGCTTTTGCCAAGACAATTTTGCTCTCAGGACTCGATGCCTCTTCTGCCATGACCGCCTCAAGTGATCCGCGCCCTATGCTGTTGAGGCTCATTGATCCAGGAACACTCCCAAGGCGATTCCAAAGTGATTTAAAGGACTGTCATTGCACAGCAAGTGCTTATGGAGACCTTTCGTCGGAGCGGGTTTACGCCCGCCTAGAAAAACTCACCTGTATTGAGCGGGCAAATGGAGAGATCATTGAAACCCAAGTGGCCGGTTATATTGCCGGATCCGATGGTAAAGCTGGCATTCGAGGCGTTGTGGCCTCTAAGGACGGTCAGTTCTTAGGCCGGAGTCTTGTGGGAGGGATCTTTGCAGGCCTCAGCAATGTTGCAAATCCTCAGAACAGACAAGCCCAAGTTAATCCCTTTGCTATGGGAGGTAAGCAACCCTCTCCTCCCAACATTGGCGATATTTTTACGGCTGGTATGACCTCCGGCGTTTCAACAGCTCTTGATCGTTTGTCCCAATATTACATCGATCGTGCTGAACAACTCCAGCCCGTGATTCAAGTCGCTGCTGGCCAAGTGGTGGATATTGTCTTTACCCAAGGCACCTTCATTGGAAGCCAAGATGTGAAGGAACAAATTGAAGGAAAAAGAGACAATCACGCCTCTTCAATCAATGATCATCAAAATTAACAAGGAGATAAAACATGAAAAAATCTATAAAAAAGTCTATTTATATTAAATGCCTTCTGGGCCTCTCCCTCAGCCTCTCAGGTTGCATGGGTGTTTATGAAGGAGGGTTTGAATGTCCTCCTGGAGAAGGTGTGGGTTGTAAATCCATCTCAGAGGTCAACCACATGGTTGACCAAGGGTTAGGAAGTCAAAACCAATCATCAGAAACTGATCTGCAAAAAACAGAAGACAATGAGCCTCTTTGTAAAAAAGGATCCTGTTCTGTACCTTCTGAAATCTGGTACGCACCTTCTTTTGAGATGAAGCACAATGAGAAGTGTAAAACACAGGATTTAGATGACCAATTCTTCATCTGAAAGCTGCACACTGAGCCCTACCTTAGGTAGAGCTGCTTTAAGCAGGACTGAACACTGCTATGGAACGTCTTCAGCTACTCTCAAACTGGCAAATGAGTTTTTGCAGACTCATAGCCTGAGTGCGTTATTGCCCTATCGGAGTTTTGATCCAGAAACTCAGCTTTTCTTGAATCGATCGAGTGTTGGCTTTGTTCTTGAAACGTTACCCTTAGTGGGGTGTGGAGAGGAAGTTCCTCGTCAACTCACAGGGATTTTTCAGCATGCGTTGCCTTTGGGATCAAATCTCCAGTGTTTACTCATTGCCAGCCCTCATATTGATTCCTGGCTCAAGACATGGGAGGGAGCCCGGCAAAATCTTTTGCATCATGAGAGGTCAGAGATTTTAAAGGAGTTAGCTAAAGAGCGGTGCTTTGCTTTCAAAAACAGACCTGCCATTCGGACTTTTCGTTTATTCATTTCTTATAGTGAACCTCATACGATCTTTAAATCCTTTGAGGAAATCCTGGCATTACGAGAACAGCTGATGACAACTCTCAAAGGCTGGGGACTGCCTGTTAAAGTATGGAAAGCCGAAGATTTAATTTTGGGCTTGGACGAGCTTTTAAATCCAACGGAACGGCTTTTAGGAAGTCATGAGTCTCTCTGGAATCCTTACGACACTCTCTCATTTCAACTGATGAACCCTGCCACACGGGTTATGGTTGAACCGCCTCAATTGATCTTTGGCGAAGATGAACGGGTTTTACGCCTTTATACAACGCGTCTTTTACCTCCACTTTGGCATTTAAGTGCCATGGGACACCTTATTGGAGATCCCTTTGAAGAGTTTTTGCGTCTTCAAGGAGGATTCTTTCTCTCGTATAGCGTTCATATTTGCAATGAAAAAACCCTTAAAACAAAGATGCTCGCTAAATGCGGCAATGTCGAAAAACAAGCGGCAAGTCCTATTGCAAAATATGTGCCTTCCTTAAAGAAAGAAGCTGAAGAATGGGCTTATGTGCGAGAGAAGTTTGAGGAAGGACAACGACTTGTTCGAACGCGCTTTCAGGTGGGACTCTTAAGTTCTCCTGATCAGATGGCACGAGAGGAACAAACCCTCTTTAACCTTTATCGCTCTCAACGGTGGGAGCTGGTATTGGATAAATACCTTCAGCTTCCTGCATTCTTAAGCTGCCTTCCCATGGCCTGGGGAGAAGGCAGTGTTGAAGATAGCAAAACCTTTCAAAAGACAAAAACAACGTTGAGTCATGAACCCTCAAACCTCATCCCTCTTCAAGGGGAATGGCAAGGAACGAAGTCTCCTGGAATGATGCTGACGGGAAGACGAGGGCAGCTCTTTTATTGGTCTCCCTTTGATAATAACGAAGGCAACTACAATACTTGCGTGGTAGGAAGATCCGGGTCAGGTAAATCCGTCTTTATGCAAGAGCTGCTGACCAGCATACTGGGTATGGGAGGACGGGTCTTTGTTTTAGATGTAGGCCGTTCCTTTGAAAAGACGGCCAAACTTCTTAAAGGCACCTTTGTAGAGTTTAGTACTCATTCCCCTCTAAGAGGGTCCACTCTAAGAGGGGCTCCCATCTGTATTAATCCTTTTTCTTCACTCCCCTCTGATGACGCTGAAGCAGCTTCTGATGGTTTAGCGATGCTGAAGCCCATTCTTTCTCTGATGGCAGCTCCTAAAGAAGGTACAACCGATTTAGAAGACACTTATTTGGAACAAGCTCTTCAAGAAGCTTGGGATGAAAAGCAAAACAAGGCCACCATTACGGATGTTGCAGATGTTCTTCTCAACCTTCCCGATCGCATTGCTGTCACTTTAGGAAAGCGTTTGCGCCCTTACACAGAAAAGGGATCCTATGGGAGATTCTTTAATGGAGAAGCCAATATTGATCTTTCCGACAGTTTGGTTGTCGTTGAGATGGAAGAACTGAAAGAACGTAAAGACCTTCAATCCGTTATTGTGCAAATGGTCATTCTTCAAATTACTAACTCCATTTATATGGGAGATCGTAAAACGCCCAGTTGTCTTATTCTTGATGAAGCTTGGGATATGTTGAGGGGGGCTCAATCTGACGTTTTTATTGAAACGGCTGCAAGGCGTCTTCGCAAGTACTTTGGGGGCCTTGTGGTTGGAACTCAATCCGTCAATGACTTTTATGCAACGCCAGGCGCACAAGCAGCCTTTGATAACTCTGATTGGATGTGCCTTCTCTCTCAAAAGGACGAATCCATCGAACTTCTTAAAAATTCCAAAAGGCTCTCAATGGATCCAGCCATGGAGCGTACTCTGCGGTCCCTTCATACGGAACAAGGCAAATATGCTGAGATTATGATAAAGGGACCCAAAGGTTTTGCCGTGGGACGGCTCTTTCTCGATGAGTTTTCAAAGGTTCTTTACTCTACCAAGGCTGAAGAGTTTACAGGTGTTCAAAATCTTGTAAACCAAGGATTTAGCTTGAAGGAAGCCATCCAAATGATGGCAAAGGCTCCTTTATGAGTTCTCGAATAAAGAAAGCAGCGATCGGAGTAGGAATCTTCTGCCTCATTTTAGCTGGTCTTGGGAGCTATACACAACTTCTTGAAAACGTTTCCGAGAGTTTAGATGACGTGCACTATCTTCTTATTCTTAAAAGCACCAAGATCAAGCGAGGAGACATTGTCTCTATTCAAGGCCATAGCCCTCAGTACGTTGGGAAACATATCTTCACTAAGCGTGTTGTAGGGCTTCCAGGGGATTACATTATCCAAGGTAAAACCCACCTGACTCTCAAGGCAAAAAACGGTGCTTTTTCTATCACCCTTCCTCTTTTGACGCAAAGCAAAGAAGGACATCCTCTCACGCCCCTGTCTCATGACATTGTTCCAGAAGGCACCCTCTTTGTCATAGGAGATCATCCCCGTAGTTTTGATTCTCGTTATGAAGAGTTTGGCCTTGCTCCCATGAAGAAGATCTATGGAAAGGCAGTCTTGAAGTGGTAGTCAGAATATCTTCATTAATACAAGTTCTGTTCTTACTTCTATGTCTTGGATCACCCATTGCGTTACAAGCAAAGGACTTTGGAGTTCGAGGGAAAATAGCGCCTATTGAGGAAGATGATCCACTTGTTCTCATTCAAAGCAAGTTAAAGACCATGGAAGAAAGAGGCGAGCTTGAACGCCACAACCGTGAGCTTCAAAAGAAAACAAGAGCTGCTATTGAACGTCCTAAACCAGTTGAAGGTATAACAAGGACAACAAAGGCAAGAGAGTTTCATTACGATCCAACCTATGTAGTTCAAGAAGATCTTAAAGATCATCAAGGTCGCACCATTTATTCTAAAGGAACGCGACTTAATCCTCTTGAGACAGTGACTTTTTCTCAAGAGCTTCTCTTCTTTGATGGCGATGATGAAGATCAGATTGCTTTTGCAAAAGAGAAACTCAAGGAAAAACCAAAAGAAAAATTAGCGGAAAGTTCAGTAAAGCTAATTCTTGTGAAAGGAGCACCAATAGCTCTTTCTGAGGAGTTGAAAGTACCTGTGTATTTTGATCAATCTGGCCTTCTTACCAAAAAGTTGGGAATTTATCACGTACCTGCGTTTGTCACTCAAGAAGGAATGCGCTTGCGTATTGAAGAGATAAAAAAGGAGGAGGACCGATGACGCAATCTCGATCCTCCTCTGAGGAAACATCCTATAACGGGTCTTATTTTTTTCCTGCTATCCTATTTTCCGAAATGTCAGAAAACAGAAAAAGCTTTTTCCAAATGCTCCAGGTTTTTTCAGGGGCGCAATACGTATATAAAAGCCAAGACAAAGCACATACAATCAGAACAGCATCTGCAGAGACAAGCAGTGAGCAACCTTCTAGGTCGTCACTAAAGCTATTGCCTTCTAAGGAAGTTGATAAGGCAAATGATAAGGAAGGGGAGAAAAAGTTAGCAAATACAAAAAAAGGAATCGTTAATTTTCTTAAAGAAAAGTCACAATTGTTTCTAAGCATACATTGGTGCCTCCTAGTTGTTGTTATTTCTGTTTTTATTTCTAGCTCAAATAGTAAAGCGTGTTCAGGACGCTTTGTCAATCCGATTACGGATATCTGTTGGTCCTGTCTTTTTCCGATCTCTATTGGACCTGTAAAAGTTAATAGCGGAGGACGAGAAGATACATCTAATCCAAGTCAAATCCCTTGTTTTTGTCCAAAACCTCCCATTCCTTTAGTGCCCGGTATCCCTGTAGGTTTTTGGGAGCCTGCACGCCTTGTGGATGTGACCAGGGTTCCTTTTTGCATGGTGAGTATGGGAGGCCTTAAAATGGGAAGCAGTACAGTGGGATATGGCGTTCATTCCTCTAATGGCGATCGCCGATCTCAGAGCAGTTTTTATCAAGTTCATTGGTATGTCCATCCCGTCATTTATTGGCTTGAACTTCTCATCGATTTTCTATGTCTTGAGCAACAAAGCTTTGATGTGGCCTATATTACAGAGCTTGATCCTTTGTGGAATGCGGATGAGCTGTCTTTTATTCTCAATCCAGAAGCTGTTCTCTTTGGCAACCCCATCGCTCAAGCAGCGTGTGCGGCTGATTGCACGGCGGCAACAGCAGGCTTTCCTCTTGATTCTCTCTTTTGGTGTGGCGGATGTCAGGGAAGTCTTTATCCCTTTACGGGGAATAATGCGGCTCATAATGGAGGCGTTCAGGCAAGTCTTTTGATGGTAGAGCGCATGATGGCCAAACTCCATCGAGAGCTTCTCCTATGGGGAACAAGTGGCAAGGAGGCGCTTTGTCAGAATATTGTTTTACCTATCATTAAAAAATCTCAATACAAGACGCAAATGACCTATCCCCGTCCTACGACACGCGGACCTACGGCCTGTAATCCTTTAGGACGGACAGAAGTTCTTTGGGGATCGGGACGTGAGTTTCCCTACAAAGGCGAAGATTTTGGCTATCTGATTTGGCGAAAGAAGAACTGCTGTGTGCGTGCGATGTGAAGTCGCTTATGTGATTGTTTAATCACAAGAAAGGAGGAGAAGAAGAAGAAATTAAACCTGTTGTTTCGCCAACAGTAGCCTACCAATACATGCGAAAGGGGCAACCCTTTGGTGTGAAGCTATTGGGACAAATGTATCCCATCGAAAGATAGTCAGAACCGTGAGGGGAAGATGAAGCTGCCAGCATCAAGGCGGCTTGGGGCTAGGCTGGATGGTACGGTTAACATATGTGAACTGCTAAAAACGTCGTCACAATTGATGAGCTAAAGATGCTGTTAAGCTCACCCAAAAGGGAAGTGACTTGGAAACGTGTTGAACGCTCACGTTTCGCGAACGTTACGTCACCGGCGTAAAGGCAGAACCTAACCCGTCCATGTCACATAAGTGGAACACAGTAAGCCTGTATTTCTTCCTCTCGAGGAAGGTGAACCGTAAGGGGATCTGATGGAAATGCAGGTAAGGGATCGTGGAGGAAGCGAAGGCTGTCTTGTAATAGGGCAGATAGAGGTTGAAACATCACCTCACGCGAAAGCGGGCAGACTTCCACGGGGTCTCTTATGACGAGAAATTTTGGCAAACCTTTAAAAGGAGGAAAGCAGATGACGGTAAATAATCTACAAATTGCTGGTGCGTCTCCTGACGAGACAGGACACTGGCACCACATTGAGTGGAAGAAGTGCCATGCGAACGTTCAAAGGCTCCAAAGCCGTATCGTTAAGGCAACAAAGGAAGGACGATGGAACAAAGTGAAAGCTTTACAACGTCTCCTGGCACACTCTTTCAGTGGAAAGGCTCTCGCCGTGAGGCGGGTGACTGAAAACAGAGGAAAGAGAACACCGGGTGTGGACCAAGAATTATGGTCCTTATCCAAAGATAAGCATAATGCCGTATTATCTCTGAGAAAGCGGGGTTACCACCCTTCTCCTCTCAGAAGGGTCCTGATTCCAAAAGCAAATGGAAAAACAAGGCCTTTAGGCATCCCGACCATGAAAGACCGAGCCATGCAGGCACTCTACAGCTTAAGCCTTGATCCCATCGCAGAAACCCTAGCAGATAAGCATTCCTATGGTTTCAGACGCGAAAGATCAACGGCGGACGCCATTGAGCAGTGCTATACAGTACTCTCAAGGAAATGTGGAGCTGCCTGGATTCTCGAGGCGGACATCAAAGGGTGCTTTGATAACATCGATCATGAATGGCTCTTGGCCAACATACCTTTAGATAAATCCATCTTAAGGGGCTGGCTAAAAGCAGGTTTCATGAGCAAAAGGGTCCTCCATCCGACAACCAGCGGAACGCCACAAGGATCTTTATGGGAAGCTTCCCATAATCCCCCTTATGAGAAGAAAGTAATTATGGGAAGTGATTGGTAAAAATAATAGGATTTTCAACAATTATGTTGGGTTT
>JAIEQB010000014.1 GCA_019748065.1 Alphaproteobacteria bacterium | reverse complement strand
CGGCCCCGCAAGCACAATTAAAGCAGTTAAAACAGTGGGTTCAGGGCTTTCTAAACTAGTTATCTAGGACAGCCCCTTTAATTTTATTGTTTATCGATAAATAATAGTTGCAAAATGATAAAATTATGCTAAAGTTACCTCATTAATCAACATATGAGGTCTTAACATGCAACGTATCCAAAAAGTCAGCACCTATCTGATCTGGGTGTTTAATTTTCTTCTCATTACTTACCCTCTTTTTATAGCATCCCGGTGGTTTCTCATTGACTGGGAGCCCTTTAAAAACCTTGTGCGTGAGGGCCTTATTTTCACTCCCATTGCCGTACCTGAAGGATCAGTAAACCTTGCGGATGTTGCCTTCACACCTTTGACTAAAATGATATGGCTTACGGGCAATTTAATTGGATTTGCTCCTTTGTTTTTAGGGCTTCTTATCCTTAAAACACTTTTCACAAATTATAAAAGCGGGATCATTTTTTCACTACAAAATGCCGAAAAGTATAAGTACATAGGGGGGCTCTTTTTAATCAACGCCTTTTTAACCGCGCCTCTTTCTCAGATGTTTGATGTTCTTACCGTCACTCTCTCCAATCCTCCGGGGCACCGTTATATTACTCTTTCTTTTGGCACTCCTAATATAGAGGCTATTTTTTGCGGGATTCTGATCCTTTGTATTTCTTGGGTTATGGCTGAAGGCTATAAGCTTCAAGAAGAACAAAGTCTGATCATATAAGGGAGGAAACAAATGCCTATAATTGTGAATCTTGATGTCATGATGGCCAAACGTAAGATCAAGCTCCAAGAGCTTGCAGAAAAGGTAGGGATTTCAGTCCCTAACCTTTCCATCTTAAAAACAGGGAAAGCCAAAGCCATTCGCTTTTCCACCCTAGAAGCCATCTGCCAAGCCCTTGAGTGCCAGCCAGGAGATATATTAGAGTATGCGTAAAGTCTTTTAATATCTTTTCAATCGCAATGAATTCAGCACCACCATAATGCTGCTAGCTGCCATGGCGCCACCGGCAATTTCGGGACTGAGATGGCCAAAGGCGGCAAAGCCGATGCCAACTACGTTAAAGATAGAGGCCCAGAAAAGATTTTCTTTGATGATACGGAAGGTGCGCTTTGAAAGAAGGAAAGTTTCAGGAATCAATTCAAGAGAGGGCCTCATAAGTGTAATGGGCGCAGCATCCATAGCCACATCCGTTCCTGACCCCATGGCAAAACCAACAGTAGCCGCTGCCAGAGCGGGGCCATCATTCACACCGTCCCCTACCATGGCCACCAAATTGTGGTGCTCTTCTTGAGCTTTGACATAGTTAATTTTATCTTTGGGCTGAAGACCGGCTATGACCTCTTCAATACCAACTCTCCCTCCAATCATAAGAGCCGCTTCCTTTTTATCTCCCGTCAGCATGATGGTTTTGAGACCCATGGCCTTAAGCGCTTTTAAAGTATCCCGTGCATGCAATCGGGGTGTATCGGAAAGGTAGAAAACGCCGAGCAGTCCGATTCCATCTTCCGCTAAATAAACGGTTGTTTGATCCGACTGGCGCAAAACAGGAATATCAAAACCCAGCTCTTCCATCATTTTTTCAGATCCCAAAGAATACATTTTCCCTTGAACCCTTCCCTTAATTCCTTTACCCGGCAAAGATAAAAAATCTTCTACCTCAAGAAAATGAGCCGTTTTAAGAGCCGTTAAAAAAGCTTTTGCAACAGGGTGTTCACTGCCTTTTTGAAGGGATGCGGCCAGAAGAAGAATTTTCTCCTCACCCTGACCTGCAAGAGACTTTATAAAGGTAAGACTAAATTCACCCTTTGTCAGTGTCCCGGTTTTATCAAAGACAACCTGATCCACCATCCGGAGAGCTTCAAGACTCTCCAAATCTTTAATCAAAACTCCCTTTCGCGCAGCCCCTCCCATAGCCACCACAATGGCAGTGGGCGTAGCAAGACCCAAGGCACAAGGACAGGCAATCACAAGGACGGAGACCGCTGAAATCATGGCCACCTGAAGGGGATAGCCAAGAGCAAGCCAACTTCCAAAGGTGATAATGCTGATAAATAAAACAAGGGGGGTAAAAACGCCCGCCACCTGATCCACAAACCGTTGAATGGGAGGGCGTGAAGATTGGGCTTTTTCTACCATATGGATCATACGCGCAAGGGTAGATTCACTTCCCACGGCGCTGGCTTCCAGATATAAATTGCCAGAGGTATTGGTGGTGCCACCAATGACCCTATCCCTTTCTTGACGCAGCACTGGAAGGCTTTCTCCGGTGATCATAGATTCATCCACCTCGCTTTTTCCCTCAAAGACAACCCCGTCCACAGGAATGCGCTGCCACGCACGTACCAAAACCTTTTCACCCTTTTTAATATCTTGAGTTAAAACTTCTACATAGACCCCACCCCGCTCTACAAAGGCTGTGGGAGGGGTGAGTTCCATCAATGACCGGACAGCCTCATTGGCCGATCTTTTTGCCCGCTCTTCCAAGAGGCGCCCCAAAAGAACAAGGGTAATTACAACGGCTGCTGCTTCAAAATAAAGTTCTTGAGCCCCTAGAAATACGCCAATAACGCTATAACCATAGGCAGCTGAGGTGCCAATCACAACCAATAGATCCATCCCCGCATTAAAATGTTTTAAGGAACGCCAGGAAGACTGATAGAAACGCCGGCCAGCCCAAAGTTGCACAATACTGCCACAAACAAGTTGAAGATAAGGAGGCACATAAAATCCAATCATGTGAATAAGAAGAGGCAGGGTAAAAAGGATCGCAATAATTAAATCCGCATAACTGGGTGATGTATGACTATGATGATGTTCTCCTCTCCCATGACTTTGAGGCATTTCGCCTTCATAGCCTTCACTTTTAATCGCTTCTAAAATCTGATGAGGAAGATGAGGATCTGTTGAATTGATTTCAACGTCAGCCTTTTCACTAACAAAATGGACGCGCGCCCCTTTGACTCCCTGAACTCGCATAAGGGCTTTTTCAAGCCTTGCTGCACACGTCACGCAGTGCATGCCCTTAATTTTGAGATGTAGAGAATCGTTCATATAAAATACTCCCTCTCTATCATTTTAGAGAGGGAGTATAAAAAAAAGGTTAATACATACCTTACTGCCAGATTCTAGCGTTTGTCATCCCCGCGGAGGCAGGGAACACGGGGCCCCAGGAAAACATTGAGTTTTAAGATGTTTTCAAAGATAATAGCAAAATTCTAACAAAGGCCCCATTTTACAAAACATAAAAAAATCATTTTATTTCAAACGGTCACTAGATCCTCGCCTTTGCGGGGATGATAAAACGGGAAAAACTTTACTATTCCCTCTACAGCTTAGCCAGGAACTTGTTCATCAAAGACGTTTTTTTCCTCAACCCTTAATTTTATTTCTTCTTCTGGAGTTAAAGTACTTCCTTTTGGCACTAAGGATTGCATCTCATTTGTTTCGTTAAGAAGCTCTTTCTTTGGCGTCTTTACTTCTTGTTTTCCTTTTGGTGCCTCTACTGGTTGTTCTTGTGCCACAGCATCTTGCGGCGCATAAGCTGTAAAAAACAGAGCAACAGATCCCAAAACAATCATTTGATTCCACGAAGTTCTCATTCTCAATTTCCTTTTTAATAAAGTGAACTTCCTGAACTATCGCCTGAAAATACAAGTTTTTCAAGACTTGTTATTGTATTTTTTTGACCATATTGAGTTGAAGCCGCCTCTTCTGCGTACGCACTTGTGAGGAATACTCCTAATCCCGCCCAAAGAAAATAATGTGATGCTTTCATATCTCTCTCCCCGATAATTTTGCCTAAAAAAAATTATATACTACCTGAAGAAAGTTAATAATTTATTTCTTTATTTTTTTATCAAGAGGTTAAGAAAAAATATTCACTTCCCCTTCTCCCCATACACTTCTTGGGCGCGTTTTTCAAAAGAACTGAGCATCTGATCAAAGGCTGATTCAAACACCATTTGAGTCGCACTTTGGAAGAGCTTGTTTTTAAATTCAAAATCAATGAAGAATTCTATATCTGTGCCCGACTCCCCCCTTTCCTTAAATACCCAATGGTTATTGAGGTAGTGAAAAGGCCCATTAATATATTCCACATCAATGCGAGTTTTTTGGGTGAGGTGAACGCGAGAGCGAAAGGTTTCTCGAAAAAATTTATATCCCACACTCAGATCTGCCAGCATCTCTGTCTCTGATTGAGATAAAACACGTACCGCTGCACACCAGGGTAAAAAGTCTGGATACTTTTCAATATCAGCCACCAGATCATAGAGTTTCTCTGGGGTATAAGGCAAATAGTGAGTGTGAAGGCGCGTTCCCACTTAAGCACTCAACTGAGCTTCACGAGCCGCTTTCAAGCGCACAAAATCATCCCCCGCATGATAGGATGAACGAGTCAAGGGGGAGGAGGATACCATCAAGAACCCTTTTCCTCGAGCCATCTTAGCGTAATCTTCAAACTCAGCAGGAGTGACAAAGCGGTCCAACACATGATGCTTGGGTGTAGGTTGAAGGTATTGACCAATGGTCATAAAATCCACGTTTGCAGCCCGCAAATCATCCATCACTTGATAAACTTCCCCCTTATTCTCTCCAAGCCCCACCATAATACCCGATTTGGTGAAGAGAGAGGGATCCAGGTCTTTGACTCGTTGTAAAAGACGCAGAGAATGGAAATAACGGGCCCCGGGACGCACCTCGGCATAAAGGCGCGGGACTGTCTCCAAATTGTGGTTATACACATCAGGACGTGCTTCAACTACCTTCTCAAGAGCTCCCTCTTTTCTCAAAAAATCAGGGGTTAGAACTTCAATAGTGGTTTGAGGAGTCGTCTTTCGAATAGCCGTGATGGTCTGGGCAAAATGCTGCGCACCGCCATCTTCCAAATCATCCCGATCCACAGAGGTCACCACAACATGGTGAAGCCCCATTTCAGCAACTGCAGCCCCTACTCTTTCCGGCTCATGAGGATCCAAAAGATCAGGCCGGCCTGTCTTAATATTGCAAAACGTGCAGGCGCGGGTACAGACGCTACCCAAGATCATAACAGTCGCATGCTTTTTCGCCCAGCACTCGCCCACATTGGGGCAGGCGGCTTCCTCACACACCGTGTTCAATTTCTGACGCCGCATCAAATCGCGGGTTTCCTGGTACTCTTTCGAGACCGGTGCCTTCACACGAATCCAGTCGGGTTTTTTTAACTTTAATTCCACCACGCTTTTCCTTAACCGTTACTATGTCATCAAAAAGGAATCTTACCTAAAGATCAAGTAAAAGTTGATAGAGCGGAAGAACGATAGATTGGTTATTTTTTATGATTGTTTTGGTACAAGGTGATTAAGAATAACTCCTGGAAAATGAAACATACCTTCTTTGTCTACGTCAATGCTTTCAAACTAAAAAAAATTTCAGAAAAAATTCAACACAACATTTACAAAAACTTCATACATATAATTTTTGTTGAGAATAGACGCAAAAAGTACCCCAAATGGTTTCTTTCCACTTCTCTTTTCTTTAAAGAGAGACAATACTAGACAAGCATGAGGAATATATTCAGCTGTAGGAAAATTTCAAAGAAGGAGAGTCTATGAAACTTACCTTTACTCCCCTCCAAGAATCCCACTTCCCGTTACTTTTAAAATGGCTTGAATCTCCCCATGTTAAAGCTTGGTGGGGTCAGGACGTTCATTGGACAATGAAACTTGTGAAAGAAAAATATGGCAGCTATGTAAATGGGTACAAATGGGAGAAAGGCCTAAAAAAGCTTTTCCAAGCTTATATCATTACCACTAATGATCATTCTATGGGTTATATTCAATCATATAATGCTTATGACTTCCCTCGAGAAGATAACGTTTCACTTGAAGGTCTTCCAAAATCTTTAGCAGCTCTTGATTTCTTTATTGGTGAAGGAGATTATTTAGGAAAAGGCTATGGTTCAGAGATCCTGAGACAATTTC
Organism: Alphaproteobacteria bacterium; assembly: GCA_019748065.1. Lineage (GTDB taxonomy): Bacteria > Pseudomonadota > Alphaproteobacteria > UBA9655 > UBA9655 > UBA9655. The sequence continues at coordinate 62,992 of JAIEQB010000014.1, read as the reverse complement.
TAAAAGAACACATTGATCCTGCTTATAAGGCCTGCTTTGTTGATCCTGACACAACAAATGGGTGCGCGATTCACGTTTACGAAAAAGCTGGATTCAAAAAGGTTAGAACTATCAAAAATGGGGCAATTACCTGGATGATCAAGGTAGAGCAGGAGGAACGTGTAAGAAATAAAATTTACAAACTTGAATTGTCACTGTTGAATTCTGATACGAGACGCTCTCCAAATAACTTGGGAAATCTATTAGCTGATGAGTTCATAGAATTTGGAAGCTCAGGAAAAATATATCATAAAAATGATATTCTTAAGTGGTTACCATTGGAATCTCCACGGCAATTTGTTGTCGAAGACTTTTCTGCCCTCATTTTGGTAGAAGACGTCGTTCTAGCAACCTATAAACTTACGAGTGAGGCTGCTTCTTCCCTACGATCTTCCCTATGGAAGTTTAATGGAAATGAGTGGAAAATGGTCTTTCACCAAGGAACAAAGTGTGAAAAATAGTTCATATAATAAACAGTATAATAAAGGATTAATTCCCGAAGATGACCTCTTTTTCCTTCACGACTCGACCCAATCCGGAATGGGATCAGAAAATTGAAGCCGGTCTTCGCCAAGAATGCAAGAGACTGACGGAAGTTACTGATGATTTTAAAGCCTATACCCTTTATGGAAAGTTTGGGGATTATTTTACGGGGGGTATGAATTTTTCTCCTCATGGAGAGATTCTTTGGATTAATTCCATCTGGGTTGAGCCAAAATTTAGAAAGCAAGGGATGGGTAGAAGACTTCTTCAAGAAGCCCAACTCTTTGCAACCAAAAGCAAGGTCAAGGAAGTGCAGTTGAATACATATTTTCAAGAGGCCCATGCTTTCTTTTTAACTTGTGGTTTTGAAGACGTTGCCAGTATCCCGAATTGGAAATATGGTGTGACGTGTTATTTAATGAGGAAAATATTGTGATCCGCCCTATTACCCTTTATCTGATTGGGTTTTCTGGCAGTGGCAAATACACAATTGCGAAGGAAATTGCCAAGTCGGGTTATAAGGTTGTCGATAATCATTTGATTAACAATCCTATTTTCTCGCTGCTCGACTTAGATGACGAGACGCCAATCGCGGAGAATGCTTGGATTTCTGTGAGGAAAATTCGCCACATTATTTTGGATTTTATTGCGCAAGATCAAAAATCTAATTTCATTTTTACCAATGCACTTTTGGAGAAAGAAGGGGATTGGAAGGTATACAATCTCATTAAAGAAACAGCTGAAAAAAGGGGTTCGTTATTTGTGCCTCTGAAGCTTATCTTATCTCCTGAAGAGCATAAGAAGCGCATTGTAAATTCTGACCGCAAGACACGTTTAAAAACGACAAACCCAGCTGAAGTTCACATAAAAAAGGAAATGATCAAAATTGCTCACCCCCATTTAATGGAAGTTGATGTGACGGATTTAAGTGCAGGGGAAGCTTCAAAAGAAATTTTAAATTTCGTTGAGAGCCTCAAAAATGATCAATAGTCTACGCACCCTCCCTCTTAACCCCTTTTATTTCATCCGTCATGGGGAGACAGAATGGAACCGGCGTAACATCGTTATGGGAAGTCAGGATATTCCTTTGAATGAACTTGGGCTCCAACAAGTTCATGAGGCCTCACGGGTTCTGGAGAATGAAAGTTTTGATATTATTGTTTCAAGCACAAAGCTGAGAGCTCAAAAAACAGCTGAGGTTATCGCGCAGAGAACAAATAAACCAATCATTCTTGAAGAAGGCCTTACCGAAATCGTCTGGGGAGAAGCGGAAGGAACGCCCTTCGACCCAATGTTATCTCTCTTAGATGATACCTGTAAACCAAAGGGAGCAGAAACATTTTTTGCCTTTCAAAAGCGTGTGGTTGATACGATTTCTTCCATACTTCTTAGGAAAAAACTTCCCCTCATTGTTTCTCATGGGGGCGTGTTTAAGGCATTAACCCACCATATGGGTTATAAAGATCTAGGTTCTTCCAATTGTGTGCCTTTCTTTTTTAAACCGCCTGGTGCGCCTACTCATCCGTGGATTGTTTGTAGCTTAAAGGGGGAAGAGTTCTGATGACCTCTTCCCCCTTCCGAAATCTCACTTCTGAACAAAACGTTGTGGATGTCATTTCAACGATCATTCCTTTTGATGATCTTGAATCCCAACAGATTTTGGAGACTCTGACATGGATCCGCAGTGGAGCCCAGATCTTTCGCCTTCAAAAGCCAGACATCCCGCCAAAACACCTGGTGTCTTATTTTATTCTATTTGATGAAAACGCTCAGAAAATTCTTCTTGTTGATCATAAAAAGTCTCAGCTTTGGTTGCCGGCAGGTGGACATGTGGAGTCGGGTGAGTATCCCCAAGATACCGTTTCAAGAGAATGTCTTGAAGAGCTGGGGATATGCGCGGATTTTTGGTGTAGATCTCCCTTTTTTCTAACCTCAACAGTGACAGTAGGTCTTACACCTGGACATACAGATGTCAGCCTTTGGTATATTTTGAAAGGCAATGAGGATGCTTCCTACTCATTTGATCGAGGGGAATTTAATGCAATAAAATGGTTTGGCTGGGATGAGGTTCCTTTTAAAAAATCCGACCCTCATATGGAACGTTTCATTCAAAAATTGAAGGAATCACTGTGAATATTCATTTTGAAAAAGCGAACCTTCGCCCATAAAGACATTATTTTCGAATGGCTAGTTGTGATTTACGTGGTTGAATCAAAGATGCTTAATCTAAATAAATAATAATTGACTTTCTTAAAAGATATATTATAAGAAGTAAAAAATCTTTTTTATTGAGGTTATTTGTGAAAAATTATTTATATCTTATGGTTGTGTGCTCTTTACTTTTTTGCAAACCGGTTTTTGGTATGGCAGAGACGGCTGAAGACCTTATTTCTGCACACTCTTCAACTCCAGCTAGGATTAAACGCCAAATTGAAGAAATTTACGCTTATACTATGCAATGTTTTGAGAAAAAAGAGGACCCTCGCTTTATAAAAGCTTCCATTTACTTAAAGGATCAAGAAGGCGATTCAGATGACTTTGATTATAATGTCATTCTTGGGGCATTGTCTTGGCTGCACCAACTGACTCAAAAAACAAATCCAGTAAACCAAGACATTATTGAAGCCGCAGAAGCTGCGAGTCTTCTTTTATCGCCAGATCTTTTCAATCCAGATTTTGAGTATCCTACAAAATACGGTATGTATAATACAATACTCTCTAAAAGATCTGGATATTATATATTAGGCATGAATAGACAAAATAAGTTATCAGAAGAAGACTCAAAAATATTTTTAGAGATGTTTCCGAGAAAATCTAGGGAAAATTATGCACTTATCTCTCAGTATTTTACACCGATGATTTTAACAGAAGAGAAGGCAATTTTTTCAGAAGAAGCCTATCTCTATGCTTTAAGTAAAGGCATCATCCTTTATGGTCTAACGGATGGCCTCATCTTAGCTCATGGCGGTATCTATAAACGACCTATTGAGTTATTTATTCATGATCAGGGGCATCACAATGAGATTTTGGACCCTGATTGTGAAACTGAAGTTTCTCATGATACTTACTTTAGACTGTCTCAAGTTGTGCAAAACATGGCAGGGCAGTTTTATATCCTTATCAAAGGTCCAGACATTTTTAAAGAAGAGGAAAAAAAGAAGGCTTTTAGAGCTGCGTTTAATTTGCTTCATGAGCATGAAGTTTTTTCAATACGGACCCAATTAACGCAATCTTCTACTCCACGAAAAGAGTTACTCAAGACTCTTGTGGAGCGGTTTATTAACGTTACTTTAAGAAGATTGCCGATAAATAACAAAATGAAACCTCCTTCTTTGATGAGTCCAGGAGAAAAAGCTTTCCGCGTTCTCTACCCAGATCCAGTTCAACAAGATGATTTTTACTTCAATGAACGCTTTTATAGTGATTTAGCCAAGGGAGTTATCGAAATTTATCCTGAAGCTGAATCAGAGATATTTGGAACGGAGACAGACCTAGATCGAAACATTTGCTATGATTTTCAGAACACGAGAAAATGGAATACAACCTTAATTCATTGGTTTCAGGAGAAAATTCAAGACCATCTCCTCTAAATGGTTATTGCAGGATCTCTCTATCGCGAAGTGATTAAAATTAGAATTAGAACACGTATAGATTTTCAAACTTTTAAGCAGTATGCTCCGGATAAGTTTTGATACCAAAAGACCATAAGTAAGAGAAATCCTATGTTTATTGCAGAACTTTCCTATCGCGGGGTGATAGAAATTGAAGGTGAAGATAAAGCGACCTTCCTTCAAGGGCTTATTTCTAATGACATAAACCTTGTTACACCGAAACAGGCTATCTATGCCACTCTTCTGACACCTCAAGGGCGGTTTTTATTTGATTTTTTCATTATAGAGAAAGAGGGAAAATATCTTCTTGATGTTGAGTCTGCGCGTCTCGAGGCGTTTTTAAAGAAGTTAAGTCTTTTTAAACTGCGTTCAAAGGTTACCTTAAAGGCACGATCGGACTTAAAGGTATATGCCCTCTGGGGGGAGGGAAATCTTCCCAGGGAGGCTTATCCCGACCCACGATTAAAAATCCTTGGCGCGCGTCTTATAGGTCAGGCTGATCCTAATACCTTGGCAGAGGAGTATGATCTTCATCGCTTGAAACTCGGTGTTCCTGAAGGAGGCATTGATCTGCTTCCCGAAAAAGCGATTTTGCTGGAATGCGGCCTCGATGAGCTCAATGCGATTAGCTGGATCAAGGGATGCTATATGGGCCAAGAGCTGACAGCCCGCACAAAATATCGTGGTCTTGTTCGGAAACGCCTTTTTCCGGTTGAGATTGAGGGACCGGCTCCAGAAAATGGAGCTGAGGTTTTCCTTGGGAACACCCCCGTGGGTGAAATGCGCTCAAGCCATAATGGCTATGGCCTGGCTCTCTTGCGCATTGAGGCTGCAAAAAGTGGAGAAGTTCTCCAGTGTGGAAAGACGTCTCTTACGCCCTACATCCCCGATTGGATGATTATTTAAAACAACTATGCAAATGTAACATCAGATGTTATATTTGCATACATGATAGAAAAGAAAATCAAAAAACAATTAGAATACCTTTTAGACAAGAGCCCAGCAGTTGTCTTAACTGGCCCGCGTCAGGTAGGTAAAACAACCCTCGCTTTGAGCATCGCTCAACCTCAAAAAGGAATTTATTTAGACTTAGAATTACCTAGTAACTTAGCCAAAGTTACAGATATCGAAGAGTATTGCCGCTTAAATTCGGATCATTTACTGATATTTGATGAAATCCAACACATCCCTGACCTTTTTGCTCCCCTTCGAGGAATTATTGACGAACGAAGACGGCAAGGTAAAAAAACAGGGCAATTTCTTTTTCTAGGATCAGCCTCTATGGATCTTCTGAAACAAACCAGCGAAACATTAGCGGGACGCATTGTGTATTGCGAGCTTTTTCCATTAACGGTAGATGAAGTTCCTTCGAATGATCTTTATAAACTTTGGTATCGCGGCGGATTTCCAGAAAGTTTTATAGCAGAGAACGATGAAGAGAGTCTGAGGTGGCGTCTCGATTTTATTAAAACTTACCTGGAGCGGGATATTCCTCAGTTAGGACCTAGAATCCCTGCAGAAACATTACGTCGTTTTTGGACGATGCTGGCCCATAACCAAGGTCAAGCTTTTAATGCGGCAAGTTTTGCGAAAGGGCTTGAGGTGAAAGGTATAACGACAAGTCGTTACCTTGACTTAATGGTAGATTTACTCTTAGTCAGACGTCTTGCTTCATGGACTAGCAACTCTAGGAAACGACTTGTTAAAGCCCCTAAAACGTTTGTCCGAGATAGTGGAATTTGTCATGCTCTTTTGGGAATTAAGACACTCGATGAATTGCTAGGGCATCCCGTTGTGGGAGGGAGTTGGGAAGGATTTGTGATTGAAAACATTATTTCCTCTCTACCGAGGTATGCATCTTATGGATATTATAAAACAGCGGGAGGAGCAGAAATAGATTTTGTTATTGATTTAGGAAATCAAGAACTTTGGGCCATTGAAATTAAAAGAAGCTTAGCCCCGAAAATATCAAAAGGATTCTATATTGCCTGTGAAGATCTAAAACCAACGAAGAAATTTATTGTTTATGCAGGGGACGAAAGATTTCCCCTTGCAAAGGACGTTGAAGTTATAAGTTTGAGGGATATAATGCATGAGATAAACATCGCCTCTGAGTAATATACTCCTTACATACCCGACTCAATAATTGTTGTAGAGCCGTCATGATTTACAGCCTCGAACTCTGTAAAGGCGCCGGGTAAAAGATCTTTCATAGCGTAAGACACATAACCGCTTTTACCCTTAAAAAAAACAAGAGTCTCAGGCGTGCTAAATTCCTGAATCACTTGACGGCATGCCCCGCAAGGAGAACAAGGAATATCGGCTTTTGTAGAAACTGCCAATGCCTTGATTTTTTCGCGCGGCCCCTTTTCCGAAATCATCTTGAAAATAGCATTTCTTTCTCCGCAACAGGAGAGTCCATAGGAAATATTTTCCACATTGCAGCCCGTAAAAATGGATCCATCTTGAGTTATCAGTGCCGCTCCCACAGCAAATTTTGAATAGGGGGAATAGGATTTTTCTTGGGCCTTTTTGGCAAGGTCAAGCAGCTTAGTTTGTATATCTTCCATCATTAGTACTCCTTTAATATATTAACTTTCTATCTTAGAAAAGTCCGCCAATTGATGGAGGGTCTTTCTAAAATAGGCCAATAAATGCAAGCGATTGACGCGCTTATTTTTATCCTCTGTATTCACCACAACCTTATCAAAGAAGCGGTCAACAACAGGTCTTAAGGTTGCCAAGTCTTGAACCGCTTTTACAAAATCGCCCTTTTTCACAAAGCCTTCAATTTCTGGCAATTTTTGCGATAAGCTTTTAAAAAATTCACTTTCTTCGTCAAGATCGAAGAGCTCTTTATTTACCTGACCTTCATAGGTGCATTTATCTTTATCTTCTTCAATTTTTAAAATATTAGAGGCCCGCTTATAGGCTACTAACAGATTCTTTCCATCCTCCCCATCCATGAGTTGATCCAAAGCTTTAACCCGTAGGGACAGGTCAAAAAGATTGGGGTTCTGATCCGCAACACTCAAGACCGCTTCTACATGGTCATAGGGGCTTTCCTGAACGTCCCTAAGGAAAAATTTAAAGCGCTCAAGTAAGAATTTCCAAAGATCGGCTAAAGTTTCCTCTCTATCCTTTAACTGAGGAACAGCAAGTTCGTCCCAAGGGTAACAATCATAGGACCATCCTAAGGTTTCCAGCATGGAAAGACTAAAGCTTGGGTTCAGTGCCAAAGCGATGAGCCCAAGGCCCGCGCGCCTTAAAGCAAAGGGATCCTTTGAGCCAGTTGGCGCAATCCCGATGGCAAAAAAGCCAACAAGGGTATCTAGCCGATCGGCCATGGCCAGGATTAGACTGGGCAGAGCGTCAGGAGTTTTTCCTCCTGAAGTTTTGGGCCAGTACTGCTCCTCAAGAGCCTGAGCTACTTCGGCATTTTCCTTTTGGTTTTGGGCATAATAGCGACCCATGATACCCTGAAGTTCAGGGAATTCATTCACCATTTGGGATGCCAAATCCGCCTTCGATAAAAGAGCTGCTCTTGCCATAATTCTGGGATCAGTCCCAGCCTTTTCAGCCATGCGCATGCAAAGCGTAACAAGGCGCTCTACCTTCGTAAAAACACTTCCTAAGTGTTGATGAAAAAGCCGCGTTTTAAGGGAGAGGTTAAAGCGCTCGAGGGGGTGCTTTTGATCCTGCTCCCAAAAAAACTGGGCATCTGCAAGGCGGGCTCTTAAAACACGTTCATTTCCAATGATAATTGCTTTTCCCTGATCAGGCGCTTCAACGTTAGCAACGACACCAAAATAAGGAGCCAGTTTTCCTTCACGGTTCATTAAAGGGAAATAACGTTGATGAACCCGCATGGGAGTTGTAATGACCTCAAGGGGAAGGTTCATAAAATGCTTATCTACCTTTCCTTTTAAAGCCACAGGCCATTCAACGAGCCCCGTGACCTCATCCAAAAGCGATTCATCTTTTAAAGGTGTTAACTCTCCAGCGACCTTAGAAACACCGGCTTTGATAATCTGTCGGCGTTCTTGCCAATCTAAGATTACAAAATGGTCATGCAGTTTTTTCTCATAATCTTTAAAGTTTTGAACCTCAAAAGGCGTTGGCGCTAAAAACCGGTGACCTTGAGTACTATTAGATGCCTCTATGCCCGCATAAGAAAAGGAAACCACCTTTCCGTCAAAAAGACACAGAAGGCCGCGCAATGGCCTTACCCAGGTGATAGAAGATGATCTCCAACGCATGGATTTCGGCCACCTGAATTTTTCTAAAAGCGAAAGAGCCGTCTTTGAAAGAATACTTTCCGTCAGTTGACCAGGTTGTTTAATTGCCACGCTTAAGAATTGCCCTTTAGGAGTATCGAGGATATCGCACGCCTCACGACTAACGCCGGCGGTTTTTAAAAAGCCTTCAATCGCTTGGGCGGGGGCATCAACCCGTGGACCTTTTTTCTCTTCAACCCGCTCAACGGTTTTAAGAGGAAGTCCTTCAACAACCAATGTTAATCGCCGCGGAGTCACAAAAGTCCTTATGGTCTCAAATTCAAGTCCCTGCTCCTGAAATTCCGTTTCAGCAAGGCCTCTTAACTGCTCCTGGGCCATGGGTTGCATGCGGGAGGGAATTTCCTCCGATAAAATTTCAAAGAGCCACTCAGCCACAAGCATTCTCCATCCAAAGGGTACAACACGCATGCGCCAAAGCACGAACCCGTCCAATATAATTGGCCCGCTCCGTAACGCTTAAAGCGCCGCGCGCATCTAAAAGGTTGAATAAATGACTTGCTTTCAAACAATATTCATAGGCGGGGAGTACCAATTTACTTGTTATTAACTGGGTACACATGGATTCGGCATCTTCAAAGTGGCGGAACACCATGGGCGCATCGAGATGCTCAAAACTAAAAGTGGAAAACTCTCGCTCCATTTGCTGTGCCACATCTCCATAGGTCATAGGAGATGGCCCCGCTGGATGATTCCAGGCTAAGTCATAAACATTTTCAATGCCTTGGAGAATCATAATCAAACGCTCAAGACCATAAGTTAATTCCACGGAGACCGGCTCGCAAGGAAATCCCCCCACCTGTTGAAAATAGGTAAACTGGGTCACTTCCTGACCGCCAGCCCACACTTCCCAACCCAGACCTGCTGCTCCCAATGTTGGACTTTCCCAGTCATCTTCAACAAAACGTACATCATGCAAAATGGGATCAAGGCCAATGTATTTTAAACTATCAAGGTAAACATCCTGAATGTCGTCAGGGGAGGGCTTTAAAAGCACTTGATATTGGTGATGGCGATAAAGCCGATTGGGGTTTTCCCCATACCGCCCATCTCCCGGACGGCGAGAGGGTTGAACATAGGCAGCGCGCCAAGGCTTCGGCCCTAAAGCCTTCAGGATTGTTGCAGGATGAAAAGTTCCCGCCCCCACTTCCGCATCATAAGGTTGAAGAATAACACAGCCCTTTTGGGACCAGAATTCCTGAAGCTTTAAAATAACGGTTTGAAAATCAACTTTCATGAAAAAAATCACTATATCTCTATTTTTCTTAGACTACCCATCTAACCCCTCTACCGTCAAGAGATCTGATAGAGTAAAAACAGATAGAATGTATCAATCTCATTACAAGAAAAATTAGGAAGCTACCTCACTTCTTTTAGGTTAGTGGGAGGGTATTTTTCTAGGAGGGTTAAAAAGGGCTGCATAGGGTCTGCCGCCCTTTTCCAATTCCGAAAACTTCTTTCTTGCTGTTTCAAAATCAGGATATTGCCCTTCAGGTACGTAAGGAAACAGGACCTTTAGAATTTGAGCATTCGTCAGGGTAGAGCTCCCTTTTGTTTAAAATATTTCAGGCCCTTTTTTTGAAAGCCCTTTTCTTTGAGGAACTGGAGGCTATTTTTAGCGATCCATAAGTAACGTTGGTGTAAGTCTTCTAATGACATATATTATCCCTGTTTTTTCTTTAGTTAATGCAACTATAAAACTTATTTAAGAGAAAAAGAAGATCCTAGGTAACAGGAGGTTCTCCATTTGGAGCTGAGTGGGGAGTACTGGGAATGATTAAGAGGCTTGGAATAAGGCTTTAGAGTTCTTTTGAAGATGATTCTACTGACGAGTTAAAAGTAAGCATCACACCTCTTAATGACCTTACGTCCTTAATAATCCAACGATATCCTTAATTTCATTCATGTGGGTGCAAGCCAGATCTCGTGCTTTTTGGGAGCCTTTTTCTAAAATGGCGTCAAGACGTTCGGATTCCTTCAAATAGAGGATCATTTTCTGACGAATGGGCTCAAAGGTAGCAATAAGTAACTCGGTCAGTTTTTGTTTAAAGTGAGAGAAATTTTGTCCTTCAAATTCACGGCAAACAGCGTTCAAACTTTGATCAGAAAGGGCCCCATAAATTCCTAAAAGGTTAAGAGCTTCCAAGCGATTTTCCATGACTTTTGGATCACCTGCAATTGGATCTGGATCAGTTTTGGCTTTGCGAATTTTAAGAGCAATATTATCGGCGTCATCTGTAAAATTGATGCGGCTATAATCGGAAGGATCAGACTTACTCATTTTAGAAGCGCCATCCCTGAGGCTCATCACACGTGCGGCGGTTTTCAGGATAACAGGCTCGGGCAGCGGAAAATAATCCACTTGATATTGGCGATTAAAGGCTCCCGCGATATCTCTGACAAGCTCGAGGTGTTGTTTTTGATCTTCTCCAACAGGAACGTGGGTGGCTTTATAGGCAAGGATATCTGCAGCTTGAAGGACAGGGTAGGCATAAAGTCCCAGGTTGGCTTGTTCCTTTTGCTTGCCAGCTTTTTCCTTAAATTGAGTCATACGGTTGAGCCATCCAAGAGGCGTCAAGCATGACAGGATCCATCCAAGTTCACAATGAGCTGAGACAGCGCTTTGAGGAAAAATATAAGATTTTTCTGGATCAATACCTGCGGCGAGATACACAGCAACAATTTCTCTCACATTAGAGCGCAATTTGGACGGCTCGGGCAGCGTGGTTAAAGCATGAAGATCAACGAGACAAAAAAAACTCTCATGCTCATTTTGCATTGCAACCCAATTGCGAATAGCCCCTAAATAATTTCCAAGATGAAGGTTCCCCGTTGGCTGAAGTCCTGAAAATATGCGTCCCATTATGCCCTCGATAAAAACATGGATCTCAACTCATTCAACTTAAGGGCTCCCACCAAATGGGAGAGACTTAAGAACCCAAACAGTCCAATAAGGATAAGTCCCGCAACAGAGAGCCCTTTTGAAAAAGCTCCTTCGATTGCTAAGGGTTGAATGAGGTACTGAGACACTTGTAATAGCGCCGTTGTTCCTGCACAAGCTAAAAGCATGCGCGTTGAAAATTTCTTCAAATGACTTTCAAAGGTAAAATATTTCCGACGCCACAAAAGATATCCCAACAATAAAGCATTAACCCAAGCGGCAGCAGCGGTCGCAAAGGCAATGCCAACCTGTTGAAACGTTCCCATCAACGCAAGACTCAAGCCTATATCCATAATGATTCCAACACAGGCACTATAGACAGGCGTCATGGTATCTTGGCGTGCAAAGAAGCTGGAACTAAAGACCTTTATCAGTACATAGGCCGGCAGTCCTACTGCAAGAGCCCGCAGGGTTAAGGCAGTGGCGAGTGTATCTTGAGCAGAAAAGGCCCCCCGCTCAAACACGATCATGATAAAAGGCTCAGCCAGAATGATCAGGGCAAGAGCCGCGGGGAGGGTCAGAAACATGGAAAATTCAATAGCTTCGTTTTGAGTCTTTTGCGCCTTTTGCCACGATTTTGCACGTAGTTGCCGGGAGAGAATCGGTAAAAGGGCCGTGCTGACCGCAACTCCAATCACACTTAAAGGAAGTTGGTTCAAACGATCCGCGTAATTAAGATAGGAAATCGCTCCTACAGGGAGCCAGGAGGCAATATAAGCACCAATAAAAAGATTAATCTGTACCACCCCTGAGCCAAAGGCGGCGGGAGCTAATACTTTAAAGAATTTTTTGACATTCCCATTAAATTGGGGCCACACAAAGCGAAGGCCCATTCCCGCTCTCAGTGCGGGAACCCACACCCACAACCATTGGATAATGCCACACACCATAATTCCCCAACTAAAGGCATACCCCGGCGAAAAAAACTGATCATAAAAGCCTAAAACCACAGCAACAATGGCGACATTCCCCATCATGGGAGAGATCGCCACAATAGCAAATTTATCCATGGAATTTAAAATCCCACTATAAAGGGCTGTTAGGGAAATAAAGAGAATAAAAGGAAAGGTGATGCGGCTAAACTCAATAGCGTAATAAAGACGGTCAGGGGTTTCTTTAAAGCCAGGAACTACGAGGATCATGAAAGAGGGAAGAAAAAGTTCAACAAACAGCATTAAAAGAAAGAGAGCTCCCACCCATAACGTTAAGATTTGCTCTGCAAAGGAACGGGCTTCATCTTTTCCTTTTGTGGCAAGGAGCCCTGCAAATAGCGGAACGAAAGAGGCATTAAAGGCACCTTCCGCAAAAAGTCGGCGAAAAAATGAAGGAACTTTAATTGCAATAACAAGCGCATCGGCGGCAGGTCCCGCACCGAGAAAGGACGCCGTGAGCACTTCCCGCAAAAAGCCAACAATGCGGCTTCCGATTGTATAACCACCCACAGTTGTAACAGATCTGATAAGATTCATGAATAATCACTCACGCAACAATTAAATTCAGTATATTATTTTAAAAAATATTTATACAAGATGCAAGTCTTTCAAGAGTAAGTATGCTTTGTTAAAATTTTCTGGAAATCCTTTAATTGGAACGCGCCAACGAGCCAAATCGCCACAATATAACTTATAAATCCTCCCCCAATCCATAAACTCATAACTCCTCCTCGCATCAGCAATGTTTTTGGGAAAGGCATCACAAATTGAAAACCATAGCAACAGAGACCCATAAGCAAGGAAGCCATCAGAAGACGTGGGACTACTTTTTTAAATCTCTCATCAAAGATCATCCATTGTTTTATCAACAAAAGCGTCCCTAAAGCTGCCGCATTAAACCATGCTGCGCAAGCCGTCGCTAAGGCGAGCCCTACATAGCTGAAAGGACCAATAAGAAGGAAATTCAATATAAAATTGAGGCCAACCGCCGCAATAGCTATTTTCATTGGCGTTTTTGTATTTTGGCGTGCAAAGAACTGGGTGCTTAAAATTTTAACCAAAACATAGGCCGGCAACCCTAAGGAAAAGGCGGCAAGAGTCATCCCCGTTGCGTGGCTATCTTCCAGAGAAAAGGCGCCGCGTTCAAACAAAAATGTGACTATTGGCTTGCCTAAAATAATTAATCCTACGGCTGCAGGTAACGTAATAGTCAGGGCAAATTCAATGGACCTATTCTGTCTGTGATGAGCCTCCTCCATCTTTCCGGCCTTAATATGCTTGGAAAGTTCAGGGAGAAGAGCTGTACTAATAGCAATGCCGATTACTCCCAAGGGAAGTTGATTTAGTCGATCCGCATAAAAAAGATAGGATATCGAGCCGGTTGGTAGCCAAGAGGCAAAGATCATATCCATAAATAGGTTGACTTGAATAACGCCGGCACTGATGGCTCCCGGGATTCCCAAACGAATAAGGGACTTGGCCTCCAGCGTTAATTCAGGAAGAACAATTTTAACGCCCATTTTTTGAAAATGGCAGGAAACCCAGAGCCACCCTAATTGCAATACACCCGCAATGAAGACGGCCCAAGCCAGTCCCTTTCCGGGAGAAATCCATTCCAATAAAGCCATAAGAAGAGCTGCGATCATTGTTAAATTTAAGATGATGGGGGTGCCTGCAGGAGCTGCAAACTTTCCCATGGAATTCAAAATACCACTTAAAAGAGAGGCAAGGGAGATAAATAAAATATAAGGAAAGGTGATGCGTGAGAGGGTTACAGCTAAGTCAAACCGCTCGGGCGTGGACTCAAATCCAGGGGCAAACAAAAAAACAGCCGTTGGCATGAAATGCTCAATGAGAAGGACAAATCCTGTCAACGTAAAAAGGAGGAGAGCAAAAATTTTCTCTCCATAAAGTCGGGCTGCCATAGGGCCTGAAGAGACAAGAATCCCCGAGAATAGTGGAATAAAGGCCGCATTAAAGGCCCCTTCTGCAAAAAAACGACGAAAAAAATTAGGAAGCTTAAAAGCCACAAAAAAGGCATCTGTGATGCCGCTCACACCCAAGATACCCGCAATAAGCGCATCCCGAACAAACCCTGTTAGGCGGCTTGCAAAGGTGAATCCCCCTACTGTAGCTATGGACTTGTAGAAGTTCATATGTGCCTCTCGTTTGTTGAGCCCAAGATATAAGTCTTCGCAAGGGGCGTCAATCAGATTCTCTTTACTCTACGTATAGGAAGATCTTTCTTTAAAAATTTTGGAAATGATGTGGTAAAAGAGACAATCCTTTTAAGCCCTGCTTTCAACAGGAGTGATTTTTGCAGGTTTCTTTGCCGTTGTTTTCTTCTTTTTAGGAGTGGACTTTTTGCCTCCCGAAGGAATAGAAGAAGACAGGGGCATTTCAGGGCCTGAAGCATGCTTGGCGCGGTCAAGTTTGCCTTCCTTAAGGAGGACATTAATTTCATCGCCGCTTAAGGTTTCATACTCTAATAATGTTTTTGCCAAAAGCTCAAGGTGATTGCGGTACTTTGTTAAGATGTTCTCCGCTCGTTTATACCCCTCTTCGACGATGCGTTTGACTTCCTCGTCAATAAGTTGTGCCGTGGCCTCCGAAACATTTTTATGTTGGGCCACTGAGTGGCCGAGGAAAACTTCTTGACTGTTTTCTCCATAGGTAATGGGACCAAGCTTATCGCTCATCCCCCATTCGGTCACCATGCGGCGAGCCATCTGGGTAGCCATACTAATGTCAGAAGAGGCACCGGTCGTAATCTTACTTGGGCCAAAAATCATCTCTTCAGCGATACGACCACCCATGGCAACAGCCAAATCAGCTTGTAGTCTTTCAATGGACATGGAAACGCGATCGCCTTCAGGAAGACGCATGACCATCCCTAAAGCGCGCCCACGTGGGATAATAGTGGCTTTATGAATAGGATCAGAGGCAGGTGAGTGAAAAGCCACCACCGCGTGTCCCGATTCATGATAAGCGGTGAGGCGTTTTTCTTCCTCAGTCATGACCATGGAACGTCGCTCACTGCCCATCATTACCTTGTCTTTGGCTTCTTCCAACTCAGACATAGAGACAGTGCGACGGTTTCGGCGAGCAGCCAGAAGAGCTGATTCATTAACGAGGTTTGCCAAATCAGCTCCTGAAAATCCAGGAGTACCACGAGCAATGACTTTAAGGTCCACATTATCCGCCAAAGGAACATGACGGGCGTGAACGGCCAGAATTTGTTCGCGACCTAACACATCAGGATTGGGAACGACCACTTGTCGGTCAAAACGACCGGGTCTTAAAAGAGCGGGGTCAAGAACATCAGGACGGTTGGTAGCCGCAATGAGGATCACCCCATCATTGGCTTCAAAGCCATCCATTTCGACAAGAAGTTGGTTAAGGGTTTGTTCGCGCTCATCGTTACCGCCACCAAGACCAGCCCCTCTGTGGCGTCCTACTGCATCAATTTCATCGATAAAGATGATACAAGGAGCATTCTTTTTCCCTTGTTCAAAGAGGTCTCTTACACGGCTGGCTCCTACACCCACAAACATTTCCACGAAGTCAGAGCCAGAAATGGTAAAGAAGGGCACTTCCGCTTCGCCAGCAATGGCACGTGCTAAAAGGGTTTTACCTGTACCTGGAGGGCCAACAAGGAGAAGACCGCGAGGAATTTTTCCGCCCAAACGTTGGAATTTTTGAGGATCACGTAAAAATTCCACAACTTCTTCAACTTCTTGTTTAGCCTCCTCAACCCCAGCAACATCCTTAAAAGTGACGCGCGTTCCTTTATCATCCATAAGGCGCGCTTTAGACTTTCCAAAACCCATGGCTTTGTTCCCGCCCGATTGCATTTGACGCATGAAATAAATCCAAACGCCAATGAGTAAAATCATGGGGAGCCACCCGAGAAGCATGGAGAAGAAATTAGGAACGTCCTCTTCTGTTGCTGCAAATTTAATGCGGGCATTACTTTCCGTAAGGCGATTGAGTAAGTTAGGATCATTGAAGGGGATAGTTGCTGAAAAATTTTTGCCATCGAGCATTGATCCCGTAATTGACGTGCCATGAATAAGGACCTCTTGAATACGGCCTTCTTTGGCGTCTTGCATTAACGTGGAATAATCAATACTAACATTTTGTTTCTGTGTGGGAGGAGTTTGAAGCAAATTAAAGATTGCAACAAGGAACAATCCTATAATAATCCAAAGAGCTAAGTTTCTGTTCATGAGCAATCTTTCATTTAAGTCTATAAACTTTATATAGTGAAGGTTAACGAATCATGAAAGAGGGGCTTTAAATAAAAAAACTTCCGTTGATTCACTTCATTTTCAATATTGTAGCAAAGATGAGGAATTGAAACAATCTTTCCTTTGACCTCAATAGCAGGCAAAGTGGGCCAGACAGAGGAAGGGCATGGGGAGATGACCTTATCTTTAGCAAAAGGAGAATTTCCTAAGGGAATCAAAAAGGCCTCCTTCTGAAAGAGTGTGTTCTTCAGATGAGGATTCACCCAAAAGCGGTTATCCCAAAGGTAAGGCTTGTTAAGTGCAGAAAGGGGAGTTTTCTCCTTCATGGCTGCAGTTTCACGTACAATTAGGATTTCCTTTTGTTTTGAAACCCAGAAGGCCTTACCTGCCGTAAAAGAGTGCCCTTCTCTTATTTTTTTTAAAACCCTTTCAACTTGGATAGAACGAGGAGGGTAGGGGGCTTTAGAAAACCACTTGATGAGAAGGGAAATCATTCTTTTGGCAAGGGCGGAATGAAGGGTTTCAAATGCATCTCGTTGAAGAATAAAATATCCTTCCTCGAAAACCTTAACCGTGTTTTGAAGGGAGGATAACAAAGAAGCATTGATAAAATCTGCATCTTCTTGCAATTTTGTCATAACGCCTAATAGGCGCTCGTTTGTAAGTCCTTCTTCGTTCAGATGGGAGCGAAAACGTCCCCGAAAATAGGTTGGGCTCTCATTACTCGGATCTTCAATCCACTCTTGATTTTTTGCTTTTAAGATCTCTTTTAATCGTTCCTTTGAGAAGTTAAGTAGAGGGCGATATATGAGAATCCCTTCACGTTCAATCACAGGTTTCATACCGGTGAGTCCATCAAGCCCGCTTCCCGATGAAAGCCGCAGCCAAAAGGTTTCTTCTTGATCTTGTTGGTGATGGCCTAAAAGAAGAGTAGGAACTTGATTGTCTTTACACCACTTTAATAAGAGATCATAACGTACTTCACGCGCTTTTTCTTGAATTCGTGTGATAGGTTTCTCCGTTTCCCACTTTAAGATAACGTGCTGAATTCCCAGATTTTGAGCAAGTTTCTGAACATAAAGAGCTTCCTTGTAAGAGGTCGCCCTCAGCCCATGGTCAACGGTTAAAGCAATAATTTTTTTCTTTGTTTTTGTTGCAAAATTATGAGCAAGCAGCAATAGAGCAAGGCTATCTGGGCCACCAGAGGTGGCGATGGCAAGAGGGGAAGGGATATCTTTTAAAGTAGCTTCAAATTCTGTTGATGTAATCTTCATAAGGAAAAAGTCACATGTCTCCTAAGTCAGCAAGACGACTCGCTTGATCTTCTGAAATAAGTGCCTGAATAAGTTCATCAAGAGCACTGCCATCCATAACCCTGTCCAACTTATAAAGAGTCAGATTGATACGATGGTCGGTCACACGGCCTTGGGGAAAGTTGTAGGTGCGGATACGCTCAGATCTATCTCCAGAGCCAATTTGGCTTTTGCGACTTGCAGCACGGGTAGCTGCTTTTTCAGCACGCTGATGTTCATAAAGACGAGCTCTTAAAATTTTTAGGGCTTTTGCCTTGTTTTTATGCTGAGACTTTTCATCTTGTTGCTGCACAACAACGCCCGTCGGAATGTGGGTAATACGGACGGCGCTGTCGGTGGTATTGACCGACTGCCCTCCGGGACCACTTGACCGGAAAACATCAATACGCAAATCTTTTTCTTCAATGTGAATATCGACTTCTTCCGCTTCTGGTAAAACAGCAACGGTTGCGGCAGAGGTATGAATACGTCCCGCGGCTTCCGTTTCGGGAACGCGCTGCACACGGTGAACTCCTGATTCGAATTTAAGTTTCGCGAAAACGCCCTTGCCTGAAATTGTTGCTGTGGCTTCCTTAATGCCCCCTAAGCCCGTATCACTTTCATGCATGAGTTCAAACTTCCATCCTTGAAGTTCGGCATAACGCTGGTACATGCGTAAGAGGTTTGCTGCAAAAAGAGCGGCTTCTTCACCGCCTGTGCCTGCACGGATTTCTATGATGGCATTTCTGTCATCATCCGCATCTTTGGGAAGGAGAAGCACTTGAATTTCATGGAGCATCTCAGGCAGTCTTTCATGGACCCTTTGCAAATCTTCTTGAGCCATATCCTTTAATTCTTTATCGAGGGAGGGATCTTGAAGGAGATCTTCCAGATTCTTCTTTTCACTGTTAAGACTTTGCCATTCCGTGATTTTTTCAGCAACAGGGGTGAGGTCCGAATACTCCTTTGAGAGCTTTGCAAACTCAGCTGGATCTTCAACTGTAGAAGAAACCTTCTCACGAACCTCTTCATAATGGTGAAGAAGCTGGGCTAATTTCTCATCAAAATTCAAAGAACACCTTTATCTTTAAGAACATCAATAATTTGCTTTTGAGGCATAAGAGTTTGCTCGCCTGACTCTAAATCTTTTAAAGTGACAGAGTGAGAGGCAATTTCCTCCTCCCCTAAAATGAGAGCGTATCGGGCATTCATTTTATTCGCTTTTTTGAGGCGTTTTCCAAGGCTGCCTCCATAGGTCATTTCTGCAATATATCCTGCATCTTGCAAGAGTTTAGCAAGTACAAGGCCATGCATATCAAAGGCTTCATCCATAGGAATAATGGCAAGAGGAGGGGGAAGGGGGCTTAAATCTTCATCCTTTACCATCATGGCTAAGCGGTCAATTCCGCCTGCCCAGCCTACGCCAGCGATGGAAGGGCCGCCCATGGTTTCCATAAGCCCATCATAACGCCCGCCAGCAAGGACTGTGCCTTGGGAGCCGAGTTCCGTTGTCGTGAATTCAAAGGCCGTATGACAATAATAGTCTAATCCACGTACAAGATGGGGATTTAATTTGAAGGGGATTTGTAAGACTTTTAGCCCGTTCTTTACTTTCTCAAACATCTCTCGAGAATATTGATTGAGACTTTCTGTAAGGAGAGGCGCTCCTTTTAATATTTTTTTATCCCCTTCATCTTTTGTATCCAAAATGCGTAATGGATTGCGCTCCAGCCGAAGTTGGCTGTCGGGGGAAAGATGGGTATGGTGATCCTTAAGATAGGCGACCAGCTGATCCCGATAGGTCTGACGACTTTCCTTATCACCAAGGGTGTTAATTTCTAGAGTGATGTGTTGAATTAGACATAATTTCTTTAAGATATCATAGGCAATTGAGAGAACTTCAACATCTCCTACGGGATCGGGAACGCCGAAAAGTTCAATGCCAATTTGGTGAAGTTGTCGCAGGCGCCCCTTCTGAGGTCTTTCATAACGGAACATAGGGCCTTCATAAAAATATTTTAAGGGCAAGGATTGGGTAAGGCCATTTGAAATCACGGCACGGGCCACGCCTGCTGTGCCTTCAGGGCGCAAAACAATTGGGTCATCGCCACGGTCAGCAATTTCATACATTTCTTTAGTGACAATGTCGGAAGCATCCCCCAAAGTGCGCTTGAAGACGTCTTTAAACTCCATAATAGGAGTCGCCACTTCCCTATAGCCATAGGAAACTGCTACTTTTCGGGCAGTATCAATGACTAAGGCATGCTTTCTAAATTCCGGGGGAAGTAAATCATGGGTTCCCCGAATGGGCTGTAAGGTTGTCATTAGCTATAACTTTAACTGGTTCATTGTGAAGGAGTTACAAAATTCTTCTCCATTGTCATCATCCCCGCGTAGGCGGGGATTTAGTGAGTATTTGTAACGAAATTCTTTTTTATCCATATTTGCCAAAATAGTGCCTCTTTAAATTTTTGTCATTGTCCTTATTAAATATTCCTCTAATTCAACAATCCCCTAGATCCCCGCTTCCGCGGGGATGACAACCACTGGAAGTTTGCAGTTGGTTTCTATGTTCTTAGTTAATGAGTCCCAGCAATTTGTTCAACCCATTTTTCAGGATCAAGCGGAATATTGCTCTTTACAGCTCCACTATTTATCTCAAAAGAAAGAGTTTTACTTCCATAAACAAGCTGCGTTCCCTTGGCATTGCCTGTTTTGAGAAGTAGATTTTCGGGCTCTTTAAACTCATAACTTTCAGTGGGATCAAAAAGACGACTCACAATGATATTTCCCTCTTGATCCTTGACTTCAATCCAAGCCTGTTCTGAAATTTTTAGAAGAACTGTCTTAGGAGAATTTGTTGACGTCTCAAGGGCTTCTGCGATGGTTTGCTTTGGGATAGGAGGTTCTAGAGGAACTTGCGCCTCTGCCTTAATGAGTTTAGGGGAAGGTTCTTGCTGCACCTCAGCGAGGGAGTTTTCTTCTTGGAAGGGAGGAATATAAGGAGGAGGGGCGTTCAAATTTTCAATCCACCACCATCCTCCAACAATAGCAAGAAGGATACTAAAAGAAAGAGCGAGGATTTTATGGCTTGGCATTCCTTTCCCTGGTGAAGGAGCTGGAAAAGAGAGCGGAGAGATGTGCTGTGGGACAGCTTTTTCTTTGAATTCTTTGCAAAGACTCTCAGAATCAAGACCTAAATAGGTAGCATAGGATTTTAAAAATCCTATGGTATAAACATCACACGTCAGATTTTCTTCGTTGTTTTCGAGAGCTCTCAAATAATTTTTATTAATGCGCAGCTTTTGAGCAATATCATCAATTGATAGTTTTTGAGCTTCTCGCGTTTCCTTCAATAACTGTTTAATTGAAAAATCTTGTTCTGTAGGTAGATCATTGTTTTTCATAGAGTTACCTGATCTCCATTCCGCCCTTTTTAAGAAGATTTCTCGAATCCTAACAGGTATTTGTCACACAAAACAAGAAAAATTAACCAAACGTGTCATAATGCCCCGTTTACATTTTTGGAAGATTAGGTATGGTGTTGTAATTATGCGCCCTTAGCTCAGTTGGATAGAGCGTCGGCCTTCTAAGCCGCAGGTCGCAGGTTCGAATCCTGCAGGGCGCGCCATCCCGCAAAACACTAGTTTGAGTCTTTAAGCTGAACTTTCTCTGAATAAAGCCTGGAAAGCCCTTTCACCGCTCCCATCCAAATCATCATAATCACAAGAATAAGGCCGCTTAAATAAGGCATAATCGTCATTTGGGTGCCTGCAGTTAGGGTTAAAAGGGTGAGCTGAATAAACCCGCCTCCAGATTTTCCAAGGCGGCTACCAATTACATCCACGGCGGCTTTTCCTTTCACCTTAAGCTCTTGATCAAGGGGAATATAAGTCATTTCCTTGGTGGGGTCGAAAAGAGAATATTTCATGCCCTTGCCCAGAATATTTTGAGCAGCTCCTATAAAAACGGCCATACAAAGAGACGTTATACCAAAGAAAAGAAGGGATTCTTCGAAGATATCCTTGAAAAGGATGAAAGAGAAGAAAAGGAGGGTTGTGACAAGAAACACAGATGGCGTTACCATCGCTCCCGTAAACCATCCAAAGCGGCGAACGATGCCTTTAGTGAAGAGAATAAAGGTCATGGTAGCAATGCCGGTCCAAAAAGAAAATCCAGCCATAAATCTAAAGTAATCATTCGCTTCAGGGAAGTATTCTTTCAGCTGACTTTTCCAGGTGACATCAATGATGTTGGCTGTAATGCCATAGCTGATGACTAAAAGGGCAATGAATCCTAAATATTTTGAGGAAAGAAGGTAGCGTAGACTCTCAGAAACGGAGAGTTTAGGTTTGTTATCCTCTTTCTTATTTCCAACACTTTTAGCCGCATCATAATAGTGGGGATCGGTTAAGACATAACGATCCATCCACTTATAGAGTAGGAGAACACCACACCCAGAAACAATGGCGGCTGTGAGCATATAGGTGATACTTAAAGTCCATGCTTCTGAGGGGGAGGAGAGTTGACTATTCAAATCCGCCAGATACCCTCCAAAGGTTCCGGAGGAAATAAGAGCCATGTTTCCTAGAAATCCAAAAAAGGAGTAAAAGCGTTTAGCCTCACTGGTGCGGGTTATTTCGTTCGCAAATTGCCAAAAAAGAAGTCCAATAACAATGCTCCCATAAAGGTCAGAGAGAATATAAAAAAGGGCAAAGGACCAAATCCCATAAAGGGAAATAAACCACTTTAGGTGGGGACAGATTTCTCTTAAAATAGAAATAGTTTCTTCCGAAGGGTGAAAAAATTCCCGATTGGGATAAATGTAAAAGGCAAAGGCCGCAAAGAAAAGAAGGTAAGGGATAAGGCAGGCGTAAAAAAGGTTGGCTCGGCTTAAGGTGTTACTGAGTTTCGCATAAAGTAAGAAGAACAGAAAAGCGATGGGCAAATCCCAAAGCTTAATAAAGGGGATGACTTCTGCTCCACAAGAAGGGGCGGTAACAACTAAAGCATCTTTTATATTGCGAAGAAGAGTATAGCTAAAAAGCACCAAAAACATCATTCCTCCCAGAGGAAGAAATTTTTTGAGCTCGGAATTTTGAATAGGCCAAAGAGCTGCGCGAAGCTTGGAAAAGTTTGGGTCTTCAGAAAGGCTAGACATTTGATTGCACCAATTGATGGTCGGGGTGAGAGGATTCGAACCTCCGACATCCTGGTCCCAAACCAGGCGCGCTACCAGGCTGCGCTACACCCCGAACACCTCTCATATACCTCAACTCCTTCATGGGGGCAAGGATTTTGACAAAAGGAAATATATTTTCTAAGGTAAGAGAAATGAAAGAAAATTTTTGCCCCCCTTCTGTAGCCCTGTATGCCTTAAAATCTTCGCGCGGCGAGTCTGATATCCTTCATAAATTACGCGAAGAAACGGATAAGCTTCCCGAGGCAGGGATGATGATTTCGTCCCTTCAAGCGCATTTTCTGTCTTTTTTAATCAAATGGGGACGCGTCAAAACGGTTTTAGAAATTGGGACTTTTACAGGTTATAGTAGCCTTGCCATGGTGCTTGCGTTACCAGAAGAGGGAATATGTGTCACCCTTGATAAGGATGAAGAATGGACAAAGATAGCCAAGAAATATTGGGAAGTGGCGGGAGTTTCTCACAAAATAAGTTTGCATCTTGGTTTGGCCCATAAAACCTTGGAAACCCTTAAAGGGCCTTTTGATATGGCTTTTGTGGATGCGGACAAACAGCGCTATGGGGTTTATTATGAATTTGCTTTAAAGCTTGTGCGGCCTGGAGGACTCCTTGTTTTCGACAATACTCTCCGGCATGGTACGGTTGTTGATGAGAACAACCAAGAGGAAACGCCTCGATCTCTGAGGGAGTTTAATACGCAGTTGAGAGATGACAAACGTATTGACCCCCTTCTCCTTCCCCTCGCCGATGGATTGACTTTAGGGATTAAGCGATAAAAGGCAAGATTTTGTTATCCCGTGCTTTTTAAGAACTCCTGCTTTGACTTCTAAAACTTGAGATGTGTTAGGTACCGGACCAATATTTTGTGTGGAAAAGGGAAGCGTATTTTCATAGATCCCAAGGATTTCACCCTTTGAATTTGCAAAAATCATGTCCAGAGAAAGGATAGTATTTTTCATCCACATGGCTACGGGTTGAGCCTCTGGAAAAAGGAAGAGCATGCCCCCATCATTCGGCAAGGTCTTGCGAAACATGAGCCCCTTGGCTCTTTGTTGAGGTGTATCAGCCACTTCAACTTGAAAGGGGATTATTCCATGAGAGCAGATAAGTGTCAGAGAGTTGGCTTTAAGAACGAGAGGAATTATAAACCAAAAGATGAAGAGCAAATGTTTCATGGGAGATCCTTTCTTTAGTTAGAGAGTAGCTTTATATAATGTTGCAAGACGACAAAAGTCTTGAACGGAGAGAGTCTCGGCCCGGCTTTCAGGATTAATGTTGGCTTGTTCTAAGAGGATCAGAGGGTCTTCCGTAAGGCCCTTTAAGCTAGACCGTAACATTTTCCGTCTTTGAGAGAAGGCCGCCTTAACTACTTTTTCAAGGAGCTCCCAAGAGATATCTTCTCGAGGAAAGCGGGGAGTTAACCGAACAACCGTTGAAGTTACTTTGGGCGCTGGGGTAAAAGCTCCCGGGGGAAGATCAAAGAGCCTTTTGATGTTTGCCCTCCATTGGCACATCACAGAAAGACGTCCGTAATCTGGAGTGAAGGGGGAGGCGGTTAATCTTGCTGCAACTTCTTTTTGAAACATGAGAGTTAAGCTTTCAAAGTCATCCATATGTTCCAGCATTGAGAGGAGGAGGGGGACTGAAACGTTATAGGGTAAATTGGCAATAACCTTGCGTGGCTTACTACCAAGGGTATGCAGAGGGATCTTTAGGGCATCTTGATTTAAAAGGGTAAATGTTCCTTGAAAATAAGCTGCAAGGGGGGGCAAAAAGGACAAACAACGTTCATCTCGTTCAATAAGAATAAGTTCCCGACAGGGCTGTTTTATAATTTCTCGCGTAAGTCCTCCCGGCCCTGGGCCAATCTCTATCACGGTATGATTTTTAAGAGGACAGGCACTGTCCACAATCCGATGGAGAATATGGGGATCGGTCAGAAAGTTTTGACCTAAGCTCTTTTTAGCTCTTAAAGCTGCAATTACTTGGCGTAAAGGCTCCATTTACATTCGGATATCAATGAAGGCATGACGCTTTAAATCTCGTAACTCACGTCGTGCAAGGAGATTGTGTTTGCGGGAAACAATATTGGCTCGTGCATCTTCTCGAGTAAATTCAACAGGTTTATGCTTCTTTCTCTCACAAACCATCAACAGAAGAGCCCCGTCTTGAGTGAGAAGAGGAGGAGTTGATTTATTGACATCAAGAGGAGCAACAACTTTTTGAAGCTCCTCAGGAAAAGAAGTTGCTGGCTCCCCGCGAATGAGACGGATGGCAGCCGAAGGATATTTTTGTTTGGCCAGCTTATCAAGGGTAGAACAGCTATCTGCTGAGCGAGAAATATTTTCTGCGAGTTGCATAATTTCATAAGCGCGCTCTTCTGTGACATTTTCGGGAAAAGGTAGCAGAATTTGATCAATCGTTAAAAGGAGATCCCCTTCTTTGTTAGGGAGTTTGCGCTCAATAAACGCAATTAAAGCGTAACCTTGTGATGTTCGAAGAGGATCTGAAAGTTGACCAGGCATAACATAGGAAAGAGCTTCTTTAACTTCAGGTTCTAACTGATCTTCCGTAAGCCAACCCATATCTCCGCCTTGTGAAGATGTGGGAGATTGAGAAAATTGTTGAGCAAGGGCTGCAAAATTTGCTCCTTTATGCAATTCCTGAACAAGGTTGTTAAGGTTTTCTTTGACTTTGGCTTCTTGATCAGGGCTATCACAAGGTAAGACGATCTCCGCCAAGTGGTATTGGGTTTTTGTTTCTTTTTCCTTTAATAGTTTCAACTCTTGATCAATCTCCCAATCGGCAATTTGAAGAGAGGGGAGACCTTCCACTGATTGTTTCCTTGCGACTTGGTCTTCGAGTGATTTCAAGGGATATTTTTCTTGAATAAAAAGTAGCCAAGTCAGCTGAGCTTTAATCTGGTCTTCAAAAGTTTTGAGGGGGATTGAATTTTCCTCTAAGATTTTTCCAATTCCCCCTGGGGCCATTCCATTGCTTTCTTCAATATCTTTTATAGCTGCATTGATATGTTCTTTTTTAATCTCCATGCCGTAGGTTTTACCCAGCTCGAGTTGGAGAGCTTCATCAATCATTACGCGTAACATTTGATCTTGGATCTGTTCTAGATTTTCCTTGGTGGGCTCGAGACCAGAGCTAATAGCAGCAAAACGGAGTCGATTCATTAAGTCCCCTTTTGTAATCACATTTTTGTTGACTACAGCCACAATGCGACTTGAGGAAGAAGGTGATGCCGCCTGAAGTGAGTGGGCAAAAATAAAAAGAGTTACTACAAAAATAATTAAACAACGCATGCGTCTTTCCCTCTCAGTTTAGAAAGTGGGCTTAATATAACGTTTCTTTTTCTTTTAGCAAAGAGAGTCTTTGCATCTTGAAATTTTTTTCGATATGAAGGATTGTCAAGCCAATTCAAAATTAACTCTGCGAGTGTTATGCACAAACTTTCTCGTTACATATTTAAACAACTTTTTTTTACTGCTCTTACGGTAGTAGTCGTGCTTACTCTGATTTCGTGGCTCGCTCAGTCTATTCGCTATATTGATTATGTAGCAAATAAGGGGATTTCCCTTCTCTTGTATTTTCAAATGATCCTTTATCTTTTGCCAAATTTATTTGTGATTATTGCACCTATCGCGGTACTTATCGGAGTGTTATTTATATATAATAAGCTTATAGCTGATCATGAGCTTGTTGTTATGCAATCTGCGGGATTAAGCTATTGGCAACTTGCAAAACCAGTCCTTTCAATTGGTATTCTGTTTACTCTTGTTATTTATGTTTTTTCTCTTTATGTGATTCCATTGACCTTTAGAAAATATCGCGACATATCAACGTCTTTTAGAGAACAATCCTTGGTAAGTCTCATCCAAGCAGGTCAATTCAACTCCATAGGGAAATACACGGTGTATGCTAGAGGGCAAGATGCACAAGGCAATTTTTTAGGACTTTTACTTTACGATGCCAGCGAACCAAATAACCTTAAAATCTTTATGGCAGAAAAAGGAGTTCTTCTTGATAAGGAAGAGGGGGGACGAATTTATCTAATGAATGGAAATCGCCAAGAAAAAGACATATCAACTGGAAAACCCTCTATTTTATATTTTGATCGTTATACCATTGAAGAAAAAAAAGAGGAAAAAGAAAATACTCAGGAAACACGGTTTTTGAAAGCTTATGAAAGACAACTTGAGGACCTTTTTAATCCTAAAGAAAAATTAAAAGACTCTACAAAATTAGAATTTTTAGCTGCTGCTCATCAACGTCTCCTCATTCCTCTTTTTGCTCTTGCTTTTGCTTTGCTCGCAGTTTGCTTTATGTTGCTTGGGCATTTTAATCGGAAGGGAAGATCTACGAGAATCTTTGTTTCATGTTTGGGTGCAAGTCTTCTTCAGGTGAGCGTTATAATTTTTTTCCATACATTGAAATATGCTACCCTTATGATACCTCTTGCTTATGGAAGTGTTATCTTGACAATTTTGATATGTCTTTTTCTGCTAACCCCATGGGGAATTGGGGTTTTTAGTGTGTTTAATTTTAGGAAGAACTCATGATTTTTATGAACCTCCTATCACGTTATGTGAGTCGTACATTTCTTTTAAGCTTTTTAACCACTTTTTTGTGTTTATTTATCATTATTTTTCTTTTTGATTTCGCTGAACTTCAAAGACGCGCCGGGACAAAGGAAATAGATCTCCTTATGAAATTAAGCATGGTTTTTCTTCGCTCTCCTCAATTCTTAGAGCAAGTTCTTCCCTTTATTGTTTTAATTGCGGCCCTTTTTGTTTTTTGGCGTATGAATAGATCAAATGAGCTTGTGGTTATTCGCTCAAGTGGTGTCTCTCTTTGGCGAATTATTCTTCCCGTGAGTATGACAGCCCTTCTTATTGGATTTGTTGACTTAGCTGCCCTTAACCCTCTTTCATCAGCTATGCAAGAACGCTTTGAAAAGCTAGAGAAGCGTTATCTCTTGAAAAACAAAGAAGATATTAAACTTTCCCCAACAGGCTTGTGGTTTAGCGAGAAAAGAGGACCTCATCAAGTTATTTATAGAGCGAGTAAAGTCGATCTGGAGAAGATGGAATTTCAAGATTTAAATATTATTGCAACCTCTGAGCAAAATAAGTTTATTGAACGTCTTGATGCAAAAACGGGACGAATTCATGAGGGTCATTTGGATCTTAATGACGGCTGGGATTTGAGTGTTGGACAAGTGGCAAAACCTTTTGTAAGAAAATCTATTTCTACTTCATTAAATCGAAAGAAAATTGAACAAATGCAAAGCAGTCGTTTAGTTTCTTCGTTTTGGAAATTGCCGACCTACATTGCTCTTTTAGATGCGGCTGGGCTGCAAAGTCTTAAGTATCAAATGTCTTGGCAGTCTATGCTCGCCAATTCCTTCTGGTTAGGGTTTATGGTTTTGCTTGCCGCTGCATTTTCTTGTCGTCCTGTTAGGCAGGGAAAATCAGCTCTCTTCATTTTTTTTGGATTGCTTTCTGGTCTTTTTCTGTACTTTTTCAAAGATATAACTTTTGCCATTGGTGCATCTGGAGGGCTTCCCTCTCTTATTGCTGCTTGGCTTCCTCCCCTAATTACGGCTATGGTGGGGGCCGTAATTGTGTTTAGCCAAGAAGATGGTTAAAATGAATATAAAAAAACTAGCATTTTATTTGTTTATAAGCAGCTTATTATCCTCCTCTCTTTATGGCCAAACTGGGTTTTTGGATGGGGATAATCAGCCTGTTCTGTATTATGCAGATGCACAAACTTATGATCGTGATCTGGGGATTATGATTCTGAAAGGTAATGTTGAGTTTCAATATGAGGGGAACATTTTAGAAGCAGATTATGTGACTTATAATGAAAATCTAGATATTGTTACAGCATCAGGTAATGTGAGATTACGTCAGCCAAGTGGGGACATAGACTTTGTTGAGTACTTAGAACTTACGGGTGATTTGAAAACTGGAATTATCATTCATCTCAGGGCTCTTTTAGAAGATGATTCAAAACTAGCCGCTGTTGAAGTACGTAAGTTTGAAGATCGAGAAGAATTAGATAATGCTGTTTATACTCCCTGCCAGCTTTGTGGAGATAAACCTCCGACATGGCAAATTAATGCGCGACGTGCTGTTAAGGATAATGAGGGGAAAAATATCCATTTTACGGATGCCCAATTTCGTTTGTTTGATACACCAATTTTATATATGCCCTATTCAACTCAACCACTAGAGAGGCGCAGTGGATTTTTGATTCCAACGCCCGTATATAACACCATTTTTGGTGCAGGTGTTGAAGTTCCTTATTTTATTGCTCTCTCTGAAGATATTGATATGACTATTGATCCTATTTTTTATTCGAATCAAAACCCTCTTGTTTTTGGTCAATATCGTCAAGCTTTTGGTTTTGGGACCTTCAATACGGAGGGAAGTCTTATCAAGTATAAAAAAAACCATAAGGATATAACTGCTGAAAAAAGGAATCATTTTAAGCTTCCTGAATGGCGAGGCCATGTTTTTGGTGATGGAAAGTTTAATCTTACAGAAGATTGGCGTATGAGGGCGGAAGGAGGATATGTTAGTGATAAAACTTATTTTAAGAAATTTAATATTTCGGGTTGGTCAAATAAGCCGGCGCTTACGTCATCGGGAATTTTAGAAGGGTTTGTGAGTCAACGTGATTATGCAACTGCACAGGTTTATCATTTTCAAGGACTTCAAAACTCAGATATTCAAAAGACTATTGCGGCTCCTCTGCCTATTATAGAGTATAACGCATACTCAGCCGTTGATCCTTTGGGAGGAAGATTTAACTTTAATGGAAATCTATTAAATCTTTATCGACAAGAGGGGGTTAATGTGCAGCGAGGAATTGGGGAAGTTAGCTGGAAGCGGCCTTGGGTTAATTCTGTTGGCCAAGTTTTCTCCGTTTCTGGATTACTACGCGGAGATTTATATGGCTTTAATAATGAAAAGAAAGATTCTCTCACTTCTCTTCAAGGAAGAGGAGGAGGGCGTTTTTTCCCTCAAGCCGCTCTTAATTGGCGATGGCCTTTTGCCAATTTATTATGTGATCAAAGTTACGTCGTACAACCTGTGGCTGAAGTTATCACGGCTCCAGATAAGCCTATTGGTCTTAAGCGAGTTCCTAACGAGGACAGTGCCGACTTTGAATTCAATGACACTAACCTTTTTAGTATAGATCGTTTTCCTGGGTATGATCGTATTGATACGGGAAGTCGAGCTGTTTATGGGGGCGAAGTCCTTTCCACAGGTAAGCAGTATGGAGATGTTAGCGCGTTTTTTGGTCAAAGTTACTCCTTATCTCCTCCAAAGCGTTTGGATTTAACCCAAGGTTTTGGACGTCGTCCATCTGATTATGTTGGGCGTCTTATAGCAATTCCTTTTTCTTGGTTGAATCTTAATTATAGGTTTCGTTTGGATGAAAAAACCTTTAAACCACGAGTTACAGATGCGGGAGGAACAATAGGACCAGCAATTGCGAGACTTGCAGTTAACTATGTATTTGTTGATAAGACGTCAACGGTCAATCATAAGGATTTCAACCAAATTGCATTGACACTTTCTTCTCAAATAACGAAGTATTGGACTTTAATGGGGCAATTAAGAGAAAACTTAGTAACCAAAAAAGATGGAGGGGGGCCTCTGACACGTGGTGTGGGAGCTGTTTATCGAGATGATTGCTTTGGTCTGGGCTTTTCAGTGGTGCGTCAATACTATAGAGACCGGGATGTAAGGCCTAATACAAATTTTCTTGTTTCTCTTTTTCTTAAAAATGTGGGAGACTTTAATCATTCCTTTGGTCTTGAGAACAGTGTACTTGGAGAAAGAGCCGATATTGCTGATACCCCTTAATTATTTAGAGTAATAGGCTCTCCTTACGCGGTGTGCTTGAGGAGATCGTGATTTTAAGTGTTCTTCCATTTGTTTTAGGGAAGGCTCTGTGCCATTGCTTAGCAACTCTTGCCGGCACTTTCTAAGTTTGTTAAGCTCGCGAGCATCTTCTCGATCTTGAATGTGAAGACTGCTGACTTTTATTTCTATAAGGTCCAAAAGGATTTCAACAGATTGATGCGATAATGTCATGAATAGGCTCCCTCCTTGTAGATCATGTCATTATCATATCTCTAAAGGTCTTAAAAATTGGTGAACAAAGATGACTTTACTCTCATTGAATGAATTTGCACAAATCTCTTTTGAAAAGGGGGGACGTCTTTTGGGCTGTGACGTTGGTGAAAAAACCATTGGTCTTGCGCTTTCGGATGTAAATCGTACTATCGCCACTCCCTTTGACGTGATTCGACGTACCCAATGGAAGGTGGATTCACAAACCCTTTTAAAAGTTTTTAACGATCATCAAATCGTAGGTATTGTGGTAGGTCTGCCTTTAAATATGGATGGAAGTGAGGGGCCTCGTTGTCAATCAATTCGTCAGTTTTCTCAAAATGTATTGACTCTTTCCGATCTCCCTCTTTGCTTGTGGGATGAGCGTCTCTCAACAGTGGCCGTTACCAGGATACTTCTTGAAGCCGATGTTTCTCGTGAAAAAAGGAAAAAAGTCATCGATAAAATGGCTGCTTCTTACATTCTTCAAGGGTTTTTAGATGCTTTAAGGAATCAAAAAGGCTTTTAAATTAGATACTTTTTCTTGCATCAAGCTTATCCTTGTGTAAAGGTTAATGCAATTGAGATTTTTTGTTGAAAAAAATTAATGCACGGGAGAATGAATTAAATGAGTCGGAAAGCTATAAAAGCGATTACCCCCTACATTTCAGCATCAACACATTTGCCTGAAATCACTGTTAAGGCTGTGATCCTAGGGGCATTGCTTGCCATTCTTATGGCAGGATCCAATGCGTATCTTGTCTTGAAAGTGGGCATGAGCGTATCTGCTTGTATTCCGGCCGCAGTTATTTCTATGGCAGTTTTAAAGTTATTTGGTAAATCAAATATTCTTGAAAACAACGTCGTCCAAACGGCTGCTTCCGCTGGTGAAATTATTGCGGCTTCTGTTGCCTTTTCATTGCCGGCCATGGTGATGATTGGATATTGGGATGGATTTCCCTATCCTATTATGATCAGTTTGACAGTTGTTGGAGGTCTTTTAGGGGTTTTTTTATCTGTGCCTTTAAGGCGTGCGATGGTGATCGAAAGTGATCTTAAATTTCCTGAGGGTGTTGCGACAGCAGAAGTGCTAAAAGCAGGAGGAGATACAACGGCTGCTAAAGAGATTGTATTCGCAGGGTTAGCTGCGGCCGTCATAAAATTTTGCCAAAGTGGATTTCAGTTTTTAGCCGATAGCATCAACATTTGGGGCCGTGCTGGAAATACTGTTGTTGGGGTGAGTGCAGGGTTCTCTTTAGCTTTGGTGGGTGCGGGATATATCGTGGGTCTTCAAATTGCCTTTGCTACCTTTGTGGGGGCTATTTTGGCATGGTTTGTGGGTGTGCCCCTTTTTGGCCTTTTTTATGGTTTGCCATTAGGTGCAGGAAATGCCTATACGGCGGCCGTGGAAATTTGGAATTCAAAGATTCGCATTGTGGGAGTGGGGATGATGATTTTTGGGGCTTTATGGATGATCGTAGAGCTAATTGATCCTTTACGAAGAGCCATTAAAGCGTCTCTTGAAGCCGTTCAAAAAATTAAAACAGAAGGTAAATCAAATATTGTACGAACTGAGTTTGATATTCCGATTACTTATGTGGCCTTGGGCGTGGTTCTTCTTATTTTGCCCATCTATATGATCTTCAATCATATTATTGTAACAAGCGGACTACCTCTTTCTTTTACATTTGTCATTATGACCAGCTTGCTGATTACAATACTTGCTTTTTTTCTCAGTGCGCTTGGAAGCGCCATGTCATCTTATATGTGCGGTATTTTAGGAACTTCGAGTAGTCCTATTTCGGGGATGATCCTTATGGTGATTTTGATTGTTTCCTGTGCTCTTTTAGTGTTTTTTAGCCTGCAGCCCAATTTTTGGGAGGATGCAAACGCCACCCTCAGTGCTGCTGGGATTACCATTTTGTTAGGAGCTCTCATTGGATGTGCTGTGGGTATTGCGGGTGATAATATGCAAGATCTAAAATCAGGACAATTGGTGGGATCAACGCCGTGGAAACAGCAGATTATGTTGATTTTAGGAGTTCTTGCCTCTTCAGTTGTGTTAGCGCCTATTTTTCAGCTTTTGTTTGAAGCTTATGGATTTGGTGAAGTTCTCCCCAGGGAAGGGATGGATCCCACTCAAGCTTTAAGTGCTCCAAAAGCGGCTCTGATGGCGGCCGTATCCCAAGCCATTTTTAATCAGTCCATGGATTGGAGTATGATTATTACGGGTATATCTCTTGGTATTGTTGTCCTCTTTATCGATCGCGCTTTAAAGAAAGCAGAGTCAAAATGGCGTTTTCCTATTTTTGCTGTGGCTGTGGGTATTTATATGCCTCTCGATGTCACTGTTCCTTTGCTTGTCGGAGGCATCCTTGCTGCTCTTTCTCAAAGAGTTCTTCAAAAAACTAAGGCAAACGCTTCAGAAAAAGCGACTGTTGAAAGGCGGGGACTTTTGTTTGCTTCAGGGCTTATTGCGGGAGAGGCGATTGTCGGAATTTTAATCGCGATTCCTTTTGTGGCTTACCAAAGTACAAGTGTGTTTAAGGCCGT
The DNA here is from genome assembly GCA_019748065.1 of Alphaproteobacteria bacterium. Lineage (GTDB taxonomy): Bacteria > Pseudomonadota > Alphaproteobacteria > UBA9655 > UBA9655 > UBA9655. Next base: position 29,255 of record JAIEQB010000014.1, on the reverse strand, counting down.
TCCTACGGCTCTTGCGGAGTCGACAGACGTTTTGGGACTTATCGTTTTCCTTGCAATTTTGTATTGGTTTCACAAAGTTTCCAGCAAAGTGAAGAAGGAGTCTTACCCCCTATAAGCAGATCTCTGATTCTTCCAAGAGTTATTCTTTGAAGGTTTTTTCTTGTCTGCAATAGCGCCAGCGGAAACAAAAGGTCGTGCCTTTTTATCAGAACCAAAGGGTCTTTGTTTTCTGTCAGGATCATATGGCCGTGGCTTTTCGGAATCAAAGGGTCTTGCTTTTTTGTCAGAACCAAAGGGTCTTTGTTTTCTGTCAGGATCATATGGCCGTGGCTTTTCGGAATCAAAGGGTCTTGCTTTTTTGTCAGAACCAAAGGGCCTCGATTTTTTGTCAGGATCAAAGGCTCTCTGTTTTTTATCAGAACCAAATGACCTTGATTTTTTCTCTGAATCAAAGGGGCGTGGCTTTTTCTTTCTTTTATGAGAAGGATCTTCGCTTCTTGATCCTCCTTGTGGCTCATTTTTGTTGTTTATCAAATTATGAATTCGACGCCATTTTATATTATCTTCGGGAGCAATAAAAGAAAGAGCAAAGCCTTCCATTCCTGCGCGTCCTGTACGTCCGACTCGATGGATATAATCCTCAGGGCATTGGGGAAGATCGTAGTTAATCACATGCATAATATGAGGAATATCAAGGCCGCGTGCAGCAACGTCTGTTGCGACCATGATGCGTGTCTTGAGTTTACGGAAATCTTGAATTACGGCGTCTCTTTTTCGTTGCTTTAGATCACCATGAATGGCAGAGGCAGGGTGTTTTTGCTGACTAAGCTTGACCGCAAGTCGATCAGCACCATGCTTTGTTTTAACAAAGATAATAACACTACCTTCACGCGATCCTAACTCTTCTAGAAGAGAAGGGAATTTCTCATTTGCTGTTGTGTGTCGTGTTTCTTGTTTAATCTTTAAGACAGGCTCACGTGTTGAACCTACGGTGATGAGTTGTGGTTTTTTTAAATAGGTAAGGGAGAGCTTTTTGATATCTTCGGCCATTGTGGCGGAAAACATAAAGGTTTGGCGCTCTTTCGCAAGGTGAGGCATAATTGTCTTTAAAGCTTCACTAAAGCCCATATCTAGCATGCGATCCACTTCATCCAGAACCAAAAAACTTGCCTCATGGAGCTTGAGAGTTTTTCTATTCAGGTGATCATTAATCCGTCCTGGGGTGCCAATAATAAGCCGTGGGTTTCTTTTTAGGTTAGAAATTTGCTTCATCATGGGGTCGCCGCCAATTAAAAGCACACTTCCCATCTGCCCAGAGGCAATAGAACGAGCCGCTTCTTGAATTTGAGCTGCAAGTTCACGGGTTGGGGCCAAGATCAGGGCTTTCGATTGCGGATTCTTCATTAAGTTTGTAATAAGTGGAAGGAGGTAAGCCATTGTTTTGCCCGTCCCTGTTTGGGCGGAGGCTAAAATATCGTGACCTTTAAGTCCTTCAGGAATTGCTTTTTCTTGAATGGGCGTAGGTGTTGTAAGACCCAAACGCTTAAGGGAATCGCTTAAAAATGAGGGGAGGGCAAACGTTGAAAATGAAGACATCTAATGACCAGACTTTGTAAATAATTGAAAGAGATAAAGTGTATATAAGGTGAAAAGACTAAAATAGCTAGCTTTTCTTAAAATATATATTTTTACTCTCATTTTTGGTATCTTTTAAAAAGCACTTCCCTCAGGCGCTTGCTGACCCTAAACTGTCGTGAAAAAGATGAAGGTTCAAGAATGGGCGTAAAAATATTTTTTCTCATGTTCGGTTTTTTGCTCCCCGCGCCTCTTTTGGCGACAGGGGAGAGTTTGCCAGGGCAAGATTTAAGTTTATGGTGGGGGCTTCCCTTTGTGGGAATGCTGTTGTCTTTGGCTTTTATGCCTCTTCTTGCCGTCCATATTTGGGAAAATCATTATGGTAAAATTGCGCTGCTATGGTCTCTGATGACCATTTTTGCTCTTATTAATTTCTTTGGAATTGATCTCGCCTCAAAAGAAGTCGCCCAAACCTTTTTCCATCATTACCTGCCCTTTATCATCATTATTTCAGCCCTTTATATCATTTCGGGGGGGATAAAAATTGATATCCATTCCCCTGGCACTCCTTTGGTGAATACAGCCTTGCTGGGCGTGGGAACGTTTTTAGCAGGATGGATTGGGACAACAGGGGCGGCAATGCTTTTTATAAGGCCTCTCTTGCACATTAATGAACATCGCCAAATGCGTGTCCATCACATGATCTTTTTTATTTTTCTTGTAGGAAATATTGGAGGTATCTTGACCCCTCTTGGAGATCCGCCTTTATTTTTGGGATTTTTAAATGGGGTAGCCTTTTTCTGGCCGTTGCAAAAACTAGGATTTGACTTAATTTTGATTACAGCTCCCCTCCTATTCATTTTTTATGGAGTGGATTCCTACTTTACCTGGAAGGAAGGGCATCCCTTTCGTCATCGGCCTTTGAGGGTAACGCTTAAGGGAAAATATAATGGCCTTCTTTTTCTTGGAGTCATAGGGCTCGTTCTGATGAGTGGTGTTTGGCAATCTGCTGTTTCTTTAAATGTCGGGGGTGTTTCTATTAAACTTTCAAACCTTCTGCGAGATGTGGGATTAATCCTCCTTGCCCTCACTTCTTGGTTTTTTACTTCTTCAGAAATTCACAAAGAAAATCATTTTTCTTGGGAGCCTTTAAAGGAAGTTGCCAAACTTTTCTTTGGTATTTTTATGACAGTCATTCCTGTGATTTCTATCCTTGCCGCGGGCCGTGGAGGAGCTTTAGCCCCTCTCATTTCTCTTGTAGAGTCCGGTGAAGAGCCCAATAACATGATGTATTTTTGGTTGACGGGAGGCCTCTCCTCCTTTTTGGACAATGCGCCAACGTACCTTGTTTTCTTTCACATGGCGGGAGGAGAAGCTGTGACGTTGATGACAACTTTGACCCATACCCTTGAGGCTATTTCTTTAGGCGCTGTCTTTTTAGGAGCCATGACCTATATTGGCAATGCACCCAACTTTATGGTGAAAGCCATTGCCGAAGGACGCAAGGTGACTATGCCCAGCTTTTTTGGCTATATGGCATGGTCTGTTGTGATCCTCTTACCTTTGTTTGTGCTGCTTTCCCTGTGGCGGTTTTAGGAAATTTTTTTCACCTCCCATCTGTCAACGTGGAAGCGGCCGGCCAGCACAGTATCCTATGTAAGAAGGATCTTTTGTATAAATCTTGCATAATCTTTGACAAGCTGCTAAATCAGCCGTTTTATAATTCAAATTTAGTACATCAGATACACTAGAATCGTTCGGATCATCAGCAGCACATACACAAATGCACTCAGCTTGGGTCCGAGAGTTCATCAAGGTTAAAGCCGACGTGAAGACTCCTAGAGTCAGTACGGATGTCCGGAGAAATATTTTGCATGGTGATATTCCTTTCATAAAGTTGTTAAACCCATAAATCACAGAGAGGGTTGGGCAGTTTGTTCGACTCTGTGAGTTTGATTGACGTCTCCCTCCTGTGACTTTTTCAGCTATAGATGCAACAACGCCGCTCTGTCTTTTCTAAAGTTCCTTTTAAGGGACCTTTATTTTAGAATTGGTCACGTTGATCATCCATTACTTACACTTACTCAGGCAGGTTTCTCTTGTGTCATCGCACATTCCTGAACACTCTGGGGAACCAGGTTCGGATGGATCCTTACAAGTCCTTTTGCATTTGTCATGTTGCTCTAAGCAAGCCATTTTGCAATTATAGGCCTCGCTGTTCATTGCGATGAGGCTCCCGCTTGTAAATATTATAGAGAAGGTGGTCACTATCAAACCTTGGAGTAATCTCTTATTCATAATGATTTTTCCCTTTGTTGTTTTACAGTTGTTTTGGAATCTCTTATTGAAAGAGAGGCATCTCTTCTTTCTAATTCAATTCCATTTACGTAGGTTAAACTATCTTCGTTAAAATATACTTAATAAAGAGAAAAAGATTTTAGGGAGAGGTTCAGAGATGAACATTTTTCCTGACTTTAGTACAGATGAGAGGATGGAGGTCTAAAAAATGAGAGAAGGGCTTGAAGAGGATTTAAAATCCCTGCCTTTTTAGCACAATAAAATTTTTCAACTTAAGGGAATTGGGAAACTTCTCTAATTATCATGCTGTTGTGAATATGTATAAGAAAGATCTTAAAGCTTAATTTTTTCCAGTGGATAACTTTTTACTATCAATAATTCCTTTTAAAGGTTGTTCTCTTTGTGGCTTTTTAAAATTATTAAAAAACAATATATTACTCTTGGAGTGACGTCGTTTTTCCTCAATTAATTCCGGCAAAAGTTTGTGGATAACTCTGTGGTTCATTTTCATCCCAGATTATCCCGTTGAATCCCATAATTTCCCGTGATATACCAGAAACATGTCTCTTTATCCCATTAAGGGTGAGGAGAAGATGTGTAAGAGGAAAAATGAAACTATTTCTGTCTACCTTCATTAATAAGCTTGATAAAAAGGGGCGTGTTTCTGTGCCCGCTTCTTTTCGTCTTGCTTTGTCTGGGCAGTCTTTTCAGGGCATCGTTGCTTTTCGCTCTTATAAGCTTTCTGCCGTTGAAGGGATGGGGATTGATCGTATGCAGCGGTTGAGCGATAGCGTTGATCAACTGGATCTTTTTTCTGAAACTCAAGATGATTTAACAGCCACCATCTTTGCCGATTCGCAAATGCTGTCTTTGGATGGAGATGGCCGTATTATTCTTCCCAGCTTGCTGCTGGACCATGCCAAAATTAAAGAGGAAGTGGCTTTTGTGGGGCGCGGCGCGACTTTCCAAATATGGAATCCAATGCTATTTGAAGAGCACCAAAAAGAAGCGCGCCAGAGGGTTCAAGAAAAGCAAGCCACCTTAAAGCTACGGGGCGCTGATGAGTCATAATCCTGTCATGCTTTCGGAGGTGCTTGCAACCCTTTCTCCTCAAAACAACGAAACCTATATTGATGCGACTTTTGGGACAGGAGGCTATACAGGTGCTATTTTAGATAAAGTTGCATGTACGGTAATTGGGTGTGATCGTGATCCAGAAGCTTCAGTGCGTGCTGAGGATTTTAAACAAAAGTACAAAGACCGCTTCTTCTTTATTGAAGGAAGGTTTGGAGATCTTGCAAAGCTTGTTCCAGAAAAAACCTATGATGGAATTGTTTTTGATTTAGGTGTTTCCTCGCCGCAAATTGACAATCCAGAACGCGGCTTTTCTTTTAAAGCGGATGGTCTCCTCGATATGCGCATGGAAAAAAAGGGATTGAGCGCTGCCGATGTGGTCAATACCTTTGAAGCTAAGGAAATTTCTCGTATTTTATGGGTTTATGGAGAAGAGCGTCGCTCTCGTGCCATTGCTAAAGCTATTATTGAAAAACGGCCTTTCTATACAACTGGCCAGCTCGCCGAATTGGTGCGCTCTATTGTTGGCTTTGAGAGAAAAGGGTTTGACCCTGCAACGCGAACCTTTCAAGCACTCCGCCTTTATGTGAATGATGAACTGGGGCAGTTGGAGCGTGGACTTGAAGCTTCCGAAAAATTTTTAAAAGGGGGCGGCCGTTTGGTTGTTGTAAGTTTTCACTCTCTTGAAGATCGTATTGTAAAAATGTTTTTGAAAAAACGAAGTGGGGGACTTCCTCACACCTCAAGGCATCTTCCCGATGCGCCGCGTCAAAAGCCTCTCTTTGAAATGAAAAATCGAAAAGCTCTTCTGCCAACTGAAGAAGAAATTAAAGTAAATCCCCGTGCCCGTTCCGCCAAATTGCGGTGGGCTATTCGTACAGAAGGAGAGGTTTAAATGTCCCGTTCCACTTCTCTCTTTTTTGTTCTTTCTCTTATTCTAGGATGTATTCTTTTTAAAGTTAAACACGAAGTTGTTGAAATTGAGCAAAAAATATCAAAAGCCACACAGCAGATTCGACGTGAAAAAGAAAGTATACACATTTTAAAGGCGGAATGGAGTCATTTAAACGAGCCTCAGCGCCTTAAAAATCTGGCCCAAAAATTTTTGGATATTAAGCCAATGAAGACGAATCAAATCTTAGCCGTTAGCCGTGACCTTGACTTAAAAGATGATTTTGCAAGAACGTTGCCTAGGCCTCATCTTGCTACAATGAAGACAGATGAATGAGCCAACGTAAGCTTTATATTCCTGAAGAGTTTTATGAAGCAACTTCTTGGCGTGAGGCTAAGTCACTTCGTCAAAATTTAGATATGGCAAAAGCACGCCTTTTAGTTGTGGCATGTACTTTTATCTTGGCTTTTCTTGTTATTACTTTTCGGCTTGTGGATGTCAGTTTAATCAGAGGTATTGGAGGAGAAGGTCATAAATTTGCGCGCTCTCCTCATGGGACAAGCTTTCGCGCAGACATTGTGGATCGTAATGGAGAGCTCCTTGCTACAAGCTTAACCACATCCTCTCTTTATGCTAATGCCAAGGTGGTCATTGATCCAAAAGACGCAGCAGAAAAGCTGGTGCAAGTGTTACCTGAATTAAATCTTGAAGAAACCATACAAAAGCTTAAATCAGATAAGGCTTTCATTTGGCTCGCCCGGCACCTTACGCCTCAGAAACAGGCAGAGATTATGCGCCTGGGCATACCTGGCCTTTATTTTCGCTCTGATGAAAGGCGGGTTTATCCCCATGGGGAATTGTTTTCTCACATTCTGGGTTTTACAAATATTGATAATGAGGGGCTTGGCGGAGTCGAGAGGAAATTTGATCAATATCTTTTATCTGAAAAAAATGCTCTACAATTAAGCCTTGATATCCGTGTGCAGCATGTTTTGCGAGACGAGCTTGTAGCGGGCATTGAAAAGTTTCATGCTGAAGGAGGAGCAGGCATCATTATGGATGTGCGTTCAGGTGAGACCTTGGCTATGGTCTCTCTTCCTGATTTTGATCCAAATCAGGTGGGGAAAATAGGGTCACAAAAAGATGCTCTTTTTAATCGAATTACCTTAGGGGCCTATGAGATGGGTTCAAGCTTTAAAATTTTTAATACTGCTCTCTTTTTAGAAAGTAAAATTGCAAGTATTTCAACAGTTTATGATGTAAGTGCTCCTATTCATATTGGTCGTTTTAAAATAACAGATTATCCTCATGTTAATCCACCTTTAACAGTGGCGGAGATTTTTACTAAGTCATCCAATATTGGAGCTATAAAAATGGCTATGCAAGTTGGCTCTGAACGTCAACAAGAATTTTTCAAAAAATTGGGCTTTTTTGAAACACCTTCAATAGAAATTTCTGAAGTTGGTGCCCCCATTTATCCCAAAAGTTGGAGTGAGGTTACCACTATGACGGCTTCCTATGGATACGGAATTTCCATCAGTCCTTTACAGCTTGTTACAGCCATAGCAGGCATTGTAAATAAAGGTATGATGAATAAACCAACTCTTTTGAAAAAAGAGATCGCTCAAAGTGATCAAGGCATTCAGATCGTTTCAAAAGAAACCTCTAAGATAATGTGTCAATTGATGTATAGAGTTGTTGCGGAAGGAACCGGCAAAAGAGCACAAGTTAAAAATTATGAGGTGGGTGGAAAGTCGGGGACGGCCAACATTCTCTCTGGAAAAGCCTATAAAAAGGGAAGCAATATGACTTCTTTCGTTGGGGCCTTTCCAATGAGTCGTCCTCAATATATAGTTTTAATTATGGTGGACCGTCCTCAGGCTATTAAAGAAACCTATGGATTTAATGCAGCAGGCTGGAATGCGGCGCCGATTGCTGGAAAAGTCATCGAGCGAATCGCCCCTTTGCTTCAAGTGGTTCCTGTAACTGAAGAAAAACATGAGTCTGCGGAAAGTCCTCAGTTTATCCACGCCAAGGCTACTCATGACGCAAGGACCTAAGACAATGAACTTATCTGCCTTAATTGATAATGGAATTTTAACTCCTTTAGGAAAGCTGATTAATGAACCAACCTCTCTGAGCATCAATTCGCGAACCGTTGAAAAGGGAGGCTTTTTTATTGCCATTCCTGGAACTCAATATGATGGGACAACTTATATTAAAGAAGCCCTTGATCGAGGCGCCGGTGGTATTATTGTGCCTCTTGAGTTTAAAGAACAAATCGGATCCGACATAAAAAATTCTTACCCACATGTTTGTTTTTTTGTCAGTCAAGAAATACGCAAAGTAGCGAGTGTACTTGCTGCAGCTCATTATCCACTGCAACCTGAGAATATTGTTGCTGTAACGGGAACGAATGGTAAAACATCTGTCGTGACATTTATAAGGCAGATTTGGGCGCAATTAAATCTACCGGCCGCAAGTTTGGGGACCTTAGGACTTGTAATCGAAGGCCGCCCTTTGCCACCCCCTACGGGAACAGCAGGATTAAATACGCCTGACCCCATTCGGCTTCATCAGATACTTCAATCTCTTAAGGAAGAGAAAATAGATCATTTGGCTTTTGAAGCTTCAAGTCATGGTCTTCATCAACATCGTTTGGACTCGGTCAAACTTAAGGCAGCTGTCTTTACTAATTTTACGAATGATCATTTAGACTATCATCAAACCATGGAGGCCTATTTTGATGCAAAATGCCGTCTTTTTAAGGAAATTATGGTGCATGATACCTGTGCGATCCTCAATACAGATATTCTTGAATATGAAAAGCTAAAGAATCTCTGTCAAAGGCGATCTTTAAAGATGATTAGTTTTGGTAAAGCGGGAGAAACAATACGAATTAACTCAATTGTGCCTCAACCTGGAAGCCAGAATGTTTCTCTTACATTTGAAGGGAAAAAATATGATTTCAATTTGTCTCTGGTAGGGGAGTTTCAAGTTTATAATGTTGTTGCCGCTTTAAGTGCAGTGATAGCTTGTGGGGAGAATCCTTCATCCGCTATTGCGGCATGTGGAAATTTGAAGGGCGTTCCTGGGCGTCTTGAGCAAGCCGCAAAGGATATTTATGTTGATTATTCTCACACGCCCGATGGTTTAAAATTAGCTCTCCTCTCCCTAAGGCCCCATACCCATGGTAAGCTCACGGTTGTTTTTGGTTGTGGAGGGAATCGAGATACGATGAAAAGAGCTGAGATGGGGGATATAGCCCATCGCTTGGCAGATAAGGTTATTATTACCGATGATAATCCACGTTATGAAAATCCCGCAGAAATTCGGCAACAAATACTTGCAAAATGTCCCGAAGCAAGCGAGATTGCTTCACGTAGTGAAGCGATTCAGACGGCTTTAAAAGAGATGGTACCAGGAGATGTTGTTTTGATTGCCGGTAAAGGTCATGAAACCTACCAATTAATTGGAGATAAAGCTCTTCCCTTTAATGATGTTGAAGAGGTCCAAAAATGCATGAACCCGTGAGAATACTTTGGAATTCACAGGATATTGATAAAATAACAGGTGGGGAGTCAACAGTCCCATGGGTATGTTCTGGGATTTCTATTGATACACGTACCCTTGCAAAAGGTGACCTTTTTGTAGCCCTTAAGGGAGAGAAGGGAGAGGGGGAGCTTTTTCTTGAAAATGCCTATGAAAAGGGTGCTGTAGCCGCGCTTGCCTCTCACGTATCTAAAGTCCCTCTACCTCAACTTGTCGTGAAAGATACGCTGAGAGCTTTAGAAAAACTAGGAATAGCGGCAAGAGAACGTTCGAACGCAAAGCGTATTGCTATTACGGGGAGCGTTGGGAAAACCAGTACAAAAGATATGCTGAAGGTGATCTTGAAAGATCAAGGGCTTACTCATGGCAGTGTGTCGAGTTATAATAACCATTGGGGTGTTCCTTTAACTTTGGCACGCATGCCTGAAAAAACGGAATTCGGCATTTTTGAAGTGGGGATGAATCATCCTGGTGAGATCCGACCTTTAACCCACATGATAAAGCCGCACATTGCCATCATTACAACTGTTGTTGAAGCCCATGCTGAATTCTTTACAACAGAAGAAGATATTGCTCGCGCTAAAGCAGAAATCTTTGAAGCTATGGAAAAGGGGGCGCCTGTCCTCTTAAATGCTGATAACGCCCACTATTCTCTTCTTTCCCGGTTGGCTCTTGAAAAAGGACTTAAAGTTTACAGTTTTGGTCAATCGAAAGAGGCTGATTTCCGGCTTCTTTCTTGGGAAGGCAAGGAAGAAGAAAGTCAAATTATGGTTGAGATTCAGGGCGAGACTCTTTCCTATAGCCTTCCTGTGCCTGGACTTCATTGGGCACTTAATAGTCTTGCAGCTTTAGGGGGCGTCTCATTAGCCGGAGCTGATGTTAAAAAAGCGGCTTATTCTCTTGCAATTTTGAAGCCTCCTTCTGGAAGGGGGCAGTGGTATAAGGGTGATTTTACTGTTATTGATGAAAGTTATAATGCCAATCCTACATCTATGAAAGCAGCTCTTACTGTTCTAGGTAAAAGTGGCCAAGGGCGAAAAATTGCTGTTATTGGAGATATGCGGGAATTAGGGAGTCTTTCTAAACAGCGTCACGAAGAGCTCTTGGAATGTCTTTTAGAAAACAAGATCGATCTTGTTTTCTGTTGTGGGCCTTATATGGCATCTCTATTTGCTTCTCTGCCACATTCCCTCAGAGGGGGGTATGCACCTACTTCTTTGGAGTTAATGCCCCTTGTCTTAAAAGAAGTACAATCGGGGGATATCGTCAGTGTTAAGGCTTCCTTAGGGACTCGTGTCAAACCTATTGTTGAGGCTCTTCTTGTACTTCAAGAAAAGAAAAGGGTGGGTTAAATATGTTTTATTATCTCTACACTCTTTATGGACATGACTTTCTTTTCTTCAATGTGTTTCGGTATATTACCTTTCGTACAGTCTCAGCTCTGCTCACCGCTCTTTTAATTAGTTTTTTGTGTGGTCCGTCCCTCATTAAATGGTTGAAGCGCCACCAACGCCATGGTCAACCCATTCGAGACGATGGGCCCGTCTCTCATCTCCTGACAAAGCAGGGTACTCCCACCATGGGAGGAACGTTGATTCTGTTTGGTGTGACATTGAGCACCCTTTTGTGGGCTAATTTAGAGAACAGATATATTTGGGTCGTTATTTTAGTGACCCTCGGTTTTGGATGCTTGGGAGCTTATGATGATTATTTAAAGCTTACAAAGAATAACTCTAAAGGTTTTTCAGGAAAGAAAAAACTTCTTATCCAAATTATAATTAGCGCAATTGGAGCCTATGCGGTCATGAACATAGGAGAGCCTTCTCTTTCCACGAGTACGTCTCTTCCTTTTTTCAAAAATATTTTTGTCGATTTAGGCTATTTTTACATTCCTTTTGGAATTTTTGTGATTGTTGGGGCTTCTAATGCGGTTAATTTGACAGATGGGCTTGATGGACTTGCGGTAGGGCCAGTCATGAGTGTGGCGGCTTGTTTTGTTCTTATTTCATATTTGGTCGGAAATCACATTTTTGCTAATTATCTTCAAATTGCTTTTATTCCAGGAACAGGAGAGCTTGCTATCTTTGGTGGTGCTTTGATCGGAGCAGGTCTTGGGTTTTTATGGTTTAATGCACCGCCTGCTCTCGTTTTTATGGGCGATACAGGCTCTCTTTCTGCAGGGGCGGCTTTAGGAATGATCTCTATGATTACAAAGCATGAATTCATTTTAGCCATCGCAGGTGGCCTTTTTGTGATGGAAGCTATATCCGTCATTTTGCAAGTGGGTTATTTTAAATTGTCGGGTGGTAAAAGAATTTTCTTGATGGCTCCTATTCACCATCACTTTGAGAAAAAGGGTTGGTCAGAGCCTACGATTGTGTTTAGATTTTGGATTATTTCGATTGTTTTAGCTTTGTTAGCCTTGGCTACACTTAAATTACGTTAGAGAGATGATTGTTCCAATAAACTATAAAAATCAAAATATTGTGGTCCTTGGTTTGGGGAGATCAGGAAGATCTGTTGCTTACAGCTTATGTAAAGCTGGCGCTCATGTTTTTGCTTGGGATGATCAAGAAGAAGCTCGCAAAGCGGCGGAAAAAGAAGGAATTCCCTTAAAGGACATTGCGACGATTGAATGGGAAAAGATTGATCATTTTCTTTTAAGTCCAGGAATCCCCCATCAATATCCTGCGCCCCATCCGGCGGTGACACAAGCCCGAATAGCTAATGTTCAGCCCATAAGTGATCTCGAAGTTCTATGGCAAAGTCATCCCCGTGCGCGTTACATTGGCATTACAGGGACAAATGGTAAGTCAACAACAACAACGTTAATTGGCCATACACTTAGACACAGTGGAGCCACCGTTGAGGTTGGTGGAAACCTTGGGATCCCTGTTATGGAATTTTGCCCGATAGATGAGGGAGGCGTCTATGTTTTAGAAGTTTCTTCCTATCAATTGGAAATTTCACCCCATCTTCATTTTGACGTTAGTGTCTTGTTGAATATCACTCCTGATCATTTGGAACGACACGGGGGAATGGAGGGTTATATTGAAGCAAAGAAATTAATTTATAAAAATGGAACTCCTCAAGATACTTTGGTAATTAGCCTGGATGACCTTCCTTGCTTAACAATTTATGAAGCCTTGAAGGCTTCAGGCTCCATCAATCTTCTCCCTATCTCAACCTGTAAAACCCTTTCCCAAGGGGTTTATGTGAAAGAGGGTATTCTTTATGAAGATTCTCAAAGAGTGTTAAACTTGAATACCCTTCCCTTTCTTCAAGGGCAACATAATTGGCAGAATATTGCGGCTGCTTATGGTGCTCTGCGGTCTGTAGGGCTAGATCGGGAGACAGTTCTTGAGGGAATTATATCATTTCGCGGGCTTGCACATCGTCAACAGATCGTGGCTGAAAAAGGTAATGTGACCTTTGTCAATGATAGTAAAGGCACGAATGGTGAGGCTGTTGCGAAAGCCTTAGCTTGTTTTAAGCACAGGCCTCTTTACTGGTTGTTAGGGGGCCGGCCGAAAGAGGGCGGTATCGAGGTTCTTAAACCTTATTTTCCCTTTATTAAGCACGCCTATTTATTTGGTGAGGCTGCCTCAACCTTTTCCTTATGTTTAGGCAAAGAGGTGCCTCATACCTTATGTGAAAACCTTAAAGAAGCAACTGAGTTGGCTACGTCTCTTGCTTTTAAAGAGGGAAAATCACAAGCGGTAGTGCTCCTCTCTCCTGCTTGTGCGAGTTTTGATCAGTTTCGAGATTTCGAGGCTAGGGGAGAGGCTTTTTGCCAGTATGTGGACGAGCTGATCAATGGATATAACGATCAAGCAGTAAGGAGAGGTGGATGCTCTCTCTAGCTCGGACAAATACAAACCTCCTAGGACAATGGTGGTGGACTATTGATCGCTGGCTTCTCATTTCTCTTATCTCTCTTATTTTTCTGGGTATTTTTCTTATTATGGCGGCAAGTCCTGCTGTTGCTGATCAACACCATTGGAGTTCTTTCCATTTTATCAAAAAGCACCTTCTCTTTTTAGTGCCAACCTTCGCGATGTTAATTGGTGTCTCACTCCTTTCTCTACAAAATATAAAGTGGTTTGCTCTTGGCCTTTTGGGTTTAAGCTTTCTAGGACTTATTTTTACGCTTTTTATGGGTGTTGAAATTAAGGGGGCTTCCCGCTGGATTAATTTCGGAGGCATTTCCCTTCAACCTTCGGAATTTGTAAAACCTTCCCTTGTGGTTGTGTGTGCTTGGCTTTTTGCAAACCAAAAGAGTGACGCTTCCTTTCCGGGGAATTTGATTTCCTTGGGACTATATTTATGTGTAGCTAGCCTCTTACTCTTGCAGCCGGATCTTGGCATGACAGCCCTCATTACAGTTGTTTGGTTTGTTCAGTTTTTTCTTGCAGGAATGCCCCTCTTTTGGATTTTCTTTGGCCTTGCCTTTGGTGTATGCGGCCTTTTTGGATCTTATTTCCTTTTTTCTCACGTAGCGCGACGGGTGGATCACTTTTTGAATCCTGACGTGGGCGATAAATTTGGCGACCGGTATCAAATCAATCAATCTTTAGAAGCCTTTTTGAATGGAGGTTTTCTTGGAAAAGGTCCAGGAGAAGGAACGGTGAAAAAGTTTCTCCCTGATGCCCATGCGGATTTTATCTTTGCTGTAGCGGGGGAAGAATTTGGCATGGTTTTATGTGTGGGTTTGGTGCTTATTTTTGCTTTTATTCTACTGCGTTGTTTTTTTCGACTCTTTGAAGAAAACAACATGTTTGTTGTGCTTGCTTCTTCTGGTTTGCTTGTTCAGTTTGGGTTGCAGGCCATTATTAATATGGCCTCAACTCTTAATTTAATTCCTACCAAAGGAATGACTCTTCCCTTTATCAGTTATGGGGGCTCTTCTATGGTTGCTCAAGCGGTGGGTATGGGAATGGTATTAGGACTAATGCGCCGAAGGATTGGTGAGTATGAGTAAGCTCAAAAAATCAATCGTCCTTGCCGCCGGAGGAACAGGAGGGCATGTTTTTCCCGCTCAAGCCCTTGCCCAAGAATTGAGTGATCAAAGTTATAAAGTTTTCTTTTTTACAGATGTACGCGGGCATCAGTTTAAGGTGCCGAATGTATCTCTCATTAAAATTCCTGCAGGTCAGCTAACAGGCTCACTGCATAAAAAGGTGCAAGGCGGGGCTAAGCTTGTAACTGGAACGCTCGCAGCCCTTTATCAACTAAAGCGTATAAAACCAGCGGCTGTGATTGGCTTTGGAGGATATGCCTCTTTCCCTACAATGATGGCGGCAATAACCTTGCGTATTCCTACAATTGTTCATCAGGCAGATGCCTACTTTGGAAGGGCAAATCATTTTTTGGCTTCACTTGTAACACGTATCGCAACGTCCTTTCCCCATGTGGAAAATATTCCAAAGTCATGTCGCCATAAGGTCATTTATACGGGGCTTCCTGTTCGCCCTGAAATTAAGGCTGAGCCTTACATTCTTCCCAAGGAAAAGGAGACTTTCCAGATTTTAATTACGGGAGGAAGCCAAGGAGCTAAAATTTTTGGGGAAGTGGTTCCTCAGGCTATAAGTCTTTTAAAACCATCTCTTCAAAAGCGGCTTTGTATTCATCAGCAAGGTCGTCCAGAATATTTAGGCTTAATAAATGCTCTTTATCAGAGAACAGGGGCGCAAGTTGTGCTTTCACGTTTTTTTCAATCAATGGGAGAAGAGTATAAAAAAGCTCACCTTGTAATCTCTCGTGCTGGGGCATCAAGCGTTACGGAAGCCGCTGTTGTTGGAAGGCCTGCGCTCTTTGTTCCCTATCCTTATGCCATGGATGATCATCAATTTTATAATGCGCAGCAAGCGGTAAATGTTCAAGGGGGATGGCTAATGCGGGAAAAAGAGTTTACTCCTGAGTCTGTTGCTTTATATATATCCTCATTAATGGCGTCTCCGAGGAAATTAGAAGAGGCCGCCCTTAATGCAAGAAAGTTGGCAGCTCCAGATGCTGTGTTGAGACTATCTCACCTTGTAAAAATGATTATAGTATAAGAAAGATAAATGAATGAATCTTGATAATTTGAATGGTAAACATATTCACTTCATCGGAGTGGGGGGCATCGGTATGAGTGGCATTGCTCAACTCCTGGCCCAGCGTGGTTATGCAGTAAGTGGAAGCGATCTCTCTGCCAATGACAATACTGCACGTCTTCAGAAAGTAGGCGTCTCTCTTTCAACAGGTCATGATCCACAGACCCTTAATGGGAAGGATATTGTGGTGATTTCTACTGATATTAAGGAAGATAATGTGGAATTAAGGGAGGCTCGTCTTATGAGACTCCCCGTGCTTCATCGTTCCGAAATGCTCGCTCTTCTTATGAAAGAGTACCAAGGTATTGCCATCTCAGGAACCCATGGAAAAACGACAACAACAGGCTTGATGGGGTGGGTATTTGAAACGGCGGGTCTTGATCCAACCATTGTTAATGGTGGGGTGATGAATACGTGGGGTTCCAATGTCAAAGTGGGCCAAGGAATATGGTGTGTGGCAGAGGCTGATGAATCCGATGGAAGTTTTTTGAAGCTGCCGCGAAAAATTGCCGTTGTTACAAATATTGACCTTGAGCATATGGATTATTATGGGAGCATTGAAAAACTTTACGGAGCATTTGAAATTTTTACAACTCATTTGCCGCAAGAGGGACTTGCGATTTTAGGAATAGACCACCCTCAAGTTTATGCGCTTTGGAAACGTATTAAAGGAGAGCAAAAATGTATTACCTATGGAGTGCATTCTGAGGCCAACATTCGTGCTGAGAATATTCAAATTTCCCCTAAGGGCTCCACTTTTCATTTGGTTAGAAACAATCAACGTTTGGAAATTTCCCTTGCTCTTTATGGCCATCACAACGTTCTTAATGCACTAAGCGTTGTGGCAACAGCGCTTGAATGTGGTATTCCTGAAGCTGTCATTCAAGAAGCATTTGCTTCTTTTCAAGGTATACAGAGGCGCTTTACGCGGGTGGGAGAGTGGAAAGGGGTGACAATTATTGATGATTATGCCCATCATCCTGTCGAAATTAGGGCGACCTTGACCGCTGCGAAAGAAGCTACCAAGGGTCGTATCATTGCGGTTATTGAACCGCACCGCTATAGCCGTTTGATGCATCATTTTCAGGAATTTACGACATGCACAGATGTAGCAGATGTCACAATTGTTTTGCCCGTTTATGCGGCAAGAGAAACGCCAAAAGAAGGGGTCAATCATGAAAAATTGGTCAAAGCCATGGGTGGAAAAGCCTATTGTTGTCATACGCCAGAAGAATTGCCTGGCCTTATTGAATCTTTAGCTCGAGAGGGTGATTTTGTCATCTGCTTAGGCGCGGGCTCTATATCGACTTTGGCTCGTAAATTGCCAAATCAATTAAATAACCTAATCCTAGAAACAACGACGTGAAAAAAAATGTCTTTAACAGAAGAAGAAATTAAAAAATATTTGCCGAAAGTAAGAGGACGTTATCTTTTTAATGTCCCCCTAGCTTCTACAACTTGGTTCAGAGTAGGGGGGCCTGCCGAAGTTACCTTTAAACCGGCGGATAGCGAGGATCTTTCCTTTTTTCTCAAGAATCGTCCTACTGATCTTCCTTTACATATCATGGGTGTGGGGTCAAATCTTTTAGTTAGAGATGGAGGCATTGAGGGAGTTGTCATACGTTTAGGTCAAGGATTTACAAATGTTTTTGTCAATGAAACCCAAATTGATAGTGGGGCCGCTGTTTTAGATCGAAACGTTGCTACCTTATCTATAGAGGCTGGAATTGCCGGCTTTGAATTTTTATGTGGGATTCCTGGGACAATTGGAGGAGCTCTTCGCATGAATGCAGGAGCTTATGATTCAGAAATTTCCCAGGTCTTGGTTTATGCTCAAGTTATGGATCCTCAAGGCGAGATTCACCGTTTATCGTCTCAAGAATTAGGCTTGAGTTATCGTCATTGTGATTTACCAAAGGATTGGATTTTTATTGGAGCTCGCTTTGAGGGAAAAAAAGGAAATTCAAAAGTTATTGAAGAAAAAATTTCCTCTTATCTTGCAGAAAGAGAACGCACCCAGCCCATAAAATCCCGAACAGGCGGGAGCACTTTTGCAAACCCTCCTCAAGGAAAAGCGTGGGAGTTAATAGATCAGGCAGGATGTCGCGGTTTGAAAAAAGGTGGCGCCATGATGTCGGAAATGCATTGCAATTTTATGGTTAATACGGGAGAAGCTACAGCCTCTGATCTTGAAGAACTCGGTGAGGAAGTACGCAAAAGGGTTTTTGAAAAAACCGGCGTTGATTTAAGGTGGGAAATTGAGCGAATGGGGTTTAAGGAGATAGCTCAAAGAGGAGAAAAAGCTGCATGAAAAAGCGCGTTGCCGTTTTAATGGGGGGCTTTTCAGCCGAGAGAGAGGTATCTCTCTCAAGCGCACAAGGTGTTATCAAGGCTTTGCATGAATTAGGTCATGAAGTCCTTCCCATTGATGTAACGCGTGATATGGCTCAACTGGTTAAAAGCTTATCCGATCCAAGACCAGATGTTGTTTTAAATATCCTTCATGGGCGCTGGGGAGAAGACGGGTGTATTCAAGGTCTTTTAGAAATGATGGAGCTTCCTTACTCAAATTCAGGAGTCTTAGGGTCCGCCCTTTCTATGAATAAGGTTGTAGCACGTAGTATTTGTCAAATGAATGGCATTACTATTCCTGAGGGAAAAGTTGTGCGTCTCACGGATGTGTGTACAGGACACGTCATGAAATCCCCTTATGTTATTAAACCTATTGGTGAAGGATCCAGTTTTGGGGTTTACATTGTAATGGATGAGAGTTCCTCCCTTCCTTTTCCTCAAGAGTGGCCTTTTGAAGATGAAGTTTTGGTAGAGCGTTATATTCCCGGACGTGAGATTCAAGTGGCCGTTTTAGGAGGGAAAGCTTTTGGGGCCATTGAAATTTGCCCTCATTCAGGGTTCTATGATTATGAAGCAAAATATACAGAGGGGAAAGCCATTCATTTGATGCCGGCTCCAATTCACCCTGCAGCTTATGCGCAGGTGCTCAACTGGGCTGAGAAAGCTCATGTAGCTCTTGGGTGTCGCGGAGTCTCCCGCTCGGATTTTAGATATGATGATACGGGAGGGGAGCCTGGATCTCTCTATTATCTAGAAACAAACCCTCAACCCGGCTTAACGCCATTATCATTAGTGCCTGAAATTGTGGCTCATCAAGGAATGACCTATGCTCAACTTGTACAATGGATGGTGGAGGATGCTTCATGCCGGCGGTGAAGTCCAAAAACCAGACATCTGGTATAAGGAAAAAACCTCAACGTGATTCTGGACGAAAGTTCACTCTTAGACGTCTTGTTTCTGTTAGTGCGGGATTAAGCTTATGTGCCATTCTTCTCTGGACTTATTTTCATGGAGCTGCTCTCGTTACTCAAGTTTCTAATAGTATAGAAATGACATTAACTTCCGTTGGGTTTCAACTTGACGACGTTATTGTTGAAGGGCGGATTCGCACGGATAAAGAACAAATTCTTAAAACGGCGAGTTTATCTCGGGGAAAATCTTTATTATCCATAGATCTCCTTGAAATTAAAAAAAATTTAGAAGAGATTCCGTGGGTGAATGCAGCTTCAGTTGAAAGGCGTTTTCCTGATACCCTTTTTGTGCGTATTTCAGAAAGAGAGCCCGTAGCTATTTGGCAAAATAAAGCAAAAACATACCTTGTGGACCGAGAGGGTGAGCTTATAGAAACTACGGAAGCTCAAAAATATGGAGGGCTGTTGCAGATCAGTGGTCTCAAAGCGCCGCAAAATGTGGGATTTCTTATTTCTCTTCTTGATAAATTTCCTGAAGTTAAAAGTCGCGTGACAACTGCAATTCATTTAAGAACAACGCGCTGGGATATTCGTTTAGATGGTAAGGTTGACGTAAAGCTACCGGAAAAAGGAGCGGAACAAGCCTTAGCCTATCTTTTAGACCTTGAAAAACACCATAATTTAATGGAACGCGAGATTTTAAACATTGACCTTCGTATTCCCAATCAGCTGGTTTTGCGCTTAACGCCCGAGGCAGCCCAAAAGAAAAATAATACGGGTAAAGATGCTTAATTGGGGACGTGATCATAGGGGACGTCGTAGAGGCCTTGTTGCAGGGTTGGATGTAGGATCCACAAAGGTATTTTGTGCCATCGGTCAAGTGAATGGAAAAGGGGAATTAGATGTATTAGGCGTAGGGCAGCATTCCTCAGCAGGCGTTAAGTCTGGTCTAATCATTGATATGGAAGAATGTATTAACTCAATTGTTAATGCAGTCCATATGGCTGAAAAAATGGCAGGGGTGACCATTCAAGATGTGATCGTCAGTGTTAATGGAAGTCATCTTCAATCCGTTAACCTTTCTGTGGAAATGGGCGTTTCTGGCCACCCTGTTAATAATGGGGATGTCCGTAAAATCCTTATGCAAGCTAAAGCCTCCCAGGAAAATCAAGCTTTTCAAACCTTGCATATGGTTCCCACAGGCTATGCCTTAGACGAGACGCGGGGTGTGCGTGATCCTCGAGGGATGCACGGGGATAAGTTGAAAGTGTCTATTTATACCCTTTTGAGTAAAGCCAGCCCTATCTACAACTTAAGTACCTGTGTTGCGAGAAGTCATCTTGAGGTGTCAAGCTTTGTTGCGGCTTCTTATGCTTCAGGAATCGCTTCTTTAGTTGAAGATGAAATGGAGCTGGGCGTGATCCTTATTGATATGGGCGGGAGTACAACCTCCTTTGCTGTTTTCCACGAAGGTCAGTTGCGCCATGCAGAGTGTATCCCTATTGGCGGACACCATGTGACGATGGATATTGCTCGGGGTTTTTCTACGACCTTGTCTCACGCAGAACGTTTAAAGACTTTATATGGGAGTGCCATATCTTCTGTGGCGGATGATCGTGAAATGATTACCGTACCTCTTGTGGGAGAAAGGCGCGGTGATTCCGTAAATCAGATGCCGCGTTCTGCTCTCGTCTCTATCATCAAACCCCGCATAGAAGAAACCTTTGAATATGTTAAGGGAAGGTTGCTCAAAATTGGAGGAAATGTATTTTTGGGAGGGCGTATTGTTTTGACAGGAGGTGCAAGCCAACTGGCAGGGGCACGAGAAATTGCTTCGATGACCTTGGGAAGGAATGTCCGTCTTGGAAAACCTCTTCATTTAGGAACTTCAGAACTTTCTCAAAATCCTGCATTTTCAACCTGTGCGGGCCTTTTGTTTTATGGCCAGCAAGAGCGTAAATCCCACTTACAATCTCTTTCCATAAAAAATTCAAAAATGGCTTTACAACAAGTAACTTCTTTTCTAAGGAAAATTTGGTGATGATTTTTGAGATAGAGTGTGTGATTATATGAACGAAAAAGAGATTATGGAGATCAAGATGACCCAGTTTGCAACTGAAGACAAGAAAGAACTTAAGCCTCGCATTAGCGTTATAGGTGTTGGGGGTGCTGGTGGAAACGCTGTGAACAATATGATTCGGGGCGATCTTCAAGGGGTAAAATTTATTGCCTGTAATACGGATGCTCAGGCTCTCTCTCTGTCTTTGGCGGAGTCAAAAATACAACTTGGGTTTGAAGCTACGCAAGGTCTCGGAGCTGGATCCCATCCAGAAGTGGGGCGCATTTCTGCAGAGGAAAGTATTCATGAAGTTGCAACTCACATTGATGAGAGCAACATGCTTTTCGTGACAGCCGGTATGGGCGGTGGAACAGGGACGGGTGCGGCTCCTGTTATTGCAAAAGCAGCTCGTGAGAGAGGGATCCTTACGGTTGGTGTTGTCACAAAACCATTCCATTTTGAGGGCTCAAATCGTATGCGTACTGCCGAAAAAGGTATTGAAGAGCTCCAAAAATATGTCGATACCCTCATTATTATTCCTAATCAAAATCTATTCCGCGTTGCTAATGAAAAGACAACTTTTGCAGATGCCTTTAAAATGGCTGATGATGTCCTCTATTCTGGTGTTCGCAGTATTACAGATTTGATGATGAAACCAGGACTTATCAATCTTGACTTTGCGGACGTTCGTGCCGTAATGGGCGAGATGATGGGTAAAGCCATGATGGGTACCGGAGAGGCCCAAGGCGATGGCCGGGCCATTGAAGCTGCTGAAGCCGCCATCTCAAGTCCGTTGCTTGATGACGTTTCTATGCGGGGAGCTAAGGCTGTTCTTATTAATATCACGGGTGGCCTTGATATGACCCTCTATGAAGTTGATGAGGCGGCTAATCGTATTCGTGAAGAAATTGATCCTGATGCTCATATTATCTTTGGGTCTACCTTTGATGAAACCTTGGAGGGACGTATTCGCGTTTCTTGTGTTGCGACAGGTATTGATGCACAAGCAGCAAGTTTGTTAAGCAAAGCTCGCATATCAGAGCTTGAAAAAGAAATGCAAGAAACAACTGTGAAAGTTGAAGAAGAGCTTAACCCTAAATCACCCGTCTTGTTAGACAAAGAAGGTGGGAATACAGATTCAGGATTTGAAGGAAATGTTATTCAGTTGAATGAAGTAACTCCTTTTGGCTCTGCTGAAGTGTCAGTTGAACCAAATGAGCGTCCTACACCAGCAGGGCGCATGTCACCGCAACCAGCTCAGAGGGCTTTTAGTTTGTTTGATCGTTTGATGGGACGTAAGGGAGTTAACTCTCGCCCTAAGGAAACTCTTGAAAAACCAGTTGCAGAAACAACGGTACAAACAAGGTCAGAGCTTTTTCCTGAGGCTGAGGATGAATCCATGGATATTCCAGCTTTCTTGAGGAGGCAGTCCGGTAATAAATTGACATAGGCCCTTACCTGTGTAACAATTCGTTATAATCAGTGATTTGTTTCAAGCCAGGGAGCTGTCTATTCTAATGATAGACAAATATCATTAAAGGATACATCGGTGGCGAGTTTTCAATCAATTGCGATTACAAAGAATCAATCCAAGGTTTATACGTTTGTTCCGACCCTTGAACCCCAAGTCATGCACTGTCAAAAAACCACAGAGAATGTTGTTTCGTGTACGGGAATTGGTGTTCACTCTGGGTCGCCTGTGACCGTGACTCTTTATCCCGCCGTTTCAGGAAGTGGGATTACTTTTGTACGTACCGATTTAGGAGAGACTGAAATTCTTGCCCATTGGCAAGCGGTTGTGGATACACGGCAGTGCACCACTATTGGGAATAGCCTCAAGGCAACAGTTTCCACAATTGAACATCTTATGGCAGCTCTTGCTGCCAATGGTATTGATAATATTCGTATTGAAATTAATGGGCCCGAGCTTCCTATTATGGATGGGAGTGCAAAGCCTTTTATGGATCTTATTGATAAGGCAGGAATTCGTGAACAGCGGGCTTCTCGTCGTTTCATTCGCATCCTTAAAACCATCACTGTTGAGGAGGGGGATCGAAAAGCTTCCTTATCGCCTGCATCCAACTATGAAATTGAAGTGGATTTTGATTTTGCGGGACGAGCACCTCTTGCAGTGCAGAATTATGTTTTTCGTCCTATGGAAGAAGATTTTGCTGAAGATATTGCTTCTGCTCGTACTTTTGGTCTTTTGGAAGATGCTGAAAAAATCTGGGCAGCTGGCCTTGCGAAAGGGGCGTCTCTTGAAAACACTCTTGTCTTTGATGGTGGAGATGTCCTGAATGAAGAAGGCCTTCGTTATGAGGATGAATGCGTGCGTCACAAGGTTTTAGACGTTTTGGGCGATCTTCATTTGGCAGGTGGTTTAATACTTGGAAAGTTTCATGGCGTTCGTACTGGTCATGGCCTTCATTTGAAACTTCTTCAAGCTCTTTTTGCCGATGCGGATGCCTACGTGATTGAATCCCGCTAAATCAATTCCTTAACTTCCCCCATTGCTGTAAGACACTAAAGGTCTTATAACAGAATTTGAATTGCAAAGGATGGATGAAATGCAAAAGCATCTTCTTAAGTTTGTAGGAGCGGTGTCTCTCCTGGCGATAGCTGCTTGTAGTGAGAAAGAAGCTCCCTATATCGAAAAACCCGCAACAGAGCTTTATTATAAGGGCTATGATGAGCTTTTAAATAATGATTACAAAGATGCAGCGGCGGCCTTTGATGAGGTAGAGCGGCAACATCCTTATTCTGAGTGGGCAACGCGAGGGCAATTGATGTCCGCTTACGCCAACTACTTAAATGGAGATTATGATAAAGCCATTGCTACTTTAGATGCCTTTCTCCAACTCCACCCTGGCTATAAACACATTGATTATGCTTATTATTTACGGGCTCTTTGCTTTTATGACCGTATTTTAGCAGTGGCACGCGATCAAAAAAACACCTATGAGGCGTTGAGTGCCTTACAGGCTGTGGTTAAAAAATTTCCTGATTCAAAATATGGCCGTGATGCTCAGCTGAAAATGGATCTTGTCTATGATCACCTGGCAGGTAAGGAAATGAGTGTGGGCCGTTATTATATGCGAAACGAACTCTATCTTTCTGCTATTAACCGTTTTCAAACGGTTGTTGATGCTTATCAACGAACAACCCATGTCCCTGAGGCTCTTCATCGTCTTGTGGAGTGTTATAAAGCTGTTGGTCTTACTAAAGAAGCTCAAGTTGTGGCGGCTGTGCTCGGGCATAATTTTCCTGGGAGTGAGTGGTATGCAGATTGCTATCTTCTTCTTCAAGGGGAAGACTTGAGGCCCGAGTGGATTAAAATGGAAGACGGCTCATGGGTTGAACGTCTTACAAATATTCAGCTGTTCTAACTTAGCAAATCCCAATTTAGGATAGCCTAAGTCCTAACAGTAGGGAATATTGGTTCAAAGTGTTGTGAGTTAGCATTGAATTTTCTCCCTTTTTTTATAAGGCAGAGGTTACTGATTGGTTTGAAGCAAAACAGGGCTCTAGAATAAGAAGCAAAGCTTCCACTTGGACAGAGCAAAGTTTGCAGGAGTTTAGTGTTGCTTCTGGTTTTGTGTTTGTTGATTCTTCCTAAAGCAAATCACTATATATGTAAGGCTGTCTCTAGGTGATTCATTTTCTATGTCGGAATTTGGGTAGAGGTACTATACCGTCGCTCAATGAAAACGTCTAACATTGGAATTAAATTTTTGTTATATACCCTTGATGTTTTATCAGTGAACGGAGGATAAGAAAAATTGATATTCTCAGGAGAATTTGAGTCAATTACTGCAGATTAGTTGAAGTTTTATCATTTGATTCTTTAAAGTTTCATAGTTCTTATGGGTAAGGATGGCATAACCTGCGGCTTTTAGTGAAGGAGAAAAAAGTTTTTCATGATTCGAATAAAGCTTTGTTTTCTTGACGTAAGGATGTTTTTTTAAAAGCTGAGCATGATACGGTTTATTGAAGAAAAGACTTCCTGCATTTAAAAATTGTTTTTTATAAAGTGAAAGCTTTTCATAGGAAAAGAGTCTTAGAACATTGTCATAGTAATCAATCCCCATTGAGGCTTCGATAAGCTCGGAAACGTTGGGAAGAGCCAGTTCAACATTAAACTCTCTTAAAATAAATGTGTTTTTTGAAGTTTCTATTTTCGCCTCAAAGGCGGCATAGTTTAAAGAGAGTTTCTCTATAATCCTCGTAAAATAAGGTTTTATTTCTTTTGAATAAGGTGCCTCTGGAGAAAGGATATATCCAGAGGCTCCCCTTTGGGGAGGAAGTGACGTTAGCTTTTCTATGATACTGAGAATGTGAATTGCATTATTTTTAGAAAATCCGGTAACTTTATACTCTTTCTCAGGAAAACCCTCATTTAAAGTGTTGTCTAAGCTTGCTTGAAGTTGGGGTAGCCAATTTTCTTGAGAGAGCTGATAGACAGCTTTAGGTGAAAGTCCTGCTTTTTTAAGAAAAGCACTGACTTTGCTGGTGATGAATAAAGAAGAGAAAGATCCAGGAATAACCGCATCAATGCAAAACATTTTAGAGATTTTATCAACCAAATATAAAATAGCTGCATGGTCTTCCGTATTCGCTTGAAAAAAAAGGGAAGAGACGTTTAGCGTATCTTTTATTAAAGCAAAATGATCTATATTGTTAGAAATGATAAAAATTTTATCATTTTTTTCTATTGCCTTAAAAATTAAAGGAAAGGTTGAAATAGAAGGTTCAATAAGCAAAAAGATTTTCATTTTTTATTATTTGTATTCTCTTTATAAGACTACAACATCTCATTTTCGAAAGGGTTTTGTCAATGAAAAGATTAAGCTAAATAATTAAATGTGTTGAAGTAAATAAATAAATAGTGATGGTTAAGTTTTAACTTTAAAATTTTCTTATCAAGAGAACGCTAGAGTTTTTTCAGTAATTTTTATCTTTTAAAATAAAGTACTTGATCGAATGAGCGTCGTGTAATATAGAGTTCTAAGTACAAAAGAGGAATTGTAAAATGACTGAAAGAAATGAATCTATCGATTTAACATCACTGGTTGCAGAAGTTGTTGCAGCATACGTTTCAAGAAACCCCATGGAATCAACGGAAATTCCATCCTTTGTTCAAATGATTCACAGGAGTTTAGGGGCTCTTTCTTCGGGGAAATCATATTTGCTTTCCTCACGTTCTGAGCCTGCGGTCTCTGTTGAAGATTCTATCCATCCAGACTATATCGTGTGTCTCGAAGATGGACGTAAATTAAAAATGTTAAAGCGTCACTTGAAGACAGCTTACAATATGACCCCTGAGCAATATAGAGAGCGTTGGAATCTTCCAACAAATTATCCAATGGTAGCACCTAATTATGCAAAGCGTCGTAGTAGTATAGCCAAGGATATTGGTCTAGGAACCCATCCAAAAGGTCACAAAAGAGCTGCTGCATAGTGGATTTAAAAGAGCTGTTTTGCTTTCACCCTTTAGGAAGAATTTCTGATTCTATAAGGGTGAGAGCAGGATAAAACTTTCTTAAGACATCAATAATTACGAAATGATAAGTTTCGACTCTTTTTGCTGTTATTTCAGAGGCACATGAAAGGTAAACTTTTTTGCCATCTGAAGAAACAGAAGTCAGATTGATTTTCCATAGGTCTCCAAAAGCAATAGGTCCTAAAATGTTTAAAAGTTCTAGGCAAATTTTTTGCCAGAGAGGATCTTCAATTTGCGAAATGCTACAATGTGCGTCGGACTCATAAGAGTCCAACAAAGCTTCGGGTAGAGATTCTGATAAGTAAAGAGTAGGGACCGACAGGTCAGTATAAGTCAACTGATCATTAATGGTTATAGATCCTATATGCTCTTGGTTTGACGGGAGCAATTGAGAAAAAATATAATTTTCATTTTGTGTTTTAATTTCCATAATTTATATAAAACCTTTGTAAAAAAAACGGAGAAAGTCAGATGACTTCCTCCGTTTAGAGGCTGGGATACTAAAAATGAAGCAATAAAGTTGCTTCGTAAATTCACTGAAACGGTAACCCCAAAACTGAAATTTAACCACCGTACTAAATAATAAATAAAAAAACGTTTCAGTGAAAATTCTTAAAAACCGCGGCACCGATTGAGAAGGTAGTGAAGGGAGGCGTAAAGTTGTCTCAATCATTTTTTTGCTCCAGTTAGTTAACTTTAATTTGCATAATGACTAATTTAAAATTTTATCAATATGCAACTTTTACTAATCTATAAAATAAAAAAACAACAATACAAAGAAATATAACAACAGAGATTAATACAATTTATTTTTACTATTAATCCTTACAATAAACTTTCAAAACGGCGAAGTCAAGCTATTTTTTCAAAAAAATTATTTCGTTGAAAAAAACTTAACTATTCGATTAAGCTGTGGCAGATAATTGAATATTGTTGACGAATTCTAAATTGAATGAATATAGTTAAGCTTGTTTTTAGGGTAGG
Organism: Alphaproteobacteria bacterium; assembly: GCA_019748065.1. GTDB lineage: Bacteria > Pseudomonadota > Alphaproteobacteria > UBA9655 > UBA9655 > UBA9655. The sequence continues at coordinate 1,963 of JAIEQB010000014.1, read as the reverse complement.
CAAAAAGAAAGATAAGCAAATGACAGGCAGGGACATCTGTATTGCTCTTTGGGTGACAATTTTATGGTCAGGAGCCATTATTGCCCAAAAGATAGCCCTCGTTCAGTATTCCATTTTTACATGGAATTTTTTGAGAGTAGCTATGGTTTTCCCCTTTATTTTCTTTTTTCCCAAGCCTCAAAATAATTTCCTGCAATACTGTCTCTGTGGCTTTTTTCTTTTTGCCATATACCCCTTTTTCTTAGGTGTGGGGCTTCAATCTAGTCTAGGGGCGGGTATGATATCTTTTTTCCTTCAAACGCAAGTGTTCTTTGTCGTTCTTTGTGGAATTTTCCTTTTGAAGGAAAAACCAACCTGGTATCAACTTATTGGCATACTTATTTCTTTTGTAGGTATCTATTTCATGAAAGCTTCCTCTACCGCCATAGAAGTGCCGCTTTTAGGAGTGCTCTTTCTATTCGCATCAGGCCTTTTTTTTGGAATGGGTGTTGTTCTTTCAAAAAAATATAAGCTTGGCAAAAATCTAGCTGACGTTATTTGGCTTTCTTCAGTTTCTCTGGGTCCCTTGTTGTTGGCGTGTTTCATTGCTGAAGGTCCGCAGGTGACTTTCGAAAATATCATTCATATCTCGCCAACTGTATTTCTTTGTTTGATATTCACCTCTTTATTTTCGATAATTTGGGCAACTTATTTATGGTTAACTCTCTTGCAAAGAGTTTCTATTACGGCAGCGACGCCGTTTATGCTACTTGTGCCTATTTTTGTAAACATCCTTTCTCTCTTGTTTTTGGGTGAAGAACTATCTCTCTTCCAGATTGTATCTGGTCTTATCATTATATTAGGCGTTATATTCGCTCAGGGATTTTATGCTCCTTTATTAACGATGGGATTAAGGTTAAGAAAAAAGTATGATTGATATTGAAAAGCTAAGATCATTTTATTACGTGATTAAGGAAGGGTCTCTTTTAAAAGCAGCTGCTGTTTTAGAAAAGAACCACACTACTTTGAGTAAGCATCTCACTGATTTGGAAGAAACTTATAATGTGAAGCTTTTTACTCGAAAGCGTAAGAGAATTGAGCTTACGGAAAAAGGGGAAGAGCTTTTTAAAGTTGCCCAAAATACAATACCTAACCTTGAAAATGGAGCTGCTGAAATTCTATCACCAAAAGCTCAGCCTTTGCGCCTGCGGATTTTAACGACCACCGGTGTTATAGGAGTGTGGCTTATTCGAAAAATTAAGCTTTTATGTGAGGAGTTTCCTGATTTACGTGTCGCTATTATTACAACGAATATGGACATTGATTTTGAAGCTTCTAAAGCAGATGTGGGTGTTTTACACAAGCAAAATACTCCAGGACTTTCTCAAAAAAAGCTCAGAACGATTCATTTATCCCTCTATGCCTCAAAGAAGTATATCGAGAAAAATGGGAAGCCCAAAACAATTGATGACTTATCTAATCACCAAATAATCAGTTTTTACTCTGATTATGAGGGAAATTTAGGAAATATTGATTGGCATTTAAAAAGAAATTTACCTGATCATAGTCTGCGTGAGAGTTATTTAAGTGTTAACTCAGGCATACTTCTCTTTGAGGCTGGGTGCCAAGATTTAGGTATCATTCCCATGATGGATGAATTTGAATATTTGGAAGGCTCTAGTCTTGAAAAAGTTCTTCCTGAGGAAAAGGGGCCAGCCATAGATCTTTATTATGTTTTTCGTTCGGATGTGGTCCTTACTAAAATTCAAAAACGTTTTTTTGAAATTCTTTCAAGTTAATAATTTCTTAACTTTTTGAAAATATGATGAAAATTTTTCTTAAATTTTTAGAAAAAATGTGTTATTGATATCTCTACAACAGCCATGGAATATTTCGGGCTTTTGATGAAAAATAAAATAAAAAAGGAGAGAACCATGATTAAAGCTATCGATAAATCCCGTATTCATGCTAGCAACCTAGCTTT
>JAIEQB010000007.1 GCA_019748065.1 Alphaproteobacteria bacterium | reverse complement strand
CCTGTTTGGCTTTGCTTAATCGACTCTTTCTCATATGTCCCTTTATAACACTTTCTCATGTTATCTAGGACAGCCCCGAAGATAATTCTGCATATCTCCACTCTTCCATAGATAAAATATCTCCCAAAGAGCCCGACTCCATTTTTGTCAATGCATAAAGCGGGAATAAAGGGGAAATTGAGCCTTAAAATCATTGATAAAAGAAAGCCAATCCTCAGAGACAAGCTGAACTTGCCTTTGTAAACGCCAGCGACTTAAAATCCTTTCAAAATTGGAGATCTGATCACGCTCTTTTTTCAAATCATCAATAAGCATTCTATGGGAGATATATGCACGAAAAACCTTTGAAATAGGAGTGATAAGCGTATCATCCACATCAAGAAAAATAGCTGCCCGCGTCTCAAGATCGGAAAGATGACTTTTAACACCTCGTACGGTCAGTGCCTCTACAAAATTCTCTTTAAGATCATTCACCATAGCGCTCAAGTCTTATCTCATATAATTTGACAGGCTTCGTCAAAAGAAAGCCGTGGGGCTCGTGGTCCTGGCAAACCTGATGCATCGCCATACCCAAGGTTACAGAGGAAGTTTGACTTAAACCGCCCTTCTGGGAAAAAAGCCTTATCTACACCCTCATTTGAAAAACCTGACATAGGGCCACAATCAAGGCCGCACGCCCGCGCAGCAATAATGAAGTACGCGCCTTGAAGAGTGCCATTGCGAAAAGCGGTTTCTTGAGCCAAGACATCCTTATCTTCAAACCACGCTTTAGCGTTCACATAAGGATATAGAACAGGAAGATGCTCATAAAACTGCAGGTCATAAGCCAGGATAACCGTCACTGGCGCACTCATGGTTTTCTCCACATTGCCTTCAGATAAATGGGGACGCAAACGTTCTTTGGCTTCTGGAGACTTTACAAAAACAATTCTTAACGGACAACAATTAGCGCTTGTTGGCCCAAACTTCATCACATCATAAATGCTCTTTAAAAGATCTTCTGAAACTGGCTTATTAAGCCACTTCGTATAGGTGCGAGCTTCTTTAAAAATTTGGTCTAAAGATGACTTCGTAATTTTGCTCATAATAACCTTATGGTTTTAAATGCACATGACTACCATCATAAGCTTTTAACCCACGGTTGTGAATTAAATGTTGCAAATCACGAGTATAAGCTGCACCACGAACGGAATATTTTGTAAGGCATGAAGCCAACTTATGCCCACATAACTCCCGTTTTTGGGCTCTTAAGGAAGCCCTAACCTTACGAAAAGCACTATAAGCTTGGTGACGGTTTAGATTTTTTACATAAGCTTCTACACTATGTTGAAGACTTTCAAACTTAGCTACTTTTGTTTTGGTGGCCATATAACCAAAGGGAGAATTTTTCTTTAAAGCCGCATGAGATCTTCCTCCACCCGTCTCAAGAATACCTTGAGCAAGCGCAAGTGAAGGAGGAACAATATCAACGTGCATTAATAAGGACTCAATTTTCGTTGATTTACAGCGATATTCAGAAGCAAGCTTACTGAGCCACATTTTTTCTGAATGACGCAAATGCTGGCCATTTTGTTTCCGTTCTTGCATTTCTAAAAGACGCTCTCTATCAGATAAAATCTGCTCATTTACCCTTAAAATATGGGGCAAAAGCACTTGAACAAAATCAGAATTGGACGATTTTTTCTTATGTTTCATGTCCTGCGGTAATTTTGACAAGAAAAGACGGGGGACATGCCCCTCACTTTTGGCTTTCGCAAGAGTATAATCCAAACTGTTAAAGACTTTACCGAGTTCTTTTACACTATCCACCTGAATGTATTTTTCTTGAGGACGATTAAGGCCAAAAGCTTTTGCAGACCCTGCAGACACAACGAGTTTCTTCTCAATAACAACGGCCTGGGTTTCCACACTTTCTTCAGAAATTAGAATAAAGTTTTGATAAATAACAAAGCCAACCTGGCCTAGGATCATCAGTCCCAAAACAACAATAAGGGAAATTTGAGTTTTCGATTGTTTCAGCATAATAAGCTCCTTAACTCTCTATCGCTCTTACTTCAAGAACCTCTGGCACATAATGTCGCAGCATATTTTCAATGCCTGACTTTAACGTGGCTGATGAACTTGGACAACCTGCACAAGCTCCTTGCATACGCACATATAAGACACCTTCTTCAAATGTGTCAAAGACAATATCTCCTCCATCCATAGCCACTGCGGGTCGGATACGCGTATCCAAGATTTCTTGAATCTGACCTACGATAGGATCGTCATCATGTTTTCTGGATGTGGGAACTCTCTCTCCATAAAACAAGGGCTGGTGCGTTATAAAATGCTCCATAATGATTCCTAAGACCTCGGGCTTAAGCACAGCCCAGTCTTCCGTGTTTTCCTTAGAAACAGTAATAAAATCCGCCCCGAAAAAAATGCCATTAACGCCCTGAATCTCAAAAAGCTTTGAAGCAAGGGGAGATTTGGCGGCCTCTTCTGCAGACTTAAAGTCTGCCGTTCCCTCTGGCATTAGAGTACGGCCAGGGAGAAACTTTAATGTGGCCGGATTTGGTGTTTCCTCTGTTTGTATAAACATTGTACGCACTCACTTTTGTAAACAGTGACCTTTTTAATAAACAAAATAATTCCAAAATGCAAGCATTTCCTTCAATTAGGCTCCAAGGCTCGTCAAAATCTCCCACGAAACCTTATCTATGGGCATCACAGAAAGACGAGATTGACGAACTAATTCCAAGTGCCTGAAACGAGAGTCCTTTTTAATAGTGGCCAAATTGACAGGGTGCGAAAAAGGAGTTCGTGCCTTAACATCCACCATTCCAAAACGCCCTGTAGGATCCGATGGATCAGGGTAATAAGGCTTTATAATTTCAACGATTCCCATGATCCGGCGCTCTTCTCCCGAATGATAGAAAAAGGCAAGGTCACCTACCTTCATGGCTTTTAAGTTGTTACTGGCTTGGTAATTTCGCACTCCATCCCAAAAGGTCACATCTTTCTCTACTTGATCCGCCCATGACCAAACATGAGGCTCGGTCTTTACAAGCCAATAATTCATTTATATCTCCTCAATTGTTAAAGGACGAGATAGAAGATCTTCAATTAAAACCTCGAGCGTTCCCTCTTTATTTAAAAGAGTATCCATGGCAAAGGTGATCGGCATCTCCACATTATACTTTTTAGCCAATTTTACAGTCCCTGAAACCGTAAAAACCCCTTCTGTGAGAGCTGCTTTTTTTGCCAGCAATTCTTCAAGGCTTGCTCCTTTTCCTAAGGAAAGACCAAAGGTCTTATTTCTTGACTGGGCACTTAAGGAGGTGAGCGTAATGTCTCCTACACCTGAAAGTCCGAGAAAGGTTTCAAGCTTTGCGCCCATAGCACCCCCTAGCCTTGTGATTTCTGTAAGACCACGCGCAACTAAAGCAGCACGAGCATTATCTCCTAATCCCCGACCTTCGATAATACCGCAAGCAATGGCAATAATATTTTTACAGGCTCCCCCTAATTGAGCCCCTATAATATCTTCAGAAGCATAAAGGCGAAAGTATTGACTGCTTAAGAGTGAAGCCATTTTCTGACTGAGTAAAATGTCTTCCGCGGCAAGGGTCACAGCTGTTGGCAGTTCTTTTGCAACGTCACTAGCAAAGCTTGGACCGGAGAGAACAAGGAGAGGGTTTTGGGGAAAGAATTCGCGTATCACCTCTGACATCAATCGAGCTGTTCCATTTTCAATACCCTTTGAGGCGATGATCAGGGGAACGTGAGGGGGGAGAACTTTACTAAACGTCGAACATGTACTTCTCATAAATTGAGCGGGAGGCGCCAGAATGATACTATCAGCATTTGATATTTCTTGAGGATCAGTTGTGGCCCTTAAGGAGGGATCCAAGGGAATTCCAGGAAGGCGCGAGACATTTTCGTGTTGTTGATTAATTTCTTCAACTTCCTCAGGACTAATCGACCAGAGACTTGTTTTTAGATAGGCTCTAAATGCCACCAAGGCTAAGGCTGTTCCCCAAGCGCCGGCTCCAATAACAGCGATATGATGCACTATTTACTCTCCTGTTTTATGTTTTAAGTCTTCAAGTGGCCACCGTGGACGTGGGGCAAAGGATAGGGTACCTCCCAAGTTTCTTTTCAATCTTTCAATACCAGCCCACGCTATCATAGCTCCGTTATCTGTACAAAGGTTTATGGGGGGTGACATCACAGAAATACCATAATGTTTAGAACATGAACTCAAGCATTGATTAAAATATTGATTTGCTGCAACCCCTCCTCCTATGACGAGAGTCGTAATTTTTGGATTTTTTCCAAGAGCCATTTGGAGAGCATGTTTCAATCGATCTTCCAAAATCTCCCCGATCGTCTTTTGAAAGGAGGCGCAAAAATCTTCCCTAAAGTAAGGAGAAGTTTTATCTGCTTCAAGAATAACTTTTCGGGCCGCAGTTTTAAGACCAGAAAAAGAAAAATCACACCCCTTTTGGCCTTTGAGAGGTCTAGGAAAATCATACGCATTTGGATTTCCTTGAAGAGCGAGCCGTTCAATCGTAGGCCCGCCTGGATAAGGATATCCTAAAAGCCTTGCAGTTTTATCTAAGCATTCGCCAAGAGCATCATCTAAAGTCCCCCCCAAGTAAGCGTAATTCCCAACGTCTTCGACGATCAGAAACTGGCAATGTCCCCCAGAGACGAGTAACAAAAGGTAGGGAAAGGGAATCTCATGGGTCAACCGCGCCATTAAAGCATGGGCTTCAAGGTGATTTACAGGGATGAAAGGCAAATTTTTAGCCATTGCCAATCCTTTAGCCATCATAACACCCACAATCACCCCTCCAATAAGACCTGGTCCCCCAGCAACAGCGACTCCATCAATGTCACTTAAGGTAAGATTTGCTTCTTTAAAGGCGGCTTTTACAATCCAGTCCATATGATCCAGGTGAGCCCTTGCTGCAATTTCAGGCACCACCCCCCCAAAAGGCTTATGGTTCTTAAATTGGGAGGAGACAATATTTGAGAGAATTTGTTTGCTCTCGGTGACAAGAGAAGCGGCGGTTTCATCACAACTTGATTCTATGCCTAAAATAATCATTCTTATAACAAGAGCTGCCCCAGGGCTTTCTCAAGAATTTTCAAAGGAGCCAACTCAGGAGAGCTCATTCCGTCCACAGGAAGATAGTATGTTTGCTCCAGAGCATATTGCCCTTGGATTGCCGCATGAGAGGTCAGATCCGTGTAAACAATCCACGTGCTCTGCGGTGGAAAGGAAAGTTCTTGTTGCTCTGCCGTTTTTTGATAGATCTCATCAGCTTTCATACGGTTATGGAGTTGCAGTATATAATGATCATAAGGCGTGCGCTGTGTTTTTGTAATACGGAGCCTTTCTAAAAGCCACTGACTTCCCGGCAAAGGACGGGGGCAATGAGGAAGAAAGCGCTCTACAACTTTTGGAAAGGGTTCCCCTAATCGCCAGAAACGACTTTGATCATGAGGATTAATATTCGTAAAAACCCTTAGAATTCTCTTCCCTTGAACGGGAGAAGAAGGAAAAGCATCTACATGCAAGCGCGTGTCATCTTTTCGATAAGAACTCTGCCGTCCAGCGATTTCAACAGGACGATAGCTCGTACGCCCTCTCTCAAGGTATTTTTGATAATGAGGAAGAATGGCCTTCAGCAGTATTTTAGTATTTGTGGCATACCTATCAAACATAGATTCAAAAAAAGGAGTGACTTCATCAGCTCCCTGTATTCCTGTCACCTTTCTTGATTTGGGATCATAGCCAATGTTTTTAGATTTTGGATGGGAGTAGTTAGGTGAAAGTAAAATAGTCTCATCAGACTCTAAAACAAAAGGAAGAGAGGGAAAATATAGAACATGTCCTTTCTCTAAGGCAACCACAGCGTCTTCTTGTTCCTGCCTGGAAAAAGGACCACTCCAATTCTTTTCTTTTAATGTATGAATCATTTTAAGAGCTCACATATTTTATCTTTCTCTTTTCAACCACAAACAACTCCTCTAGGCAAGAGAAAGAGAACTCGTTAAAGTCGCATCTTATGAAAAGTATTCGTATCGGAACACGGGGAAGCCCTTTAGCCCTTATTCAAACTCAAGAAGTTATAGATAAACTTTTGGAACATCATCCCTTTCTCAAAGGGCACCTTGAAGTCGTTCCTATCAAAACCAGTGGCGATACGATTGTGGACCGAAGTCTTATTGATTTAGGTGGCAAATCCCTTTTTACAAAAGAAATCGAACATGCCCTTCTAAAAGAAGAAATTGATCTTGCTGTTCACTCTATGAAGGATGTTACGGTTGACTGCCTAGAAGGCCTGCTCTTTCCAGCCATGCTTGAACGAGAAGACCCACGAGATGCCTTGATATCACGGAAAGGAATCTCGCTCGAGACCTTACCCAAAGGTGCCCTCTTTGGAACATCTTCCTTACGGCGCCAAGTCTATGTATTGAACAAATTCCCTCACCTTACTCCAATATCATTAAGAGGAAATGTAAATACACGCATTAAAAAAATTAAAACAGGAGAAGTTGATGCGGCGCTTCTAGCCGTTGCAGGTCTTAAGCGCTTAGGATTAATGGCGGAAATAACACAAATTTTATCTCTGGAAGACTGCCTTCCCGCAGTAGCTCAGGGAGCTATTGGAATTCAATGCCGCGAAAAGAATTTTACTCTTCTCGAGCTTCTCTCCTCTATAAACCATCCTGAGACTTTTGCAACTGTCACAGCAGAGCGGGCTTTTATGAAAACTCTCAATGGTTCTTGTCGCATCCCTATTGCTGCTTATGCCACCCTTAAAGGAAAAACTCTTACTTTAAAAGGGATGATCAGCGATCCAAATGGCCATAACATGCGTTTTGTCATCAACAAAGGATTGTCTTCTCACTCAAAAGAAATTGGCTGTGAAGCAGCTAACATACTTCTCAAAGAGGGGACATGTCCCACATTCTCTTAATTCGTACTCTTGAGGATGCTCTTCCTCTTGCATCACGTTTGAAAGCACTTGGAAAAAAAGTTCTTTGTTACCCTCTTTTTGAGCCTGTATTTTTTGCCATTCCGCCACTTGAAAATCCCCAAGCTCTAATAATCACGAGCAAAAATGCGCTGCGCGCCCTCAAGGATAATAATCATCTTAAAAAAATTCCGCTTTACGTTGTGGGAGATCAAACAGCAGCTCTTGCTCATCAGTTAGGATTCGTAACCGTATTCAGTGCAAGAGGAAACAGCAAAGACTTACAAAAACTTGTGGCACGGCAAGCACAGCCAGAAAAAGGAGTTTTATACTATCTCTCTGGCAAAATTATTAAAAGAGATATAGTTCACGAATTAAGAGCCTTAGGTTTTAAAGTTCGGCGCCAAGTTGTTTACCAGATCAATGATATCGAGCATTTCTCCAATTCGCTCATAACTGATTTCTTTAATAAAAAAATATCTCATGTGCTATTTTTTTCCCCTAGAACAACTGAACTTTTTGTTAATCTTGCCAAAGCCTCAAAACTTGAAAAGGAGGTTTCCTTGAATAAAGCTCTCTGTTTAAGCTATGATATAGCTGAAAAAGCACAAAAAATTCTTTGGAAAGAAATTTGGATAAGTCCTTACCCCTCAATACACAATATGCTAGGATACTTTGATGATGAAAAATAAAAATACTTTTAAGAACTTTTTTTGGCAGCGCTTCAGCCAAACCTTAAAATCCTCTAAAAGAACCTTGATTTATTTCTTATTGTTCATTCTTTTTTTCCTTTCCATTGTTGTTTTATGGAAGAAATATAGTAAAAATGAAACTTTAACCTTCGAGAAGATTAAAGTTGAAGCCTCTAAAGCTACAGCTACAGCTACAGAGGGGGGAAAGAAGACCATAGAAGTTATTCAAAAGGATACACAGAAATCTTCTCAACAACTCATTACCATACAACTTTTGGAAGGCGTATTAGAAGGCTGGATACCTTTATCCACCTTTAAAACCTACCTTCAAAAGCACTCTGATGAGGAGAGTCCCAATCTACTTCTTGAACTCTCTACTATATCCAATTGCCCAACTTACGCTGAACTTCAATCTTCCTTACCTTCCGTTCCCGTTAAATCAAGATCCCTTTGGGAGCGCTTAAAATCTCGTTTAAAATCTCTTATTCATGTTAAAAAAATTGGTACGAAAAAGACTACAGAAAAAAGCTCTTCTCAAAAGATTGAAAAGGCCATATATGAAAAAAATATCTCCGAGGTTTTGAACTTATTTGAAACACTCCCCGCAGATGAAAAAGAGCATTTTTCATCTTGGATGAAAAAGGTTCAAGAACGACTTAAAGTTGAAATACTTTATAAAAATCTGCTGGTAAAACTCGCTCAAGGACAAAATGGATGAAATGGCTTCTTTTCTTTATTGTCACAGCTATCTTCTTTGGATTTCTAGGTATCGTTTACCTTGTAAATCCAGGTTCATTGGAGCTGATATGGTTTGGTTATAATATTCAACTTTCTGCCATTTTAGCTTTTATCATTTTAATTGTTCTCATGTCTATATTCCTCCTTATAGGATACAGTATTTTGTGGATCATTAATCTACCTTCAACATGGGCAAATCATTATAAAAAATCACAGGAAAGAAATGTAGAAACGGAATTGTTAAACCTTTTAACATATTATGAAGCTGAAAATTTTAATATGGCCCTTGAACTAACTCAAAAGATGAAAAAGAAACTTGAAAAAAATCCTTTTTTTCTCTGGATTGCCGGAAGTATTTTTGAAAAAACAAAACACCACTTAGAAGCAGAACAATGTTTTATGGCCCTCATTGCTCAGCCTAGTACCTTCTTTTTAGGACTTAAAGGACAGATCCGTGCGGCTATTGAGGACGGCGACTTCAATAGGGCTTATAACCTTTTAAAACGTGCTGAAAAAGATTTCAGCTCTTCTCCTTGGGTTCTTAAACACTATTTAGCCTTAGCGCGTGAACAAAAAAAGTTTATTGATGCTGAAAAAATGGCTCTCCGCTTGAACGATTTAGGCTACATGACAAAGGATCAAAGCAAAAAACAACTAGCCCACATTGAATACCAGGAAGCTCTTCAACCTAAAATCTCACAAGAGCAAAAGGAAACTTACCTTCGCCAAGCCCATTACTTAGACCCAAGCCTCACTCAAGTATCTGAAATGCTCGCTGAATTACTTCAAGAACAAGGTCATCACGCCCAAGCTTTGAACATTTTGCAAGCAACTTGGGATCAAGCCCCCTCCCAAAAATTAGGAGATCTTTATTTAAAAATTCTCTCTCCTAAAAATGAGGGAATTGCTTTTGAAAAAATAAAAGAGCTTGTGAAGAAAAGTCCAAAAAATCCAGAAAGCCTCTTACTATTAGCCCGCACGGGTCTAAAAGCAAAACTTTGGGGAGAAACGCGGACTGCCTTAAAACAACTTTTAGAAAAACACCCAACAGCCATCGCTTATCAGCTTATGGCTCATTTAGAAAGCTATGAACATCAAAATATGGAGGCGGCTATGGAGTGGCTCGAAAAAGGTCTTCAAGCTCCACGCTATGCTCCTCCTCCTTTATTCTAAACGTCTTTTAAACATCCAACCTGAAAGGGCCAGGGTGAAAAGGGCAATAAGGACCATGGGCCAACTATACCTTAAAACCTCTAGAGTGGGCATGTCCTTTAAAAAAATACCACGAATGATAATAAAGAAGTGCTTGATAGGAAAGATGTTTGTGACTGGTTGAAGCCAGGGAGGCATATTTTCAATAGGTGTTGCATAACCGGAAAGAAGCATAGTAGGTGTCATAAACACAAAGGTTCCCAAAATAGATTGCTGTTGGGTTTTACAAATGGAAGAGATGAAAAGGCCGATTCCCACAATAGAAAACAAAAAAATTATCATGCTAAAATAAAGTAGAATGAGAGAACCTTTAAAGGGAATATTATACAGGAACAACACGGCAATCATTAAAAGCGTACTTTCACCAATACTGATCACCATAGCTGGCATCATTTTTCCTATCAGGATTTGCCAAGGTTGAAGGGGGGAAACAAGCAATTGATCAAAGGTCCCGTTTTCTCTCTCACGGGAGACGGACATGGCTGTCACCATTAAAGCCAGAATCATACTTAAAATAGCAACTAAGGAAGGAACCGTAAAATAAATATACTCAATATTGGGGTTAAAAAATGACCTATATTGAATGCTGATTGGCTCAGGCACATCAATCCCTTGATCTTTTAAGATATCTCTATTATAGGACTGGAAAATAAGATTAAGATAACCAAAGACAATTTGAGAGGCATTTGATTTTCGACCATCCAAAATTACTTGAACAGGGGCAGTGTTCCCCTCAGCAACAAGTTTGGAAAAATTAGGCTGCAAGTGAAGAGCTAAAATCACTTCTTGTTTATCGATAGACTCTCTTATACTTTGCGGTTTTTTATAGTCATAAACATGCTTAAAATAAGGAGAGCCTTTGATTCTTTGGGTGAGTTCTTGGCTATACCAGCCGCTATCTTGGTTAAAAATCCCAATAGAAATATTGTTAACGTCTAAAGTCGCCGCGTGAGACAAAATGATCAACTGAATAAGTGGTGGAACAACCAGGGTAATCCGACTTTTTTTATCCCGCCAAACAGCAAGAATTTCTTTAATAATAAGCGTCCTAATTGGCAACCAGACATTTTTTATTTGCTTTTTCATATTCAATCTATTCTCTTCACCATTTTGAGCGCCGAAATCCCAAGAAAGAGGCTTGCAATGAAGAACATCACAAGAAGACTTGGAAGAACAAGGGCCCATGTCGTTCCACTTAAAAAACTGCTTTGCAAAATAGTGACAAAATACCTTGGGGGAAAAATATAGGTCATCATCTGAATAATCCAAGGCATTGAACTGATTTCAAAAATAAATCCTGAGAGCATAAAGGCTGGAAGAAACCCAATAATGATTACAATTTGACTCGCGACAAATTGATTACGTGTCGTTGAAGATACAACTAGCCCAATACCTAAGGCCGCAAGAAGAAATATAGACGTTGATATAAATAGGATAAAATAAGATCCTCGGAAGGGAACCTGAAACAAGACAACGGTAAGGAAAATACACAAGATCATTGCACAAAGACCGAGAAGGAAATAAGGCACTAGTTTGGCAAGAAGCATTTCAGAAATGCGAAGAGGAGTGGCCATAATAGCTTCCATTGTCCCCCTTTCCCATTCACGAGCCACAACAAGGGCTGTGAGAAGAGTTCCGATGAGGGTCATAATGATAGCAATTGATCCAGGAAGCAAAACATAGCGGCTTTCCAATGAGGCATTAAACCAGATACGCGGCACGGCACGAAGAGGGAGAGTAAGGAACGATTTTCCTTCATCCTTTTGTTGTTTCACCCAATTATTTACCACACCTTCAGCGTAGTTAAGAACAAACCGTGCTGTATTGGGCTCACTTCCATCAAGCAGAATCTGGAAGGGAGTCTCTACTCCTTTGAGTAAATTTTTGGAAAAATCCTGAGAAATCACAACAATACCGCGGACACGACCGCCCGTAAGATCCTCCTCAATTGCAGAGCGATTATAACTTGTCTTCACGTCAAAATAGGTTGTGCCCAGAAACGCATGCTCAAGACTTCTGGCTGTGGGGGAGGTATCTTCCACAAGAAGTCCCAAGGGAACTTTATCTGCATCTAAGGATACTCCATAGCCAAAAATAAACATCATGATTAACGGAAGAACAAAAGCAATGAGAAAGGTACTGGGATCTCTCATAATTTGCTTAACCTCTTTTTCAAAGTAAGCCAAAAAACGGGAAAAAGAAAAATGCTTCACAAAGGTCTCCTTTGATCAAATTGTTCAATCAAGGTGATAAAGGCATCTTCAAGGGTTGGTTTTGGCAAGGCTTTTGACCTTACCATTTCTTTCAACGCCATCGGCGTTCCTGAAGCAATACTACTTCCCCCATAAATTAGGGCAATGCGATCGCAATACTCCGCTTCTTCTATAAAATGGGTTGTCACCATGATTGTGACTCCCTTTGCAGCCATCCCCTGAATGTGATTCCAAAATTCTTCTCGTACAAGAGGATCCACTCCCGAGGTAGGTTCATCTAAAAAGAGAACATCTGGCTCATGCATTAAGGAGCACGCCAGAGCCAATCTTTGTTTAAAGCCCAAAGGAAGCAGCCCCGCATTGTCTGCCAGGTAGGGAGTAAGCTCAAAAATAGAAATCATTTTCTCTATTTGCGTCTGCCGATGATGGCCTATAAGTCCGTAGACCCCTGAGAAAAAATTTAAATTCTCTTTCACACTTAAATCACTATAAAGGGAAAATTTTTGAGCCATATAGCCAATACGTAAGCGTGCTTCTGAAGGCGCCGTTTTCAAACTATAGCCCGAAACGAGTGCGCGACCTTCGGTGGGTTGCAAGAGGCCACATAACATCTTAAAAATGGTTGACTTTCCTGCTCCGTTGGGGCCTAAAAGTCCAAAAATTTCTCCTTGTTTAATAGTAAAAGAAATATCCCGCGCTGCTGTAAAATCTCCAAATTTCTTCGTCAAATTTTCGATTTGAATTGAGGGAGCATCCTTAACTTTTTTTGAAGACATATGCTTTGTTAAAACAGATTCTCCTCTATGGCTTCCTCCAAGAATTTCAATAAAAGCCTCTTCAAATCCGATCTCCTCTTTCCCCCCTTTACTCACTTGTTTTGCTAGATCTTTTGGTGGCCCATAAAAAAGAAGCTTTCCTTCATTTAACAAAAGAATCTCACTACATCTATCTGCTTCATCAAGATAGGAGGTGGACCATACAATACATATCCCTTCTGCAGCAAGGTCACTGACCATCTTCCACAACTCCCGCCGTGAAACTGGATCTACCCCCACACTCGGCTCATCTAAAAGAAGAGCCTTTGGTTTTCCTAAAAGAGAACAAGCAAGACCTAGTTTTTGCTTCATTCCTCCTGATAAATTTCCTGCAAGCCGAGTGGTAAAAGGTCCGAGGGACGTAAAGTGAAGCATTTTTTCAAAAACTTCCGACTTTTCTTTCTCAGAAATTCCATGAAGAGCTGCATAAAGGTTAAGATTTTCAATAACTGTTAGATCCTCATAAAGCCCAAATTTTTGAGGCATATAGCCTGTGATATCATGGAGCCTTTCTGCATCCTGAACCGTATCCAATCCAAAAACATTGACCTTACCATGGCTTGGCAATAGAAGGCCTGTCATCAGCCTTAGAAGGGTTGTCTTCCCTGCACCATCGGGGCCAATCAATCCAGTTATGATGCCTGGGCGAATCACTGCATTAATATTGTCAAGAGCGGCTTTTTTTGAACCGGGGAAGGTTTTACCCAGAGAGGTGATGTGGATAGCGTCTTTATTCTTTGACATCCAATTTTACCGTAACAGGCATCCCCTGACGTAATTTCCCTTTTGGATCATCCACATATAATCGAAGACGATAGACTAAGTCCGTACGCAGCTCAGGTGTTTCAACGGTCTTGGGCGTAAACTCAGCCGTGGGGGAAATAAACCCGATTTGAGCTTTAAAGGGATGGTTAGGATCGGAATCCGTATAAATTAAAGATTCCATACCAGGTTTGATGCGCCCTAAGTCAGGTTCAGAAACATAAGCACGGATCCACACAGGCTTATGGAGCGTAATAGTATAGATGATGGATTGGGGAGCAATGATCGCTCCTGGCTCTCGCACGCGGGTGAGAATAATCCCATCGGATGGGGAAAATATTTCCGTGTCTGTTAAATTGATTTTAGCGGATTCAAGTTGAGCTTTGGCGACTTCCATAGCCGCTTTTCCTGCTTGAATATCCTCTTGACGGAATCCTTCTTCTGCAAGATCCAAGCTTTCTTGAGCACTTTTTAACTGAGCCTCTGCTTCATTTTTTTGTGCAAATGCATCATCATAGTTCTGTTGAGAGGAGGCTCCAATTTTAATTTGTTCCTTCTGCCGTGCAAAAATAAGATCCGCATTCGTTAGAGCAGCTTGTTTTTCATACACAAGGGCGCGGGCTTCTTCAATTTCCTGAGGCCGGCTTCCATGTTGCAACTTCAAATAGTTCGCTTCTGCTTGGGCCAGCCCTGCCCTAGCTGAGGCAAGGTCTGCCTCATAAGGCGCCTTATCTAGAACTGCTAAAAGGTCGCCTCGCTTAACTTCATCTCCTTCTTCAACAAGCATTTTCTGAAGGCGGCCGCTCACGCGAAATCCAAGGTCAACTTGACGAATATCCACATTGCCATAGAGAACCAAATGATTAGAATGCCCCTTATAATGCAAAAACATCATGACGGCTGAGATCACAATAATAATCATAAGCACTGCAATACCAAGAAGAGGGATTTTTAGTTTTTTCCAATTAAAATTCACTGGTTATCTCCTCTTTTCTTAGCTTATTAATTTTATAAGCCGTTTCAATCCATAAACCACAAAAAAGGTACAGGATAAACTAGCAATCCATAAACAAAAAAACCAAAGCCACGGTTTTAATTTAGCTTCGCTCATCTTAATACCACTCTTGAGATGTGGCTTTGCCACGAAAGACATAATAGGAATAAAAGGTGTACCCCAGAACAAAAGGTAGAAAAAGAACAACTCCGACTAACATCAAAGAAAGAGAGCGGGTGTCCGCTGCAGCTTTCCACAAAGGAATGGTATAGGGCACAATCCAAGGCCATAAGCTTACGACAAGCCCTACATACCCAAGAGTAAAGAGGAAAAGAGATAAGAAAAAAGGAAGAAGTTCTCTTTTCTTTGAAAGACTCCAAAAAAGAGCTAAAAAGACACCGGCGGTTAGTAGGGGAATAGGAGAAAGATAGATAAGATTAGGGAGAGTAAACCATCTCCTAAAAATTTCTTCATTTAAAAAAGGAACCCATAAACTTACTAAGCCCATAAAACCTGCTATATAGATTAAAACGTAAAGGGCTACTTTGCACGCCCATTCCTGCGAAATACCCTCTGTCTTCATGATAATCCATGTTGCCCCTAAAAGGGCATAGCCAAAAACAAGAGCAAGGCCCGTCATTAAAGAGAATGAGCTCAGCCAATCAAAGGACCCTCCTGCAAAGCCACGACCCTCTACAGAAACGCCTTCAACAAATGAGCCCAAAATCATCCCTTGAAAAAAAGCAGCTATTAGCGAGCCAAAATGGAACGAATAATCCCATAGTTTTCGTGTTTTGGGACTTGCTTTAAAACGAAATTCAAAAGCAACGCCTCTAAAAATAAGTCCCAAAAGCATTATGATGAGAGGAATATAAAAAGCAGGAAACAAAATAGAATAGGCAAGAGGAAAGGCTGCAAAGAGCCCTCCTCCCCCTAAGACTAACCAAGTTTCATTCCCATCCCAAAAAGGAGCAACCGAATTCATCATTTTGTGACGACAATCCTCACTAGGAGCAAAAGGAAAGAGGATGCCAACTCCTAAATCAAATCCATCAAGCAAAACATACAGAAAGACAGCTAGAGCAATAATTCCCCCCCACAGAAGAGGTAAGTTTAAAAAAGGTGAAAAATCAAACATTCTGATAGCCTCCCCTATAGCCGCGGTGTTTTGAGACCATGCGACCCATAAATATCTTCTTTCTTCTCTTTTGAACTGGGTCCTTTTCGGATAAGCTTAGCGATATAATAAATCCCAGCCCCAAATACAAAGGTGTAAACAAATATAAAGGCAATAAGAGAAAGAAAAACATGTTGCCCTATGACTGGAGAACGAGCCTCTAAGGTGCGCATAAGTCCATAAACAATATAAGGCTGACGTCCGATTTCCGTGACAAACCAACCAGCTAATACCGCAATAAAACCTGACGGGGTCATAAAAAGACACCAGTATTGAAACCATTTTTGGATAAAAAGTTGATTTCTGAAATACAGCACGACCGCCATAAGACCCGTCAGAAGCATAAGAAGTCCGATCCCTACCATAATCCTAAAAGACCAGAAAACAGGAAGGATGGGAGGCCTTTCACTTTTGGGCCATGATTTTAATCCGCGGCATTCTCCTTCCACCTCATGGGTGAGAAGTAAACTAGTAAGATGAGGAATCGTCACCGCAAAATGGGTAGTTTCTGTCCTCTCATCCGGCCAACCCACCAAAACAAAAGGAACATCTTTCCCTGTATCCCATATGGCTTCAATGGCTGCTATTTTCTGTGGTTGGTGTTTGAGTGTATTTAATCCATGGAGATCACCTAAAAAAATTTGAATTGGAGAGACAAAAACAGCCATAAGCATGGCCATACCCACCATAATTCTAGCCTGTTTAAAGTGTCGTTTCTTTAAAAGATACCAAGCGCCAATACCTCCAACAAAAAAGGCCGTTGTAAGATAGGCTGCTATTACCATATGGAAAAGCCGATAGAGAAAGGATGGATTGAAGATAATATCTATCCAATTTAAGGGAAGAAAAAGATTGTCAGCTCCTATCTCATAACCTGTTGGCGTTTGCATCCAACTATTTGCTGAGAGAATCCAAAAAGCGGAAATTACTGTTCCAGCAGCCACAATAACTGTAGAGAGAAAGTGCATTCTGGGTGTCACCCTGTCCCAACCAAAAATCATAACTCCAAGGAAGGACGCCTCAAGGAAAAAGGCTGTTAAGACTTCAAAAGCCAGCAAAGGGCCTAAAATACTTCCTGTTCTGTCAGAAAAAACGGACCAGTTCGTTCCAAATTGATAGGACATCACCACCCCTGAAACAACACCCATTCCAAAAGTAACAGCAAAAATTTTGACCCAAAGCTTATAAATATCTCTATAGGTTTCATTTCCTGTTTTAAGCCAAAGGCCTTCAACGACGGCGAGCCAACTAGCAAGGCCAATTGTTAATGATGGGAAAAGGATATGAAAGCTTATGGTAAAAGCAAATTGAATGCGTGCTAAAAGAGCGGGATCAAATTCCATTTTTTATTTTTTTCTATTCTATCATGAATAATTGATAATTTAAGAAAGAATAGCGGTTTTTTAAAAAAATGGAAAGTTAAACCTACGCAACACAAACTCGGTTACGTCCCCTCTCTTTGGCTTGATAAAGCGCCTTATCCACTGCATGAAAGAGGTCTTTCTCTGTCTCTCCATTTTCTGGAAATGTTGCCACTCCCAAAGATATGGTGAGCTGTTCTAATTCTTGTGAACCAATGTGGACACGAAGATTCTGCACCTCTTTTCGTAAACTTTCCGCTCGTTTTAAGGTCATTTCTTCAGAAGAATCAATAAGAATAATCAAAAATTCTTCTCCCCCAAAACGGCATAAAATGTCACCTTCACGAAACTCCTCTTTCAAGGATTCGCCTATTTTTTTTAAGATAAGGTCCCCCATTTCGTGCCCATAGGTGTCATTAAAATTCTTGAAATAATCGATATCCAACATGATAATCCCAAGGCTTGACCTTTTACGCTTGGCATTGGCAAGGGCCTTAGACAACATTTCTTCCATATACCGCCGATTATAAAGACCTGTCATATAATCACGAATAGACATTTCATAAAGAGAATCCCGTAACTTTAAGTTGGTAAGTGCAAGCGCGAGGCTTCGGGTAATTTGTGCCATCAAGTCTTGCTTAGTGTGTGAAAGCATTGGAGGATCAAAACTGATGGATAAGACGCCATAGGTTTCATCACTTGATAAAATGGGAAGACAGATACAGCCCTCATTCTTATAGCGAGAGTGAGAACAACTGGATATCTGAATTGTCCTTTTTTGAAAAGCCAGACAAGCTTCAGCAGAAATATAAAGCTTTTCAAGAGATGTTTTATGACCCCATTGAGCAGTTGCTTCCAGTTTATTCTTTTTTTTAGAATAGGTCCAAATGATCCCCTTAAAATTGGGAAACATTTTTTGGGTGTATTTTGTACAAATTATATAAATCTCATCACTTGAATGCGCAATTGTGAAATTTTCACCCATTTCATTAAGAAGCGAAATTGAGCGAGCCTTCTCTTCAAGAGCTTTTCTTTGAATTTTCAGCTGCTTATTAGATTCAAACAAACGTGAATTGACATCTCTCAAAGTGAGTTCTGCCTCTTTTAACCTAAAAAAGTCTGGAATTTCATAGTTTGTTGCATATTCCAGAATTTCGGGATTTTTTTTAAGGAAATGAGCAATATAGTCCTTCATTTTAGAAGGATGGGCCATTATAAATGTGCATTCCTTATCCCCTTTAGCTCGACAAGTAATTTCTGTTGAAATAAGGGAAATGCCAAAGCTTTGTTCACACCATCCCGAAGAGTACCCTGAATTCATAAAGCAAACAGGCACGTCACTTTTTTTATCCGCCGCTAACCAAGCATCTGCTTCAAAGGAATGAGGGTGTTTATAAGAAAGGTAAAAATTTATGTCAGGAGTGGGGTTAGAATCATCCAGCAGTTCAACAAAGGCCCATCCTGTATAAGCAAAGTGTGGAGGTCCTGCTGAAATTTTTTCAAGAGGAGTCTTTAATTCCCATTCCTTATGAAAATGCTCTGCATCCTTCATACCAATGGCATGCGCCATATCAAAAAGAAGCTTTCGAGTGAAATTCTGCGCGACTTTTTTATTTTTACCTTTATAAAGGTTAAGAATGCATTCAAAAAAGTCACAAGAAAGCGAAGCTGCTCGAACGAAGAGGTAACGTTCACCTGAAATTTCAATCTTTCCTTGTGAGACATTCAATTCTTTTTTTTCAAAAAATTTTTGAACAGTTTTCTCAGCTTTTTTGAAAATAGCCTCAAATTTCTTTGGCACCTTGACAGCTTTCAATTTCCGCAACTTTCCTATATTAGTTTCGACTTCAATGGCTATTTTGAGACAAAATTATAATAACTGTAAAATATTAAATATTTATAAATAAATTTAATTTACTTTTTAGAAAAGAGGTGGTTTTCACTAAGAAACTCACGCGCCACAGCTGAAGGCAATTGCCCCTGTTCCTCTACTTTAGAATTCAAATTTATCATTTTCTGTTCTGAAATAATACCAAATATTGGCGATAGGGCCTTTTCAATTTGAGGATATTTCAGATGAATAGCTTCTCGCAAAACAGGGGCAGCTTCATAGGGAGGATAAATATTTTTGTCATCCTCTAGAATCATTAAATTAGCGCTTTTTAGCTTTCCATCCGTTGTAAAGGAGGCAATGATATCCACCTTTTGATGCTCTATAGTCACATACATCAGTGTAGGACTGACTTGAATAACATTCCTAAAATTAAACCCATAGGCTTTTTTTAAATTGATTAATCCATCTGGGCGTTTAAGAAATTCGGGAGGCGCTGCCACACTTAAATTTTTTGAAAGAGGAGCGAGATCACTTAAACACTTGAGATTATTTGCCTCAGCGAAATCTTTTCTCACCGCTAAGGATTGAGAGTTGGAAAAACCAAAAGAGGGCAGCCATCGGAGATTAAATTGATTTTTATAGTTTTCTTTGACCTTTTTAAAAAGATCTTTTTGAGCGCCATCCCATGGTTCCTTAAGAACTGTCAAGTACGCCGTTCCGACGTACTCGGGGTAAAGATCAATTTCACCATTTAAAAGCGCTTGATGCACAAGAGCTGTCGATCCTAAATTAAACCTTCGGATAACTTTCAGAGAGGTTTTATCTTCTATGAGCTGCGCCATTATTTCAGCTAAGATATTTTGTTCTGGAAAATTTTTACTCCCAATAATAATAACTTTTGATTCCTTATTCCCTTGAGGAGTGAGAAAGAAATAGCTTCCTAAAAATAGAAGTCCCATTCCACCCAAGAGGAGACGTTTGTATTTCCACACTGAAGCGTTTGTTGTTTTTTTCTTCCGACAACAAAGATAATTTTCAAACCGTGAAATTCCATAATCAAAAGCCAAAGCCAAAAAAGCAGTGGGAATCGCTCCCAGAAAAATGAGGTTCGAGTCATTTAAAGCCAGTCCTTGGGTGATAAAGTCTCCCAACCCTCCAGCACCAATAAAAGCAGCGATCGTTGCAATGCCAATGGTTGATGCCGTTGCAAGACGCAAGCCGGAAATAATCATGGGGAAAGCCAGAGGAAGTTCTACATGCACTAATCTTTGGTAACTTAAAAATCCTAAACCCTCTGCTATCTCCAAATATTCAGGAGGAATATTTTGAAGTCCTGTATAGGTGTTTCTTAAAATAGGATAGATTGCATAAAACGTCAGAACAAGTATTGTTGGAATAAATCCTAATCCTACAACAGGAACCAACAAAGCAAGCATGGCTAAACTCGGAATAGTTTGAGAAACACTTCCTGCTTTTAAGAGAAGGGTTCTTATTCCTGAAAAGCGCCCCATAGCAACTCCAAGAGGAATAGCAATAGCTGAAGCAAAAAGAAGAGCAACCGTAACAAGCTGAATGTGCTCAAGAGTTTTTTGAAGGAGAGACGAAAGGTTCTCGCTTAAAAAGTAAATAAATTCGATGGCTACTCCTCCTTAAATTCCTAACCCTGTTTGAACTAATTGTTCCACAAAAGGTGTTTTGGGAGATTCATACAAGTTTTCTTTAGAAGAGATCTGTTCAATTTTTCCCTTTTGCATAACCGCAATTCGATCTCCCAGTTTAAAAGCTTCTGAGATATCATGAGTAATGAATACAATTGTTTTTTTAAATTCCTCCTTAAGACGGATTATTTCATCTTGCAATTCACATCTTGTCACCGCATCTAAAGCGCCAAAGGGCTCGTCCATTAACAGGCATTCCGAATCCGCTGCAAGCGCTCTTGCCACCCCCACCCGTTGCTGTTCTCCCCCTGAAAGCTCATCGGGATAACGATCCAAATAAGTTTCAGGAGAAAGCCGGATAAAGTCTAAAAGTTCACAGACCCTTTTTTCACAAAACTTTGGAGACTTTTTTGTCAAACGTAAGACAATACTAATATTTTCTTTTACAGTCATATGAGGAAACAGTCCTATTTTTTGAAAAACGTATCCAAAGAAAGATCTGCGTAAATCAAGAATATCATAGGATTTAATATCTTTCCCCTTGATCTCTATTGAGCCAGAAGTTGGCACCTCAAGGCCATTTAATAGCTTAAGGAGGGTTGTTTTCCCTGATCCTGAAGAGCCAATAATGACTAAGCTCTCCCCTTCCTGAATACTCAACGAAAGATTATCAAGAGTTGGAATATCTCTCTCAGGGTAAATTTTTGAAATATTTTTGAGCTCAATTAATTTTTTATTTTTCAAAATAACTCCTATGAAAGTTGATCTTATTGATCCGTAAAGCTTTGGAAGCCTTGGAAGATGTTTCTTTTTCAAGAACATCATCAATAAAAAGTGAGGCTTTGAGGAGCTTTGACAGATCGACTCCCGTTTCAATTCCCAAACCTTCCAAAAGGTAACTAACATCTTCTGTGGCCACATTCCCTGAAGCCCCAGGAGCATAGGGGCACCCACCAAGACCAGAAGCAGAAGAATCAATAATGGAAACTCCTTCCAAAAGAGCTGCGTAAATATTGGCAATCCCTTGACCATATGTGTCATGGAAATGAACAGCTACCTTGTCTAAGGGAATAGGTATTCCTTGAAGCAGCTCTCTAACTTGCTGAGGAGTTCCAACGCCTATAGTATCTCCCAGGGAAATTTCATCACATCCCATGGAAAAAAGCTCTAAAGCCACTTCATGGACCTTTTTAGGCAATATAAATCCTTCATAAGGACAGGCAATAGCACAAGAAATATAGCCACGCACCCTCAAGCCGTTTTTCTTGGCATCGGGAACAAAAGTCCCAAAATTTTCCAGGTTTTCCTTTAGGGGAGAGTTAATATTTTTTTGACAAAAAGTTTCAGAGGCCGCTGTAAAAACCGCAATCGAGTTCACTTTATTTTCAAGGGCTGTTTCATATCCTTTAAAATTAGGAACCAAAACAGAATAATTAACTCCTTCTTTTTTTATAATACCTTGATAAACCTTATCACTGTCCACCATTTGAGGTACCCATTTGGGGGAGACAAAGCTGCCAACCTCAATGGTCTTAAATCCCGCATCAGAAAGAAGATCAACAAACTGAATACGTGAGTTCACTGACACAGCCGTGCTTTCGGCTTGCAAGCCATCACGGGGAGCAACCTCTACAATTTTAACTCTCGATGGGTAAATCATTCCTTCTCTCCCATATCAAGAACATCTGCTCCCTCTTCAACAATACTTCCTTCTCTATAGAAGAGCTGCTTTATTTTTCCATCCCGTGACGCCACAATGGTGTGCTCTATTTTCATTGCCTCCAAAATCAATAAAGGTTGTCCTTCCTTAACCCAGTCACCTTCAGAAACCAGATTTAAAATAACTTTTCCCGTCAGAGGAGCTTTTAGGTGAGCTTCTCTCTTCTGAACAACTCCTTGAAAGGTCTCAGGAGTGTATGAGACAAGATTATAATTGATACCTTCATAAAAGAGGGATATTTTCTCATCTCTTTCCCAATAAGGAATACGAAAATCTGAAAAGAATAAAGTATTTTCTGAAAGTGACGCTACTAAGAGCTGAGATGAATTAAGAATCCATCCTTTAAGAGAATAGGTAAGCGATACTTTTTGTCTTTCCTCACCACAAATCCATTCAAAATGGAAGGAGGCGTACCCCTCAAGACGCCAATGCACTTTTTCCTCCCAAGGAGATGTTTTAAACTTGTTTTTAGAAAGAATCTTTATAAGAGATGCTGCCACATAAACATTTTCAGGGGCATTTTGCATTGGTGCTATCATAGAAATGTGGCGATCAATAAAATCCACATCAATTTCATTTTGGATAACTTGTTTATCTTGAAGAAGATTTTTTAAAAAGGAAGCGTTTGTCTGCAAACCCAAAACTTCCCATTGTGCAAGAGCACGGCTTGCTTTTTTCAACGTCTCTCCCCGAGAGTCCCCTTGCACAATAAGCTTGGCTAAAAGCGAATCATAATAAGAGGTTACTTTATCAAATTCCTTTAAACCCGTATCCACACGCCCAAGGGTGGGGAGAGATCTTGTCCATATTTCTCCCGTTACAGGTTTGAAATTATGGGCTGGATCCTCTGCATAAAGACGAAGTTCAATAGCATGGCCTTTAGCTAGTATTTCTTCCTGCGTCAGGGGAAGTTTTTCCTTTGAGGCAACACGAAACTGCCATTCTACAAGATCAAGCCCTGTGATTGTTTCTGTCGCGGGATGTTCAACCTGAAGGCGAGGATTCATTTCCATGAAATAGTAATTGCCTTTCCTGTCCACAAGAAACTCGACTGTTCCAGCATTCTCATAGTGGATAGCCTTTCCAAGAGTGAGAGCTGCCTTATAAAGTCTATCTTTAAGCTCTAAAGGAAGTCCGGAAGGCGCTTCTTCAACAATTTTTTGATGACGCCTTTGAAGAGTACAGTCTCTTTCAAAGAGATGAACGAGATTTCCCTGGCTGTCTCCAAAAATTTGAACCTCAATATGCCGCGCATCAGGAACATATTTTTCTAGAAAAACCTCTTCTCTCCCAAAAGCAGCTTTAGCTTCTCGTCGACAGGCTTGAAGCGCTTTTTCAAAGGCAGGTGCTGATTTAACAACTCTCATTCCCTTGCCACCACCACCCATGACAGCCTTAATCACAAGGGGATACCCTATGGTTGATGGCTCTAGAGTCCCTTCACACTGAGGAATGATGGGAACATTTAACTTTTTGGCAATTTCTTTAGCGCATTTTTTTGATCCCATGTCTTGGAGACTCTTGGGAGAAGGGCCTATAAATATAAAACCTTCATCACAACAGACTTTAGCAAAGTCCCCATTTTCAGACAAAAACCCATAACCGGGATGAATGGCTTCAACTTTGCCTTGCTTTGCCACAGCAAGAATAAGAGGCACATTTAAATAACTTTCTAAGGCTGGAGCAGGACCAATGGGATAAGCTTCGTCCGCGCTTTGAACAGCTTTTGAATGGGCATCAACATCTGAATAAACGACAACAGTTCGGATACCCAATTTCCGTGCTGTTTTTATAATACGGCATGCAATCTCCCCACGATTGGCAATGAGGACAGATTTAATCATCCTTAAATCTTTCAGAGATCCACGGGGGAGATTTTTTCTCTAGAAAAGCCTTAATTCCTTGTATGCCTTCTTCTGAACGCCTGAGCCTGGTTATTGTTTCAACAGTTATCTGATGCTCTTTTTCACCAATATTTGGAGTTAATTGAGAAAGAAGCTTCTTTGTTTGACGTAAGGCATTCGGACTTGCGATCAGAATTTGCCTCAAAAAAGGAGCTAAGGCTTCCTCTTGAGATTCAGCGTCAACTATTTCATGAATAAGCCCCATTTGAAAGGCTTTTGTGGCATCAAAATTCTCACCTGTGAGGAAATAACGTCGAATTAAACGTGAGTTCGCCCCTTTTAACACATAGGGTGAAATAATGGCAGGAGCAAGACCAAGCTTGACTTCTGGAAAACCAAAAACCGTTTTGGAATTTGAAATAACAATGTCAGAACATCCTATAATTCCAATCCCCCCGCCCATAACAAGTCCATGCACATAAGTCAAAACAGGAATAGGGAGAGCATTAAAAGAAGATAGCATTGAAAAAAGCAAATTAGCATCCTGCACATTTTCAGCCTCTGTAACCTCTGAAGCTCTTTCCATCCAGTGAAGATCCGCTCCCGAGCAAAAGCTTTTACCATTCCCAACAACAACCAGGGCACGAATAGTGAGATCTTCATAAAGTATTTTAAGGGAATCTCTAATTTTATGAATAGAGTTTTCATCAAGAGCATTGTGAACCTCAGAGCGATTCAAGGTAAGCCTTGCGATTTTATCTTCATCAATTGAAAAAAGAACTTCTTCGTCCATTTCGTCTCCTTAAAATCTAAAAATGCCAAATTGGGTGGGTGAAAAAGGAGCGTTTAAGGCTGCAAAAAGACTTAAAGCGATAACTTGACGGGTATCCAAGGGATCAATAATCCCATCATCCCACAGCCTTGCAGTAGCATAATAGGGGTGTCCCTGCTCTTCATACTGATCTAAAATTTTCTTTTTAAAAATCTCTTTTTCCCAGCTTTTTAAGTCTTCTTTTTTTAATTCAGTTAAAACGCTTGCAGCCTGCTCTCCCCCCATGACTGAAATACGGGCATTGGGCCACATCCATAAAAAACGAGGGCCATAAGCTCTTCCACACATACCATAATTACCAGCCCCAAAACTTCCTCCAATAATGACTGTAATTTTGGGAACAGCCGCACAAGCCACTGCCATCACAAGCTTTGCACCTGCTTTTGCAATACCTTCATTTTCATACTTTTTTCCCACCATAAACCCACTGATATTTTGTAAAAACAAAAGAGGAATTTGGCGCTGACAACAAAGTTCAATAAAATGAGCGCCCTTCAAAGCTGATTCGGAAAACAGAATGCCATTATTAGCCAGGATTCCAATGGGCATCCCCCAAAGATGGGCAAAACCACATATAAGCGTTTCACCATAATTCTTTTTAAATTCATCAAATTGACTGCCATCAACAAGGCGTGAAATAATTTCTTTAACGTCAAAAGCTTTTCGCAGTTGAAGAGGTATGGCTCCATAAAGCTCTTCTAAAGGATAAAGGGGTTCTTCCGGAACTTTAAGAGATAAGTTTGGCTCTTTCTTTATGTTTAAGGTCGCAACGATGGCACGTATTTGCTGCAAAGCCTCAAAATCATTTTCTGCCAAATAATCTGCCACGCCTGAAATTTTAGTATGAACCTCAGCTCCACCCAACTCTTCTGAAGAAATAATCTCTCCAGTAGCTGCCTTCACAAGAGGAGGCCCTCCCAAGAAAATTGTCCCTTGGTTACGGACAATAACCGTTTCATCGGCCATTGCAGGAATATAGGCACCTCCCGCCGTGCACGATCCCATCACCGCCGCAATTTGAGGAATGCCTCTGGCTGACATGCGGGCTTGATTATAAAAAATACGCCCAAAATGATCCTTATCGGGAAAGACTTCGTCTTGATGTGGAAGATTGGCTCCGCCCGAATCTACAAGATAGACACAAGGAAGACGATTTTCTTCTGCAATCTCTTGTGCCCGCAAATGCTTCTTCACTGTCAAAGGATAATACGTCCCTCCCTTCACAGTGGCATCATTGGCAATGATCATACACCCATGACCATGAATAATACCAATGCCAGAAATTAAGCCTGCAGAAGGGACGTGATTATTATAAAATCCATAAGCAGCCATAGCGCCAATCTCTAAAAAAGGCGCCCCAGTATCTAACAATTTTTCGATACGCTCACGAGGGAGCAACTTTCCCCGTGCTAAATGTTTTTCTTTAGCTTTCTCATCACCACCTCTTTGAACCTGTTTAAGTTTTTCCTTAAACTCCTTTACAAGGCTTTTCATATGCTTTTCATTTTCTTGAAAAGTTTTCGATTTTGGATCAAGGGAAGAGGTTAGCACAGTCATGATGTTTTCTTCTCAACCATTTTCTTTAAAAATTTCGCGCCCAATAAGCATCCGGCGTATCTCAGAGGTTCCCGCTCCAATTTCAAATAATTTGGCATCCCGCAAAAGCCTGCCTGTAGGATACTCATTAATATATCCATTTCCTCCTAGACATTGGATCGCTTCCAAGGCCATTTGAGTGGCTCTTTCAGCAGCATAAAGGATGGCGCCTGCTGAATCTTTTCGCGTAACTTTATTTTGATCACAGGCTTTGGCAACCGTATAAACATAAGCCCGACAAGCACTTAGATTTGTGTACATATCGGCAATCTTGCCTTGGATAAATTGAAATTCTCCAATGGGTTTATTAAATTGATGGCGTTCATGAACATAAGGAACAACCACATCAAAGCAAGCCTGAAGAATACCTAAGGGGCCTCCTGCAAGAACAACCCTTTCATAATCAAGCCCACTCATCAAAATCTTAACTCCTTGATTCACCTCCCCAAGGACATTTGCCTCAGGAATGCGGCAATCTTCAAAAACAAGCTCACAGGTTCCGGAGCCACGCATACCAAGCTTATCCAGCTTTTGAGCCGTCTTAAATCCCTCCATACCTTTTTCAATGAGAAAGGCTGTAATCCCTTCATCAGTCCTGGCATAAACCACTAAAACATCCGCGTAAGGGCCATTGGTGATCCACATTTTTGTGCCATTCAAAATATAGTCTTTCCCATCTTTAACCGCAGATGTACGCATACTCAAAACGTCAGAACCGGCTCCCACTTCACTCATGGCCAAAGCTCCCACAGAATCGCCGGAAATGAGCTTTGGAAGAAATTGCTTTTTCTGCGAAGGAGTTCCATGAAGGCGAATTTGATTCACACAAAGGTTGGAATGGGCAGCAAAACTCAGCCCTACAGAAGCAGAAGCTCGGGAGAGCTCTTCCATGGCAACCACGTGCTCCAAATATCCCATCCCGGCGCCACCGTCTTTTTCTTCAACCGTAATTCCTAAAAGACCAAGAGCTCCTAACTTTGGCCATAGATCTCTTGGAAAGGCATCCTTGTGATCTATCTCATAAGCATGAGGAGCAACTTCTTTTTGAGCAAAGTCATGCACTGCCTTTCGAACAGATTCAGTAGTTTCTTCTAAAAAGAATGGCAAAGTTTGCATATGCTGCCTTAATCCCTTAAAATTTATTTTTTATTTATGTGCTTATAGTATGCCAGAAAAAACCTCTCTCACCAAAGTTTTTCATCACCTCAGAATCAAAGGTCAGGCTTGACGACTCTTCCTAAGGTCAGAGCATGAACCTCTTTTGCTCCTGCTTTTAAGAGAGTTTGAGCACATGCCTCAAGGGTCGCGCCGGTTGTAAAAACATCATCGATCAGAAGAGTCGTTTTTCCTTTAAGAAGGATTTTTTTTGAATCATCTACGGAAAAAGCACGATTTACATTTTTATGGCGCTCCTTTTTGGTGAGATACCCTTGAGAGGATGTGCGCTTTTTTCGTTTTAAAAGAGACGGGACATAAGTCCATCCCTTAATCAGAGAAACCTCGCGCGCCAAAAGAGCTGCTTGATTATAGGTTCGCCTAAAAAGCCGCGTCCAATGCAAAGGAACAGGAATGCAGAGGGGATCTTTTAGATCGTCAAGAATATGGGCCATCCATTTTCCATAGAGAGGCGCTGCAGAAAGATAATCTGCATGCTTAAATTTTAAAATAAGATCACGGCTTTCTTCCGTATAAGAGAAAACCGAGCGCGCCGTTGCATAAGAGGGTAAATCTCGGCTGCAAACCCCACACAAAGCCCTCTCCTCAATTTCAAAGTCAAAGGGACGTCCGCAACAAAAGCAATAAGGCTTTACAATAAAAGGAACACGTGGCCAACAGGTGACGCATAACCCTTCCTCTTTTTCGATAATAAGACCACATTTCACGCATCTTAAAGGGATGAGCAAATCAATAAGTTTTTTAAAGAGTAAAGGGTTTTTCGGCATGACGATAGGCGGATTCAAGCGTGTTGCGCAATAAATAGGCAACGGTCATCGGTCCAACGCCCCCAGGAACAGGTGTAATTGCCCCTGCCCTCTCTTTTACAGAGGTAAAATCTACATCCCCCACAAATTCACCGGTGGGAAGTCTATTAATTCCCACATCTATGATGGTGGCGCCTTTTTGAATCCAGTCTCCTTGAATAAATCGAGGACTTCCAATAGCCACAATAAGAATATCCGCCATTTCACAAATGGCAGGCAAGTTTTGTGTCTTTGAGTGAGCCATCAAAACAGTACAATCATGCTGCAGCATAAGAAGGGCCATAGGACGCCCCACAAGAAGAGAACATCCAATAACCCCCACATTTAAGCCCTCAAGTCGATCATGAACGGTTCGGATTAAAGCAAGACAGCCCAAAGGAGTACAAGCCACAAATCCTCCCGGAAGTCCTTGAAAAAGCTTTCCGGCATTTAATGGATGAAGGCCATCCACATCCTTTGAAGGATCAATAAGAGAAAGAAAGTAGAATTTATCCAACGGAGAAGGCAAGGGCAGCTGCAGGATAATACCATGAATATGAGGAGATTGATTCAACTCTTTAATTTTACTTTCAAGAATATCAGCGGAAATCCAAGCTGGAAAAACATGCTCTTCAAAATGATACCCCAGATCGCGTGCTTGAGATCCTTTCAATTGCACATAAAGCTGACTGGCAGGATTATCTCCTACCCTTAAAGCTGCTAAACCAGGTTTAATTCCCGTGTTTTTTTCAAGGTCTTGCGCACTGATGTAAAGCTTTTTTTTAAATTCTTCCGCAAGCTTGCGGCCATCAATAATATTAGACACCGCCCACCATAATAATTTTCAGTTTAAGTCGCTCAATGACTTCTTGAACAAACCATAAAAAGATTATCAAAACAATTGGAGAAAAATCAACGCCACCAGAAAACGGCAGAATACGACGAATCCTTGAGAGAACAGGCTCTGTAAGTCGATATAAAAACTGCAGAAACATAATTATAAAATTATTATTGGCATTAATGATGTTAAAACTGACAAGCCAACTCATAATCACATGGGCAATAACAATCCAAACATAGATTCCAATGATATAACTTATAATGGAAAGTAACGGGATAAAAATAATGTCCATGAAGCGCACACTCCTTCTCTTTTTCTTTTTATTATACTGCTCTTAAAGAATTGGCGCTATGGTTTATTTTATTGTCTTTAAAGACAAAGTTTCAAATAAGAAAGACCCACAAGGGCTGCTGTCTCTGCACGCAAAATATGAGGGTTCAAAGTAACACCTTGTCCCCCGGGAAGCGCACGAAGAAGAGATAATTCTTGCTGACTAAACCCACCCTCTGGCCCCACCAGAAAAGCATAGCCTTTACTTTTATTAAGAAAAATTTCATTTAAGGAAGGAGCTGTGAGGGTTTCATCGCCAAAAAGAAGGTGCCTCTCTTTGGGCCACTCTTTCAAAATCTTTCGAAGAGGCATCAAGGATTTTACCTCCGGCAGAGTCAAACGGCCACATTGCTCGGCAGCTTCTCGACTATGAAGAGACATTTTTTCAAGGTTGATTCTCGAGATTGATGTGCGCTCACACTGTATCGGCCAAAGACAAGTAGCACCTAATTCCGTTGCCTTTTCCACCAAGAATTCTTGTCGCTTCGGCTTCAAGGGTGAGAAGAGCATCCATAAATCCAGCTCAGAAGATTGAACAGCTGTTTGTGATAAAGTCCTAAGATGTGTTTGTTTTTTCTCAAACTCTCTTATTTCAGCAAGCCATTCCCCATCTTTTCCATTAAAAAGAAGCACCCTATCTCCAACTCGAAGCCGCATTACTTTTTGAAGATAATGACTTTGCGCTTCTTCCAAGGCAATTTCTTTAGTGCTATTTAAGGGAAAATTAACATAAAGTCGTATCATCTCTCCCTCTTTCCTATTTATTTTTATGACAAAACAACTATAGAAGATTACTTCTTCACTGAAAACCTCTAAAGATATGAGACTGAATGTAACCCTGGAGAAAAATACTATTATTGAGATCATTTTGTTTCTTGGTATTGTATTTTTTCATATAATCGACTAAAAAATGCTAAATACGATTGAGTTATTTAAATGAATTTTACAAATCTATTTTCTGACAAAGCTAGCATTTCTCTTGTAAGACGCTTATGGAGAGAACACATCAAGCCTTTTCACTGGTACATCTGGGGTGGACTTTTATGCATGGCCATTGCTGCACTAACAACAGCAAGTCTTGCCAAAATGCTCCAACCGCTTTTTGATGATGTTTTTGTTGCCAAAAATGAGGGGATGCTCTTCCAGGTTGCCTTGCTTGTTTTAGGAATATTTATTTTAAAAGGACTTTCTAGTTTTGGAGAATCGGTCAGTTTAGTTTATGTGGGGCAAAAAATTATTGGTAATATTCAAAAACGACTTTTTGACCATTTTATTGATGCCGATCTCGCTTATTTTCATGCACACTCAAGTGGAGGACTTGTTTCACGAGTTGTTAATGACGTCAATTTAATGCGCAATGCAGTGACAACCGCCCTAACCGGAATTGGGAAGGATACGCTTTCTCTCCTCTTTCTCATTGCATTGATGTTTTACCAAGATTGGCTTTTGGCTTCTTTGGCTTTCTTTGTTTTCCCTGTTGCTCTTCTTCCTATTGTGAAGATTGGTAAAAAAATGCGTAAAGTCTCTTCCAATACACAAGAAGAGATGGGTGGCTTTACAATCCTCCTCCATCAAGTGTTTCAAGGGATGCGCATCGTTAAATCCTATGCCATGGAGACTTATGAGAAAAAACGTGCCCATCATCTGATCAATATCTTAAGTCGCCTTAATATAAAAGGAGGGCGCGTCAGGGCTGCTTCCCATCCCATCATGGAAACGTTAGGAGGTATTGCCATTGTTATCGTTATCCTTTACGGAGGGTCACAAGTTATTGCAGGGAATCGAACCACCGGAACTTTTATTTCTTTCATCACCGCACTTTTGCTGGCTTATGAACCTTTAAAGCGTCTTGCTAATTTAAATGCCAACTTACAAGAAGGGCTAGCCGCAGCCGTACGCGTTTTTAATGCTATTGATTTGAAACCAAGTGTTGTTGATCTTCCAGGGGCTTCCCCTCTTCACATACATAAAGGGAAAATTTCTCTTAAGTCCATCGACTTTTCATATTCTCGTGGGAAAAAAGTTCTTAACACAGTTTCCCTAGAAGTTCCTGCAGGAAAGCGCATTGCCCTTGTTGGACCGAGTGGTTCTGGAAAATCAACCCTTTTAAATCTTATTTCTCGTTTTTATGAGGTCACTTCTGGAACTATTTCAATTGATGATGTGAATATTCAAAAAGTTACCTTAGCATCTCTTCGTTCACAAATCTCTCTTGTAAGCCAAGAAGTCATTTTGTTTGATGATACGATAAGAGCCAATATTGCTTATGGTCGTTGGGACGCCTCCGAAGATGATATTATAAAAGCTGCAAAGGCAGCAGCAGCTCACGAGTTTATTCTACAACTTCCTGAAAGATATGATACTTTTGTTGGAGAGCAAGGCATACGCCTTTCAGGTGGACAACGACAACGCCTTTCCATTGCTCGTGCTATGTTAAAAAATGCACCGATTCTTCTCTTGGACGAAGCCACTTCCTCCCTTGATACTGAATCAGAACATCAAGTTCAAACCGCCTTAAATCGTCTTATGGAAGGCCGGACAACTGTCGTTGTTGCTCATCGCCTTTCAACTGTTATGGATGCGGATAAAATTTACGTTATTGAGCAGGGAAGCGTAACTGAGGAAGGAACTCATCAGGAACTTCTTAAAAATAAGAAGACCTACGCGCGACTCGTTGATCTTCAATTTTCATCTGATACCATCCCTTTGGCTTCTTAAAGGAGAATGAGGATGAAACTCTTTAAAAAAATCCGAGGATCCTCCTTTATTCGACGTGTTGCCGGATTCCTTATCGCTCAATACGTGAGGCTTATTTGGCTCACGAACAAATGGGAGCTGCAAGAAAAAGAATATCCTTCCCCCTCCTGGAATGAAGGAAAACCACTTATTGCCTGTTTCTGGCATGGCCGTCTTTTGATGTTATTTAAAGGATGGTATGGGCCGCATAAATTACACATGCTCATTTCAAGCCACCCCGATGGAGAGATTATCGCAAGGACAACGCAAAATTTTGGGTTTGGGTGGATTGCCGGCTCTTCAACCCGAGGGGGGAGGCAAGCTCTCTTTAACATCATAAAAGTTTTGAAAAATGGCGAATCGGTTGGAATCACCCCTGATGGGCCACGTGGCCCACGATATCAAGCTAGCCTTGGCGTAATTCAAATCGCAAGGCTCGGAAAAGCCGCTATTATGCCTCTAACTTATTCCTCAACTCGCGGGTTTTTTATGAAGAGTTGGGATCGCTTTTTTATCCCCCTTCCCTTTGGAAAGGGTATTATCCGTTATGGCCCCCTTATTGAAGTTAATGACTCCACCAAAAGCGATGAAGACATTCGTGCAGAATTAGAGAAATCTTTGCGCAAAATTACCTATGAAGCCGATCTCGAATGTGGGCATGGGGAGAAGGGAAGGGAGATAGCATGAGTTTGCTAAAAATTGGTTACTATGGTGTTTCTTGGCTAGGAGCACCTTTTGTCTCAGCCTATCTCCACTGGAGAGCATTGAAAGGACGTGAAGAAAAAGCGCGTCTTTCTGAACGAAAGGGAAGAGCAAGCCTTCCCAGGCCACAACGCTCTCTTTTGTGGGTTAATGCAGTCAGCGTTGGAGAAGCGGTTTCAGCTCTTACCATAATTCAATCAATTGTTAGGAAATATCCTGAAGTTCACGTTTTACTGACAACGACAACACCTTCTTCAGCAATTGTCATCCAAAAGAGGCTCCCTAAAAATGTCTTCCATCAATTTTGCCCTGTTGATACTCCTCAAGCTGTAGGGCGTTTTTTAGAATATTGGCAACCTGACCTTGCTATTTGGATTGAATCAGAACTTTGGCCAAACCTCATGCATGAAACGCAGGAAAGAGGCATCCCCACTATACTTCTCAACGGACGCATGTCAGAGAAAAGTTTTTCAAACTGGAAACTTCTCAAGGGACTCATTTCTCCTCTCCTCTCTCGTCTTGTGTGTTGCGGCGTTCAATCAGAAAAGCAAGCCTCCCTCTTTAAGGACTTGGGAGCCAAGAATGTTTTTGATATGGGAAATGTTAAATTAATGATGTCTCCCTTAGAGGTTGATTCTAAAAAATATATAGCCCTTAAAAAAGAGATTGGAACGCGACCTGTTTGGCTTGCTGCAAGCACGCACCCTGGGGAAGAAGAGATTATCTTAGAGACCCATAAAATTCTTCAAAAAACGACCCCCGATCTTTTAACAATTTTGGTGCCCCGCCATATTGAACGCGCCACCTTTTTAAAGGATTTAGCCCAAAAAGAAGGTTTGTCTTCTGTTTTGAGGTCTAAAGAAGTACCTTTCTCATGTGCTCACATCTATATTGTAGATACTCTTGGAGAGTTAGGACTTTTTTATGCTCTCTCCTCGATTGTTCTCATGGGAGCCACCTTAATTCCCAAAGGAGGTCATAACCCTATTGAAGCAGCCCAATTAAATACCTTCGTTGTCCATGGTCCCCATACCTTCAAAAATCCCCAGCTCTATGAGGCCCTTAGTGCTTTAAACTTTTCCCGCCGTATTGATGGAAATCCAGAGCTTGCGGCTTACATTAATCCTTGGTTACAAAAGAAAAAAGATAATTATAAAGAGCCCCTCATTCTAAAAAATTACAGAGAAGATGGCTTGAAAAATTTAATGATGCTGCTCTCCCCTCACCTTAAAGCTTTAAAGCGAGATCAGATATGAAAGCGCCTCATTTTTGGTACAAAAATCCAGGGATTCCTTCAACTTTTCTCGCTCCTTTAGGGTGGATATATGGTAGCGTTGCGAGCCGTGTCCGTTCGTTTAAAAAAAACCAGAAATTTTCAGTTCCTCTCATCAGCGTAGGAAATATAGTGTGCGGAGGAGCTGGAAAAACACCTATTGCCCTTTCCCTAGCTAAGCTCCTCCAAAGCAAAGGATTTACTGTCCACTTTGTCACTCGCGGATACAAAGGAGTTGAAACAGGTCCTCTCAAAGTTGATCCTACCCAACAAACTTACCAAGAAGTCGGAGATGAGGCTCTTCTTCTCGCTCAGCAAGCTCCAACGTGGGTTGCTAAAAAAAGAGGAGACGGAGTCGAAAAAGCTATAGAGAATGGAGCTGATCTTGTTATTTTAGATGATGGGCATCAAACAAGCGGCCTTGTAAAGGATCTTTCTTTAGTTGTTATTGACTCCATGCAAGGCTTTGGGAATGGACATCCTTTTCCAGCTGGACCTTTGAGAGAAAACCTCAGAGAAGGCCTGAGAAGGGCGGATGGCTTTGTATATATCGGAAAAAAGACAACCTTCCCTCTTCAACCCTGTTTTAAAGCAATTCTTGAGTTGAAACCTTTAACCCTATCAAAAAAGCGTGTCGTTGCTTTTTGTGGAATTGGGTTTCCTCAAAAATTCTACCAATCCATAAAGGACATGAACTTTAATCTTGTCGGCACAGAAAGTTTTCCCGATCATTATGTTTATAAAGAAGCAGATCTTCTTCGTCTTGAAAAACTAGCTCAAAACAACGATGCTGTGCTTATGACAACCCGTAAAGATTGGATAAAAATTGATCCCTCTTGGCAAAAACAGCTCTATGTTCTAGATATGAGCATTCAATTTCAAGATGAGGAAGAGCTTTATCACTTTATCCTCGGAAAAATTCCCACTTTAATGGAGAGAGCATGAAGTTTAGTCTTTTGAAGAGAATTCGCCATCTTTTTGAAGGAGCTTTTGTAGGAAGTGCTTTTATTTTCTTCCATTATCTCCTTCCTACAAAGCAATCTCTTGCCTTAGGAGGATGGATTGGACGGAATTTTGGCCCTTTATTGCCATGGAGTAAAAGAGCTAAAAGAAACCTTAGAAAATGCTATCCTGATATGACTTCGATTGAGATCAAAAGAATCATTAAAGAAATGTGGGAAAATTTTGGTCTTCTGGCAGCCGAATATGCCAGCCCAGATGCTTTTTGGGATGGTAAGACTTTACGTAATATTGAAATCGTTGGCCTTGAAAACCTAAAACACTTCCAGAATGATGGAAAACCAGGGATTATTTTTACAGCCCATACAGGAAACTGGCAAATGATTACTCTTGCAGCTCAATCCATTGGGTTTGATTTAACACAAATGTACCGTCCTGCTAATAACCCGTGGGTGGATACTCTTATGTTAAAGTGTCAAAAACTGGCTGTTAAAAACGTTATTACAAAGCGCCAAGGAGGACCAAGAGACCTTTTTTCTCTTATCAAACGAGGAGAACATGCCCTTCTCCTCATCGACCAAAAATTAGGGGAGGGTATGGCCGTTCCTTTCTTAGGACGAGAAGCCATGACAGCTACAGGTGTTGCGCGCATGTATCTCAATCAGGGGTGCCCTCTTTTACCAGCACGTTCCGAACGACTTCATGGTTCTCATTTTCGGGTCACTTTCTATCCTCCTATAAACTATGCCCCTAAAGGAGAACATCGTCAGGATATGTATGATTTGCTTCTCTCAATTAATACGATGCTGGGAGAATGGGTTAAAGAGCGTCCTGGACAATGGCTTTGGCTTCATCGACGTTGGAAAGAATAATGAAAATCTTGGCCATTGATACCACAGCTTGGAATTGTTCAGTTGCTTTTTGGGAAAATGGGCAAGAGCTAACTTTTCATGAAGAGATTTCTGAAATAGATCAAGCTGCCCTTTTACCTCAGCTGGTCAAAGACAGTCTTGGCAACTCTCTACCCGATCAAGTCATCGTTAATCTAGGTCCTGGCTCATTTACTGGAATTCGTGTTGGCCTTTCATTTGCAAAAGGATTTGCTATGGGTTTAGGTATTCCTTTAAAGGGAATGGACGGTTTTTTAACTGATTTTCTCTGTCTTAATAACCAAAAGGATGTCCTTGTTTTAATTGAAGCTCATCGCAAAGACGTTTTTGGAAGACGTTTTATTAAGGGAGCTCCCCAACAACCTCAAAGTTTAGAGCGACAAGACATCGAAAAAATTCTCATATCTCCATCCCCCCCCTCCCTTACAGGAAATGGAATTCATCCTTTTCTCGATGGGCTTGACTTCAACGAAATTTCTTCTCCCTGGCAGGGAGCTCAAAAGCTAGCAATCGCCTTTTTTAAAAACCCAGCTCTGTTTGTCGAACCCCATGCCTTTTATGTTCGTGAAGCTGATGTAAGCCTCTTCAAAAAATCATGCTCATCACACCACTAATACAAAGCGACTGCTCAAAAGCAGCAATTCTTCATCAACAAGCTTTTTACAAGGGGTGGACAGAAAAAGATTTTAAAGATTTTATTCATGATCCTCTTATTTATGGGTTAAAAATCACAAAAAATGATGTCCTTACAACCATTATTTTATGGCGAGAAGTCGAAAATGAGGCTGAAATTTTAACATTAATTGTTGATCCAACCTACCAAAACCAAGGACAAGCAAGTTTGCTTTTAAAAACTCTTATGACTCAATTAGTCCACAAAAATATTTCACAAATCTTTCTTGAAGTTGCGGAAGATAATGAAGGGGCATATTATTTTTATAAAAAGTATGGTTTTCATCTATTAAATAAACGCCTACAATACTATGAAAGAGAAGGAAATAAGCGTGTTACGGCCTTGAACCTTATGAAAAAATTCTCGAGAGAGAACTAATGAAAATTTTTTATTTTTAAAAAGATATAGAAAAGTGTTGAATACTTTTTATTAATGTAATATAGAAAGTGGTAATGAACTATGGAGAAAGGTTGAAAATGACTCAAAGAATAGATTCCAACAATGTTGTTGAATTAGTCGTAGACGTTGTTGCGTCTTATGTTTCTAACAATGAAATAGACGTCCAAGAGCTTCCCGCACTAATTCAACAAGTTCATCGTAGCCTCTGCAATTTAGGATCAGCTCGGTCTTATTTATTACAAGATCGCTCAGAACCTGTTGTTCCTATTGAGGATTCGGTGCACTCGGATTATATTGTTTGCCTTGAGGATGGACGTCGCTTAAAAATGTTAAAGCGCCATCTAAGAACAGCTTACAATATGACGCCTGATCAATACCGTGAGCGCTGGGGGTTATCTCCTGACTACCCTATGGTAGCTCCAAATTACGCAAAACGCCGCAGCAATCT
Source organism: Alphaproteobacteria bacterium (assembly GCA_019748065.1). Classification (GTDB taxonomy): domain Bacteria; phylum Pseudomonadota; class Alphaproteobacteria; order UBA9655; family UBA9655; genus UBA9655. The sequence continues at coordinate 27,339 of JAIEQB010000007.1, read as the reverse complement.
AGCTAAAGATATTGGCCTCGGGACACGTCGCGAACGTCAACGTAATATTGCTGCTTAATAAAAAGGCAAAGAAGGCACCAACGTTGATTTAATGCAACGTTGGTGTTTTTTTATTTAAGGAAGTACATGAGACTTTCTCATCTTGAAAAGACATGCCAAAAAAAGGGGTTAAGGATGACTGCGCAACGACGCATCATTGCTCAAGTTTTGTCGGCGTCCGAAGATCACCCAAACATTGAAGAAGTCTATAAACGTATACAACAAGTTGGTCCAAAAATTAGTCTAGCGACTATTTATCGGACCTTGCGCTTATTCCAAGAAGAACATATCTTAAAGCGGCATGAGTTCGGCGATGGAATTGCACGTTATGAAAATGCTTCTGTTAAGCACCATCATCATTTAATTGATAAAGGTACAGGACAGATTATTGAGTTTTATGATGATCGAATCGAAGCCCTTCAGCAGGAAATAGCGAAGAGCTTAGGATATGAACTTATAGGTGATCGTCTTGAATTGTATGGAGTTCCTTTAACAAAGGGTAAAAAGAAAAAAAGTTAGTTATGATAGAAAATGTAAGTTCATTATCTTTTAAACAGTTTTCAAAGACTCTTCCTGTGTTAAAATCAGGTATGCTTGAAGCACGTCTTGCGAGCACAGAAGAAGAAGTTCGAGCAGCTCAAGCTTTACGTTATGAAGTTTTTTACGAAGAATGTGGAGCACAGCCAGATCCAGAAATGGCTCTTTCAAAGAGAGATACGTCCCTTATTGATGATTTCTGTGACGTTTTATTAGTTATTGATCACGCAAAAAATAAAATCGTAGGCACCTATCGTTTTATGTTGCGGGAAGCCGCCGAACAATATGGTGATTATTACACGTCTACGGAATTTGAAATTAGTAAGATTGTTTCTTTTCCAGGACAGGTTATGGAATTGGGCCGTTCATGTGTTCAAAAAGAATATAGGACAAAGCCAACAATGCAACTTTTATGGCGAGGTATTGGAGCTTATATTCAACAAAACAATGTAAATTTATGCTTTGGCTGTGCTAGTTTTATCGGAACAGACGTTCAAAAATATCGCCAGGCTCTTGCATATCTTTATCATAATCATTTAGCACCTCCTGAACTCCGCGTCCGTGCCCTTGCGAGTCATTATCAAGATATGAACCTTATCCCGAAAGACAAGGTAGATAAAAAAGAAGCCCTGCGACAACTTCCTCCTCTCATCAAGGGATATCTCAGGCTTGGCGCCTTTGTAGGCGAGGGAGCTTTTATTGATCAGGGCTTTAATTCACTCGATGTCTGCGTTATTGTGATGAGAGAAACCGTAACCGGAAGATATACGAACAAATACGTTTCTCCACCTTTCGGTGAGTACGTTTGATGCCCAAATCATTTGGACTTGCCCTCTGGCGTTTTACACTTATTATTCTTATTTTTTTAACCTACACTCCCCTTTATTGGTTTTTACTTAAGATTTATCAACCTCTTGGGTTTCGTTTTGGACGACTTTATCTCTCCAGCTGGCGCAAGTGCATTGGGCATCAACTTATCATAAAGGGAGAACTTTCTAAAGAAAAACCTACACTTTTTGTCTGCAATCATTCGAGTTATGTAGATATCCTTATTCTTGGAACATTTGTTCCAGCTCGTTTTGTTGCAAAGCAAGAAGTCGCGAAATGGCCTATCATGGGCTGGCTCGCAACAAATCAAGGGACACTTTATATTGATAGAAGCCGGGCTGCAATTGCTGAAGGAACAGATAAGTTACTCGACTATATTGATCAAAAAGAGAGTCTTATCCTTTTCCCAGAAGGAACCACGTCCGATGGATGTCGCATCCTTCCCTTTGGAAGCTCTTTCTTTGATGTGGCCATGAAAAAAAATGTAACGGTCCAGCCAATTACTATAACCTATGCGGGATGGGATCGCTTGCCCATGCCTTATTTTATGCGCAAAGTGTGTGGTTGGTTTAGCCCTGATATTAATCTTGTCTCCCATCTCTGGACCATCGCCCAATGGGGAACTGTCCAAGTAATTGTGGATATCCATCCTCCTCTTAAAGCAGCTAACTTCCCCTCCCGGAAAGAACTTGCCCAAGAAAGCTATAAATGGGTTCAAAAGGGTCTCCTTGATGCCTTCTCAAGGCCTTTATCAGAACAAATGGGAAAATAAGATGACTCAAAAAAATCTTTATATTAAATCCTATGGCTGTCAAATGAATGTCTATGATTCAGAACGTATGGCTGATATTTTAAAGCCCCTAGGATATATCATCAGCCCAACTCTAGAAAATGCAGATTTGGTGATTTTAAATACTTGCCATATACGAGAAAAAGCGGATGAAAAGGTTTATTCCGACCTGGGGCGCATTCAGCCCCATAAGGATAAAAAAATGGTTCTCGCCGTTGCAGGATGCGTGGCTCAAGCCGAAGGGGCTGAAATCATGCGTCGCGCACCTTATGTGGATTTGGTCTTTGGCCCTCAAACTTACCACCGCCTTCCTGAAATGATTGCCAGAGCTCAGCGGTCTCAAGATAAAACCCCTGGCGCTGGGCGAGGCATTTTAGATGTGGAGTTTCCCATCGAATCAAAATTCGATTTTCTTCCTCAAGAAAGAGGGAATTTAGGAACTTCTGCCTTTCTCACCATTCAAGAAGGGTGTGATAAATTTTGTACTTTTTGTGTCGTACCTTATACTCGTGGCGCAGAATTTTCCCGTCCTGTTCAAGAAATTATCGTAGAAGCCCGTAACCTTGTTGACAAAGGGGTTAAAGAAATCACCCTCTTAGGACAAAATGTCAATGCCTATCATGGCCTTCTCGGCGATGAGGAGTGTGGTCTTGGTGGCCTTATGAGTCATCTTTCCGCTCTCAAAGGGCTTGAGCGATTGCGCTACATGACATCTCACCCAAGAGATATGGACGAGTCTCTGATGATCGCTCATCGAGACATGCCACAAGTCATGCCCTTTCTTCATTTGCCGGTTCAGTCAGGTTCTAATCGCGTTTTAGAGGCCATGAACCGCAAGCACACCCGGGAACATTATTTAAGCCTCATTGAAAAACTTCGTACCTTCCGCTCAGATATAGCTCTTTCTTCCGACTTTATTGTTGGTTTTCCTGAGGAAACGGATCAGGATTTTGAAGACACCTTAGATTTGGTGCGGCAAGTTGGATTTACTCAAGCTTATACATTTAAATACAGCCCTCGACTAGGAACTCCAGGAGCACTGATGGAAAATCAGATTCCTGAGGATATCAAAACTGACCGGCTTTTACGTCTCCAAGAACTTCTTAATCATCAACAACAAGATTTTAATGAGTCTTACGTTGGAAAGGTTCTCCCTGTTTTATTTGATCGAATGGGGAAGACAGAAGACCAATACTTAGGAAAAACACCTTACTTTCAATCTGTACACGTGACATCGGACGTTTCTCTTTTAGGAAAATGCGTTGATATTTTTATCGAAAAGGCTTTTGCTAATAGCCTTGCGGGATCTGTTGTTGTGCAGTAACAAGAGAGAAAGCTAGACTTTTTCCAATAACATCTTTATAAACTCTTCTCAGTTAAAGGAGATTTTTCATATGAAAAAAGAAACACATCCAGATTATCATGAAATTACAGTCATTATGACTGATGGAGAGCAGTTTAAAACCCGTTCAACTTGGGGAAAGCCTGGCGATACTTTACGTCTCGATATCGATCCTAAATCCCATCCAGCATGGACAGGCGTTCATCGTCTTTTGGACTCAGGAGGCCAGCTTGCTAAGTTTAAAGGCCGCTTTAAGGACCTTGGAATATAAAATTACATTCCAAGGGCTCCTGCCCATAAACCTTAATTTTTCCATAAAGGCTGTCTCAATTTCTCTATAAGCTCCTGATGAAGGGTGAGCTCTTCTTGCGTAGGACTATGAGGACGAGGAAAGTGAAAAGTCTTTCCTTCTTTTTTTTTCTTAATAGTCCCTCTCTCTTTTTGGGAGACATGAAGGGAAAGAGAAGGTTGCCTTCCTCCCATGAGTTCAAGATAAACCTGGGCTAATAGCTCTGCATCTAAAAGAGCACCATGTTTGTCCCGTGCTTTATTATTTACTCCAAAACGTTTACAAAGTGCATCAAGGCTTGCGGGAGATCCAGGAAAATTTTTTCTAGCAATCAAAAGGGTATCAATAGCTCGCTCAAAAGGAACCTCTTTCAACTCGTGAGTTTTGAGCTCTGCATTTATGAATTTCATATCAAATTTTGCATTGTGAATCACAAGGGGAGAGTCTTCAATAAAGTCTAAAAAGAGAGAACCGACATCACGAAAAAGGGGGTGAGATTTCAGGAAATCATAAGAGAGTCCATGAACGTTGTAGGCTTCTTCTGGGACGTCTCTTTCAGGATTTACGTAGGTATGAAAAATTCTTCCTGTAGGAAGATGATTGATAAGTTCAATACATCCAATCTCAACAAGGCGATGACCTTGAGATGGCTCAAATCCCGTCGTTTCCGTATCTAAAACAATTTCACGCGCCATAGATTTTCTTTCCGATCTTGATGTTTGAACGATAGACTATCAACATCTTTCCGTCCAGAAAGAAAAAGTTTTGTTAAAAATTTTCACCGACCCCCATCGGGATCGGTGAAAATCGAACTTTAGTCTTGTTTCTTTAGTAGTTGTACCAAAAACCGAGCTTTGGACAACAGGTAATTCCACAAGGTGTACAAACTTGTTCCATACGTTGCATTTTCATCGTAGGTGCACATGTGTCACAAACAGCTGATGGCTTTGGACAACACTCGCCACATGAGTTTCCTCCAAACCCCAAGAATGCTTGAGCGTCTGCTACACCCAAAACTACAGTGCCTAAAAATGCTAATGTTGCTAACTTTTTCATAATTTCCTCCAATTGGTTAAAGTTATCACATTTGATTTTTTTATTATTGTTAAAAACAAGAATAGATAAAATTTGATAATTTTTTATTAAAAAAATGAAAAATTTTTTAGGGTGTTCTTTTCTTACACACGTTTATCGGCCACTTTCCTTGCCACCGACAAGGATTCTTTTGAGAAATAAGATCCAAAACATATTTTACTTTTTTAAAAGCACTTCCCTTTTCTCTTCCACAAGGGATAACAAAATCTACTTTTTTACGCCTTTGAAGATCATTCATTTGTTCTTTATTAAAGACTTTAAATTTCTTAAGTGTCATTCCTTTTCGCCGAAGAACTCTCTTTTTTCTAAGAAAAAGAGGGGTTGAGGCAAGAACAACAAAATGGCAATATCGATCAAGCCCAACTTCGAAAAGTAAGGGAATATCAAGGGCCACAAATTTTCGTCCTTGAGCTTGATTCTTTTTTAGAAACACTTTTTGAGACTCAAGAAGTTTTGGATAAAGAGTTTCTTCTAGAAGTTTTAGGTCTAAAGGAAAAGACAACACCAAATCTCCTAATACTTTTCGATCAATTTTTCCGTTAATAAACGCTTTTGGCCAAAGCTCCTTAATTCTTTTTTGAATTTCTACATCATGGCCTAGAAGGAAATGGATACACTTATCAGATGAATGCACAGGAACTCCCAATGACATAAATGATCTAGAAAGAAATGACTTTCCTGCCCCAATTCCTCCCGTAATTCCAATTATCCACATAAATGAGCCTCCCTTATGTATAACTCAGGGATTCTTTTTGTAAAAAAGAGGGATTTCTCTTTGCATACTCTTTTTTTGGGGATAACCTGAGAATATATCCAGAACAATCCCCTTGTGATTTCTTTTTTAAGGCTTGTGTGTAATAAAAAAAAATTGGAGTTTTCCCTTCTATTTAATAACTTATCCACAGATAAAGATCATAGAATATCATTGGAATATAGTCAATTTTCAAACTTATCCACATTTTCCATAAGCCATAAAATCCTAGATTTGTGGGTAAATATAAGCTATGGATAAGTTAGGTACAAAAAATGATCCCCATCATTCTGTGTATATACAACCACTACAATCTTTTATAATTTAATATATAAAGGAAGAGGGTTTATCCAATGTCTCAGTTTTTAAATATCTTTAAGGGAATAAAATTAAGTTCTCCTCCTATTTGGTTCATGCGCCAAGCCGGTCGATATCTTCCTGAGTACCTAGAGGTTAGAAAAGATTGTAAAGGGTTTCTAGACTTATGTTATAATCCAGAGCGTGCTGCAGAAGTCACTCTCCAACCATTAAAGCGTTTTCCTTTAGATGCAGCCATTGTTTTTTCAGATATTTTAGTTATTCCTCATGCCCTTGGTCAAAATGTTTCTTTTGAAGAAGGGACAGGTCCCAAACTTACCCCTATTTCCTTACATTCTTTTGAAGAAAACCTCACCATTAAAAACTTCTTTAAAAATGCAGCCCCCGTGTATCAAACAATTCGCCTAACAAAATCAAAACTTGCACCCTCAAAAGCTCTTATCGGATTTGCAGGTGCGCCTTGGACTCTAGCCCTTTATATGATTGAGGGTGAAGGAAGTCGCGATTTTGCCAAAGCAAAAAGACAGGCCTTTGAGAATGAAAAGGCTTTTACTTCTCTTCTCGACCATCTTTCTGAAGTGATTTCTTTTCACCTTATTGAGCAAGTTAAAGCAGGGGTGCAGGCCGTGCAGCTATTTGATACATGGGCAGGCCTTTGCCCAGCAACACATTTTGAAAAATGGATTATCTTGCCAACGCAAAAAATCGTGTCCAACCTCATTGAAGCCTTTCCAAATCTTCCTTTCATTGGCTTTCCAAAAGGTATTGGGGCAAATCTTGTTGAGTATGTCTCTCAAACTAAGGTTTCTGGTTTGAGTTTAGACATAGGCACATCTCTTTCTTGGGCAACAAAAAATCTTCCTTTCCCCCTCGTCTTACAAGGAAATTTGGACCCCATTCTACTGGTTGCCGGTGGAGAGAGCTTAAAAAAATCTATTTTATCAATCCATGAAGATATGAAAGGAAGGTCTTATATATTTAACCTAGGGCATGGTATTCTTCCCCAAACTTCTCCCTCTCATGTAGAAGAGTGCATTCAGATTGTTAAAGGACTGAGATGAAAAAAACAGCCGTTGTCCTTTTTAATCTAGGAGGTCCCTCCTCACAAGAAGGGGTCAAGCCTTTCCTATTTAATCTTTTTTACGATCCGGCAATTTTGACGCTTCCTAACCCTTTTCGCTACCTTTTAGCAAAACTCATTTCCAACAAAAGACTTAAGAAAGCAAAAGAGATTTATTCCCTCTTGGGAGGAGGATCTCCTCTTTTAAAGAACACACAGACTCAAGCTTTGGCCCTTGAGAGAGAGTTGGGGCCAGGCCACAGGGTTTTTGTTGCTATGCGTTACGCCCCTCCTTTGATAGAAGATGTGTGGAGGAAAGTAGATGCTTTCTCTCCTCAAAAAATAATTCTTCTTCCCCTCTACCCACAATTTTCAGCCACAACGACAGGCTCTAGCCTTAAAGCCTGGAAAAAGGTTTCAAAGGGTAAATCTCTTCCTACACACATTGTTCCGTTCTATCCGACGGAAAAGGGTTTTCTTGATGCTCTTAAAGAGAGAACAATATTTCATTATCAGAAGGCCAAGAAAGCGGGGCATCCAAAAGTTTTGCTAACAGCTCACGGATTACCTGAAAAATTTATTCAAAATGGAGACCCCTATCAAAAGCAGGTGGAAGAAACAGCACATTCCCTTGTTAACTCTTTAGGAATCACTGATCTGGATTATACACTTTGTTATCAAAGCCGTGTTGGTCCTTTAAAATGGACTGAACCCTCGCTTGAAGAGAAAATTTTGAAGGCCTCACAAGAGAGTAGGCCTCTTGTTATTGTGCCGATTTCCTTTGTATCAGAGCACTCCGAAACTCTTGTGGAGCTTGACATAGTTTATCGAAATAAGGCCCATGAAAATGGTTGTCCCTCTTATCACCGCGTTGAGACGGTACAAACGCACCCCCTTTTTATTAAGGGGCTCGCAAATCTCATTATCTGTGCTGAGGAAAACTCTCATGCTCTATGATTATTATTTCACCTTAAAAGCCCTTCACATTTTGGCAGTTATTGCCTGGATGGCGGGTCTTTTATACTTACCGCGCCTGTTTATTTATCATAAGGGGTTTGACTTAGGGTCAAAGGCCTATAAAACCTTTTGCCATATGGAGAGGCGCCTTTTGAAGATCATTATGCTTCCTTCTCTTTTTATGAGCTTTCTTTTTGGTATTCTTCTTGCTTTTGCTACAAATGCTTGGTCCATGCCGTGGTTTCATGTCAAATTTTTGCTCGTACTTCTTTTGGCCGGTTTTCATGGTTATCTTTCAACAATTGCCAAAACCTTTGCTCGTGGTGAGTATCCTTCTATTTCCGATAAAACTTTACGATTCTTGAACGAGCTTCCCTTCATATTGGCTGTTTTTATTGTTTTTCTTGCTGTTTTTAAGCCCAGCTTTCACTAAAAGGAAGATTAATGAAAAAACACTTGTATTTTCTTTAAAAATTTGGCAAACATACCTATAGTCCTACTTTAAAATCCCAGAGAAAATATGAACCTAAAAACCCTAAAGTCTAAAACGCCCGTTGAACTTTTGTCTATGGCAGAAGAGCAAGAAATCGAAAACGCCAGCACTCTCCGTAAACAAGATATGATGTTTGCAATTTTGAAAAGAATGGCAGAAAAGGGAGAAGCTATTTTTGGAAGTGGTGTTGTTGAAATTCTACAAGATGGATTTGCTTTTTTAAGATCCCCCGAAGCAAACTACTTGCCTGGTCCTGACGATATTTATGTGTCACCAAGTCAAGTTAGAAAATTTAGTTTACGGACAGGGGATACGGTTGAGGGGGAAATCCGTGCTCCTAAAGATGGAGAAAGGTACTTTGCTCTTTTAAAAGTCAATACTATTAATGGTCAACCACCGGAAGCGATTAAGCATCGTCTTAACTTTGATAACTTAACGCCACTTTATCCCGATGAAAAGCTCAAGCTTGAAATTGAAGATCCAACATATAAGGGTTTAACACAACGCGTTATTGAACTTGTCGCTCCTATTGGAAAAGGTCAACGTGCGCTTATTGTTGCCCCCCCTCGTTCCGGTAAAACCGTGATGATGCAGAATATTGCTTATTCCATTTCTGTAAATCATCCAGAAGTCACGCTTATGGTTTTGCTTATTGATGAACGACCTGAAGAAGTTACAGATATGGCTCGTTCTGTAAAGGGTGAGGTTATTAGTTCAACTTTTGATGAGCCGGCGTCTCGTCACGTTCAAGTTGCTGAAATGGTTATAGAAAAGGCAAAACGTCTTGTAGAACTAAAAAATGACGTTGTTATTCTTTTAGATAACATTACCCGTCTTGCTCGTGCGTATAACACGGTTGTGCCTTCTTCTGGTAAAGTCCTTACGGGTGGTGTTGATGCAAACGCTCTCCAGCGCCCTAAGCGGTTTTTTGGAGCGGCCAGAAACATTGAAGAAGGTGGATCATTGACAATTGTATCCACGGCCTTGGTTGATACGGGATCACGTATGGATGAAGTTATCTTTGAAGAATTTAAAGGAACAGGAAATGCCGAAATTGTTCTTGATCGTAAGCTTTCAGACAAGCGGACATTCCCAGCCATTGATATTACTAAATCAGGAACACGAAAAGAAGAATTGCTCATTGACAAGGATGCTTTAACAAAAATGTGGGTTTTGAGACGAATTCTAATTCCTATGGGGACAACAGACGGGATGGAGTTCCTTCTTGAAAAGCTAAGAAACACAAAGAATAATGGCGAATTCTTTGAGTCTATGAATTCTTAAAATGGACAAAAATGTTTCACGTGAAACATTTGAAAAGCTAAAGCTTTATCAACGAACTTTAGAGATCTGGCAAAAAAGACTTAATTTGATTTCATCCTCAACCCTTCCTAATATTTGGGAAAGGCACTTTCAAGATTCTTTGCAACTTTTACCTTATTTGCCTTCCTCTAAAAATGAACTTGTTGATTTAGGAAGTGGGGCTGGATTTCCTGGACTTGTTCTTGCTATTCTAAGACCTGATTTTTTAAATGTGACCCTTATAGAATCAGACTTAAAAAAGTGTGTTTTTTTGGAAAATGTTTCACGTGAAACAAACACACCTGTAAAAATTTTAAATGAGCGTATAGAGACTTTAAAAAACCCGTTGAAATTTGATATTGTTACAGCACGAGGCTTAGCACCACTTTCCTTCCTTATTGAGTATGCTTTTCCCTTGATGGATGTGAACGGTATTTGTCTTTTTTTAAAGGGAAAAGAATTTAAAAATGAAATTGAGGATAGTCAAAAAAAATGGGATTTTAAACTTGAACTTTTCCCGAGTTTGACCGATTCTAGAGGAAGAATTTTAAGAATAACCCATCCAAAAAAGGTCTCTTCTCATGGCAAAAATAATAGCAGTTGTTAATCAGAAAGGGGGCGTTGGAAAAACAACAACGACAATAAATTTAGCAACAGCATTCTCTACTGTTGGTAAGAAAATTCTCATTATAGATTTTGACCCTCAAGGAAATGCTACGACTGGGTTGGGAATAATTGATAAAACAAAAATAAGTGGAAGCTATGAGGTCCTTATAGGAAAAGTTCCTCTTCAGTATGCTTATCTTAGGACAAATATTCCAAATCTTTATATCTTACCTGCAAATGTACATCTCTCGGGGGCGGAAATTGAATTGGTTAGCCTTAATAGGAGAGAGAGCCTCCTTAAAAGTGCTTTAAATGAGATTAATGACTTCGATTATATTTTTATTGATTGCCCCCCTTCCCTTGGTCTTTTAACTTTAAATGCTCTCGTTGCCGCAAACTCAGTTTTGATTCCCCTGCAGTGTGAATTTTATGCCTTAGAAGGCCTCAGTCAAATTTTGGCTACCCTTAATCAGGTGCGTAAAAATTTCAATCCAACCATTGCGTTGCAGGGAATTGTTCTAACAATGTTTGATGCGCGGAGTAATCTGAATACTCAAGTTGCTGATGATGTTCGCCTTCATTTGAAGGATAAAGTTTATCATACTCAGATTCCACGTAATATACGTCTTGCAGAGGCTCCCTCCTTTGGAAAACCTGCCGTCATATATGATTTAAAGTGTTACGGATCCCAAGCCTATTTACAGTTAGCAAAAGAAATATTAACCCAAGAGGGGGGGCTCTATGAAGGAGAGACTGCAGCATGAGTGAGTTGAAAAGACAAGTTTTAGGGCGCGGCCTTTCAGCTCTATTAGATCCAACTTCTTCTAATAAGGGTACACAGGAAGATATTATCTCCCCTTCTCTTCCTATTGAAACTATTGTTCCTGGAAAGAATCAACCTCGGCATTCTTTTCCCGAAGAAGATCTAGAAGCTCTTTCTCTTTCCATACAAGAAAAAGGAGTTTTGCAACCGATTTTGGTCCGAAGTCTTTTAAGTCAAGATGGGAAATATGAAATTATTGCAGGGGAAAGAAGATGGCGCGCCGCAAAGAAAGCAGGTCTTTCTGAAATTCCTGTTATAATGAAAAATTTTACTGATCGAGAAGCTTTAGAAGTTGGCCTTTTAGAAAACATTCAAAGACAAGATCTTAATCCTATTGAAGAAGCAGAAGGATATCGAAGGCTTGCGGAAGAATTTAATCATACTCAGGAATCTTTATCGCGTACATTAGGTAAAAGTAGAAGTCATATAGCGAATACACTTCGATTGCTAACGCTGCCAAAAAAAATAAGAGATTATTTGTCTGAAGGAAAGCTTTCATCGGGTCACGCAAGGGCTCTAGTGAATGCCGATGATCCAGAGAGACTTGCTGACCTTATTTTAGAACAAGGTCTGAGCGTAAGACAAACGGAGGATTTGCGTAAACCTTCTAAGGTAGGGCAATCGTTATCGGGGAGTAGAATAGCTGATCCTGAAAAGGAAGTGCTTTGTCAGCATATTTCTGATTTATTAGGAACACCTATCGATTTGATTCTTAAGGGGGAGGGGGGAAAAATTATTATTCCTTTTAATGATCCTATTGAGCTTGATCAGATTTTGCAGAAATTTAATCAGATTAAAGGGGATTAGCTTTTTAAGCAATGCAAAAGACGTCGCTCTAGGGCTGTAAAGCCAAGAGATGAAAATTTAATATCTTTTTCTGCGGTTAAAAGAGTCTCCAAAAAATGTAGAACTTCTTTTTCTTGCCACCGAGAAAGGGCTTTTTCATAGAGTGGCTGCTCCTTAAAAAAAATAGGCGGTGTGAGGGTTGTCCAGGGAATCGTTTTTCCTGTTTCTTTGATAAAAAGTAGATTTAAGAGAGTTTGAAACGACCGACTTAAACTCCGTAGAAGAGGAATAAGTTCGGTTTTATTGACTATTGAAAATCCAACCAAAGCTTCTTTAACATTTTTTAACAAAAAAGCTTGGGTCAAAAGTCCACTCTCATCATGTGAAGGAGAAGACTGAAGGAAGAAAGAATACTCTTCTTCTTTAAGATCTCCAAAAAGTCTCATCTTATCAAGAGCACTTAAAAGCCCTCTCCAATCGTTCTGATAGGCTTTAAAGAGATTCATTTGAAATGATGCAGGGAGAAGAAAATCCTGCGTTAGAAACTCAAATTCGGAGGACGATAAGGGAGCTGTATAAGCAGCAATAGCAAGAGAAGTTGTGGATCCAGAAAAAAAGGTCACTAGCTTTGATTGAGCCCGTGCCTTTTGTGATGTAAAAACATAAATTCCTTTCTTGAGATGCTCAAGGAGAGGGATCATCTTATCCGTTATATTTGAAATTAAGGTGATTGAGGGAACAGAATTTTCAAATAAGGAAAGTTTTGGTTGGGGCGTATTGCGGAGTTCTTCTTCTGTTTTAGATTCAAACGTTGCTGTAAACTTTTTTTGCAGAAAGAGAAGCGTTCTCTCAAACACCTCTTCATCATTTCCGTAAATAAGAAATAAATTGTACTTTTGAAGAGGTGTTTGAAAAAGGGCTGGAAAATTAATTTTCATTACAGGAATTAAGATAAGTTGTAATGAGGAGAGAAATATTTTCAGCTAAAAGCTGGGCAGCTTCTCGTATAGCATATTTTTGTGCTGTTAAATCAGAATAGTATTTTTGATTAATGATAGAAAATGAATTGATGGCACTAGTAGTATGTTGGTAAAGAATCTTATTTGTTTTCATGTCCTTTAAGATAAAATTAGCTGTAAGACGTGCTTGCTTCCGACTTGTCGACTCATCCTTATTAATACCTGTACTGCTAATTGTCTCCGTAAGATTTACATCTAAGAAATACTGAGGATGAGGTGGGACTCCTTCTGGAGTTAAAAGATCAACAAGGCTATTCCGTAAGATTTGACCATTCCTGTCAGCAATAATACCAATTTTGATGGGATAAGAAGTATTATGCCTTCCATTATAAGGTGTATAGAGGGGATGAAAGCCACACCCTGTTAAGGAAAAGAAAAAACAAAAAGAGACAAGTCTATAAAACCACATTAGCGATTTTCCCTTGAATATAAATAAACTTCTTAATCACTTTATTCTGAACCTGTGATTTAACAAAGGGTAAATCTAAAATAAGAGCTCGTGCTTCTTCTTCTTCTAAATGAGGATGTATTTCAAAAGTGCCGCGCATTTTACCATTAACTTGAATGGCGAGAGTTGCTTTATCTTCAGTTAAATATTCAGATTCAGCCTTGGGCCAAGGTTGATTAATAATAAAGGGAGGGTGTCCCAATTCTGCCCAGAGGGCTTCTGCCAGATGAGGTAAAGCAGGTGAGATCATTAAAACAAGGGTGTGAAGAGCTTCATTTAGAGCCCACCATTCGGAAGGATCAGAAGGGAGAAACTCCTCAAGAGAATTCGAAAATTCTCTTAAACGCGCGATGTAGCGATTATAATGAAAGCGTTCAATATCTTGGGTGACATGAAAAAGAGTTTTATGAGTTAACTTCTGAATCCTGGTTGCATTGGGTGTTAATGGGGAGGGGCGCTCTTCCCTTTTTATAGTTTTTAACTCTGGTAAATGAGACATAACAAGGCGCCACAACTTATTAATATAGCGCCAGCTTCCTTCGATGCCAGCCTCTGTCCATTCAAAATCTCTTTCGGGAGGGCTGTCGGAAAGCATAAAAAGGCGGGCAGTATCCGCTCCATATTCTTCAACAATTTTTGCAGCAGGAACAACATTAAGCTTTGATTTACTCATTTTTTCAGAGCGGCCCACTGTCACTGGTGCGTTATCAGAAAGTTTTACAAAACGCCCCTCTTGCTTTTCAACTTCATGAGGGTAGAGCCAAGAGCCGGTTTGATCTCTATAGGTTTCATGGCAAACCATTCCTTGGGTTAGGAGATTTTTAAAAGGCTCTGATAAAGTCCAATACCCACAAGCCTTTAAAGCTTTTGTAAAAAATCGAGAGTATAAAAGATGGAGAATGGCATGTTCAATTCCCCCAATATATTGATCCACCGGCATCCAAAATTCAGCCTTATCCTTTTCAAAAGGTTGAAGAGCATGGGGCGAACAAAAACGCGCAAAATACCACGAGGATTCAATGAAAGTATCAAAGGTATCAGTTTCTCTCTCGGCAGGCTTATTACATTGAGGACAATCAACAATTTTCCATGTGGGGTGGAGGTCTAAAGGATTTCCAGGTTGATCAAAAGCAACATCTTGGGGAAGCACAACCGGTAATTGATCTTCAGGAACAGGAACAATCCCACAATGTGAGCAATGAATAATAGGGATAGGACAGCCCCAATACCGTTGTCGTGAAACTCCCCAATCTCGTAGTTTATAAGTTATTTCTGATGCGCCGATTTTTTCCTTCACCAAATGCTCAATTGCAACCTTTTTTGCATCTTCAGTCTCGAGGCCATTTAAGAAATGGGAATTGATAAGAACTCCTTCTCCTTCATAAGGTAGGAGAGCATCAGAAGGTCCTTTGACAACGGGAAGTATGGGAAGTGTGTACTTTAAGGCAAATTCATAATCGCGTAAATCATGGGCAGGACAGCCAAAAACAATGCCCGTCCCGTAATCCATGAGAACAAAATTAGCCACATAAATCGGAAGTTTAACATCCTTTAGAAAAGGGTGTCTGACAAAAAGACCCGTATTAAAACCCTTTTTTTCAGCTGTATCTAATTCTTTTTGACTTGTCCCCATAGTACGACATTCAGCAATGAATGTTTGAAGGGCAGGGATGGTTTTAGCTAGGTTTTCTACAAAAGGATGATCCGGAGAAATACCAATAAAAGCAGCGCCAAAAATGGTGTCAGGACGGGTTGTAAATACCTCTAAAGTTTCCTCCTCTTCAAGAAGAGGAAATTGGATTCGAGCCCCCTCAGAGCGGCCAATCCAATTAACTTGCATCGTTTTGACTTGTTCAGGCCAATGATCTAATGGGGCCAAATCATCGAGGAGTTCTTGAGCAAAATCCGTAATTTTAAGGAACCATTGAGAAAGCCTTTTGCGTTCAATGAGAGCTCCAGAGCGCCATCCTTTTCCATCAATAACCTGTTCATTGGCCAAGACTGTCCCTTCAACAGGATCCCAATTCACAAAGGATTCTTTTCGGTAAGCAATCCCCTTTTTTAAAAAATCTAAGAATATTTTTTGTTCGTGAACATAATAGTCAGGAGAACAACTGAGGATCTCCCGACTCCAATCATAGGAAATCCCTAAAGATTCGAATTCTTCTTTCATAAGTCGGACGTTTTCAAGAGTCCATGTTTGGGGGTGAACTTTATGCTGAATGGCTGCATTTTCAGCCGGAAGACCAAAAGCATCCCATCCCATGGGGTGAAGAACGGAATAGCCACAACATTTTTTGTAACGGGCAATAACATCTCCAATGATATAATTACGAACATGTCCCATGTGAAGGCGACCAGAAGGATAGGGGAACATCTCTAAAACATAATATTTTGGTGAGTTTTCTTCTGCTTTATAAACAGAGGCCTCAGACCATGCTTGTTGCCACTTTATTTCATTTTCTCGAAAATTGTATCGTGTGTTCATAGAGAATTCTTTTATTTGATTGTTTTTTTGCGGAAGTGCCTGGCACGCTTTAAAATAGTATTTTCTAAATCAAGAGTTGTTTGGGCATCAACAGTTTGATCTACCCATTGTCCCGTAGCATTTTGTTCTTGACGAAAGAGGCTGACCTTAATGCCATCAGAGCGAAGTTGACGATCAAGAATAAAAATATTGATTTTAAACCGTTCTTTTGTATTTTGTGGAGGGGAATACCAATCTGTAATAATAACCCCGCCAAAAGGATCGGCAGAGGCAATAGGCATGAAGGAAATAGTATCCAAGGCTGCGCGCCAAAGATGACTATTGACCCCAAGGCCGGTTTCTTCTGGCTCTCGCTTTTTAGGACCACCAAAATGTAGTGTGTCATGACCTAAAAATTTTTCCATGCCTTTGTTGCGCCGATCTTCCGTATCGCTGGTTTCAAGTGCTTCTTCAGTTAATTCAGAAGCGCACCCAGTGAGGCTCAAAGTTAAAAATAATATTGGGAGAAGTCTTAAATTCATTTACTCATACCCTTCTCGACGTCATTTTTATGGTATGCCTTGTGAAAATGGAGCCGTCAAGGATAAAAAAGGAGGGATTTTTCCCTCCTTCCCTTGAAATCCAAAAGTAACTTAGAAAACAACTCGGGATCCAACAACAAAGACGTTGGCTTTATTGCTTCTCACAGGACCTTTAAAATCATTACATTTTTTTAGTAATCTATTAATCCGGTTGCCTTCGGCAAGAGCTGCTGGGTTTTTCATTTGGAAGTTCTCATATTCCGCATACACACCCAATCCAGGAGCGAGCTTATGATCGATAGCGGCAGCGACAGCATTTGTTTTTGCTTTACGTGTGACAAAATCTTTTGTCTCTCCGCCTCCGAGAGCTTTTCTCCATCCATAATAGTAACCCGCACTCAACTTAGTTGCGCCCCACTTGTAGGAGACTCCAAAGTCAACGAATTGTCCCGCATTGACTTTATTCCCCACCGGTTGATTTCCAACCCTTTTAAGTTGTTGAGATTTACCATTATTGCCATATTCAGCACTGAACCCAAAATTTGAATAAGAGATCGTTCCTCCCAATGCAAAGCTTGCTGTATTCCTTCTAGGAGGAGCTCCTCGAAATTCTGGATGGGTTTGCGCAAAAATAGATGTTGCCGAAAGCCCAGTTTCTACCCCATTAGCGAACTTATGGATAAAGTTAATGCCGCTAGCAATGTTATCCGTTGTAAAGGGCTTTTTAGATGGAAGAACACTTCGACCTGACTCAATGGTTTGCTCGCCCCTATGCTCAGTGCGAGGTGTATAGGATGCGCCCACTTGAAACCCCCACTTTCGAGGTGTGATGTAGGTAAGTTTCGTGTCGCGACTGGTTTCTCCAACAAGGTCAACGGAAGGGATGGCACCAGTTGTGTCGTTGACAACGCGAGGAAGAGTACCTCCGTCAAGAAAGCCAGTTGCTCCCCATTGGTCATATCCACCGAAAGACATGGAACTTTCAACACCTTTAGTGTCACCCGCATAAATTCGTCCCCAGGTTCCCCCAAAATACAGGTAGTCTTCTCGAACAAAGTGATCCGCATCAGTATTTCCATCGAAGACGAAAACAAGACCGTATTCCATACCGGGGTCTGTTCTGCCATCGACGTTAACTTTTAATCGTGAGTTCTCGACAGCAAATAACTGTCCTCGACCATATTTACGTCGGCTACATACTTGTGAATCACTCTCTGGTCTTGTCGCTCTAAAAAGTCTTTTATTGTTGAAAAAATAAGAGTTAAAGGATGTTTGTCCTGAGAGTTTAAGTTGAGGGGTCTCCATGGCAGGAGAGGGGGATGTTTCTGCAGCTTGCGCTTGTGGTGTAATCAACAAAACACTCAAAAGAGCCGTTGATCCAAGAAGGGTACGAACCATTGTTTCCTCCAAATATGGGGCTTGTTAACAAGTATGATAAATAATCTTCCAAAGGAAGACGAATTATACTATTATAAAAGACAGTTGATAGAAGTGGTCTCAATGATAAAATTTACCATGAAAGCATTTTTAGAGAGCATGTGTCAGTCATGCCACAGTCAGACATGTTAATAATAACGCTTCATATCCAAAATATTGTTTTGCAGGAAGCACTTAGAGAGCTTTTACCCCAGGCCGGGATCTTTCTTGCTGAAGATGAAAAAAAAGCTGAAGCTATTTTATATACTTCTCCCTATACGGGAGGGGGACTCCCGTCCTTAGATTTTGATACTTTTCCGCGTCCGTTCAAACTTCTTGATTTTTTGGGGCGCTTAAAAAATCTTCCCTATAGCCAAGCTATTACTTTTTCAGATTTCGTTTTAAACTTAAGGGAAAAGGCACTTACTCATCTCAAGACCCAACAAGAACAACGACTTACAGAAAAAGAATGCCAGCTTTTACGATTATTTTGCCTTAATAAAGGCCAAGATTTATCCAAGGAAAAACTTATGAGAGAAGTATGGGGGTATCATCCAGATGCGGAGACCCATACCCTTGAAACGCATATTTATCGTTTGCGTCAAAAACTAGAAGAAGATCCTAATGTCCCCAAAATTTTGCTCAACGGTAAGACAGGGTACTTTATAAAATGACTCTGATCGAAAAATTACAAAACTGACCGTTAAAAACGTTGCGTTAGAAAAAATATCCTCCACACTACATAGTCTTCGTTTATATAAGTAACAAGTCTTGAAAAAATAACTCTCAATGTATATATAAAATTTGTATTTATTTTAAGTATTGTTAAATGAGATATATTTTTAATTTTTTATTTGTTTTCTTTTGTTCTTTATCTTTTTGCTTTGCAGGGGTGGGAGAGGAATTTGCATATGAAATTGGACTCAAAGTTGCTCAACTAAAACTTCTACAGGAAAAATCTCAAAACTTCAATGAAAGCAACGCTGAAGAGTATTTTGCAAAAGGGGGGGTGAGAGACAACCAAATTGATAAAACTAAGGAATTGTTTCGTCTTTGTTATCTTAATATGGACTCTTTTGCTAAAAAAAGAGATTGGATGTATGTTGATGAAAACGAGCTAGGAAAAGATTTATTTTCTGCATATTGTAAACAAGTATACTTAATAAAAAACTTACACACAGAAAGATCTAATGCACAACCAGGCTCCACTTATCATAGAGATCTTGAACAAGGTATTGAGTCTCTAGGTATTTATCATAGATATTTTCCTAAAGCTATTGCCGCTATGTCCTCTTTTTTAAGAATTGAACAAAATGGAAAGAAAGACGGACTAACAAAATATTTTGTACGTTTAAATGACGTGGATTGGTATCTTTCGCAACGTCGACATGCACGAAATTTCCTTAATAGGCTTTCTCTACTTGATTTAGAACAACTTTCCTTGCCTAAAGGGTATAAGCAACATCTTCAGAGAGAAATAAATAGAATTAAAAGAGAAAATGCACAGTATTTTGCAGGGAAAACATTCGCTACATCTCCAGTAGGGAGAGATATTAAAAATGCAGATATGTCATTACGAAACAACGCAGAAATTTATCTAAGCACTGAAAATTATAGTGTCTTGTCGCAAATTGTACTTATACAAGAACGTGATGAAATGGTCTGCTTTAGACCCCTTGATATTCGTTTTCATGATGGAACGAGTTTGTCACCTGAAGAAAGGACTTTAAGTTCAGCCCTCCTCGAAAAGTTATTAGAAAGAAAAGCACCCATCGCTGTAGCTGCAGCGTCAGCACCTTCTCGTCCTATGGGAAAGAACTCAAAAAATAGGAAAAAAGGAACTAATAAACAGATCTCAATAGCTTCAAGTCGAGTTAAAGATTCAGTCATTGAAAAACAACAAGAACCTGTAAGTGAATCAGAACCTTCTACCTCAAGTTTCTATCCAGTAGTGCATCAAGATGACTTAGAAGAAGCTTCATCCGTTGAAACACAGCAAGAACCTGTAAGTGAATCAGGAGCTTGTACCTCAAGTTCCCATGATCCGGTAGTACATGAAGATGGCTTAGAAGGACCTTCATCCATTGAAAAACAGCAAGAACCTGTAAGTGGATCAGAACCTTGTACCTCAAGTTCTTCTCCGGTAGTACATCAAGATGACTTAGAAGAAGATGCTCACTTGTTTGTCAGAAACTGGCTCGCTGATATCATCGCGAAGAGTCAGTCTAAAGATGAGATGTTTGGAATTTTTCAAAAAGCCTTGGCTCTAGACTCTATGATTACAAAATACCCTGGTCTTTTAGAACAAACGCAGGAAGCTGCTGCCAGTCTAGCTGCAATGGTTCAAGAGCTTGAAGAGAAAGCGTCTTTAAAAAAATACTCTCAAAAGGTTGAAGAAAGGTTAGAATCCGACTTTTTATATTTCATGGAAACCCCCCTTCGTTATTTAAAAGACCTACGTTTTGGATTTGTTAATACTCTTTTTGAGGCACTCGGTATAAAAATAGACAAGAGTATGGCAGGGTCTCGGATGAAACTCTCCTTTAGAGGAAAAACAACGGGCATCCACTTACATGACAAATACAATGGAGAGCTTGATGGTGGCCGTATCAGTTCACTTCGTAAATTTCTTATTGAGTGCGGCTTTATGCTAAATGAGAATAAAACCACTGTTGCTCAAAAAACAGCTCGCAAAGTAGGTAGAGGTGGTAGAGGTTTAATTAGATAAACGATCGATTACATATTTATGTAATTAGGTCCTGATCCTCCTTCGGGAGGTGTCCAGGTTATATTCTGACTAGGGTCTTTGATATCGCAGGCTTTGCAATGAATGCAATTTTGCGAATTGATTTGAAGACGACTTTCTACAAGCTCGTATACTTGTGCAGGACAATAGCGACCTTCAGGAAAGTCAAAGATTTCCTGGTTGATGGTCATTGCTACTTTCGGATCTTTCAGATGTAGGTGGTTAGGTTGGTTTTCTTCGCTTCGAATATTGGCAAGATAAAGGGAAGTGACGCGATCAAAGGTTATTTTTCCGTCAGGTTTGGCGTAGGTAATGGGATTGCATTCTTTTGCAGGTTTGAGTTGGAGGTGATCCGCATGATTTTTCAAAGTCCAGGGGCTTTTCCCACGAGAAATATAGGTTTCAAAGGCTGCATTCAAGAGACCTCGCCAAAGGCCTTTTTGAAAACCAGGCCGTATATTTCTGACCTTATACAATTCCTCATTAATCCAACTTTGTTGAAGACGTATTTGATAAGTAAAAGGTTTTTGAAGAACCAAATGATCATAAGCGGCTTCTGCTGCAAGCATGCCAGATTTTAGAGCCGTATGAGACCCCTTGAGTTTTGCTACATTCAGGAATCCTGCAGCGCACCCAATCAAACACCCCCCTGGAAATTCAAGAGAGGGGATGGACTGATAACCCCCTTCATTTAAAGTTCGTGATCCATAGGAAAGACATTTTCCTCCTTCTAAGAGAGGATAAATGGCGGGGTGGGTTTTAAACCGTTGAAATTCATCAAAAGGGCTAAGATATGGGTTTTGGTAGTCCAACCCTACCACAAATCCTATGAAGACTTGTGCATTGTCAAGGTGATAGAGAAATGACCCTCCATAGGTTTGAGGGTTTAAAGGCCATCCTACCGTGTGTATGAGTTTTCCTGGCGTACTTTTCTGAGGGTCAATTTCCCAAATTTCCTTAAGACCAATTCCGTAGGTTTGAGGATCAGAGAATTTATCCAGATGAAATTTTTTGATAATTTCTTGAGAAAGGGAGCCTCGACATCCCTCCGCTAAAAGCGTTAGCTTTCCATAGATTTTAACTCCTGGTTCAAATTTTGGAGTTGGATGGCCCTTGTGATCCAGGCCCATAGGTCCCGTTTCAATTCCAACCACATCTCCCTTTTCATTAAATAAAAAATGAGCACCAGCAAAGCCGGGATAAATTTCAACGCCCATGCCTTCTGCTTCTTTTGCAAGCCATTGGCAAAGAGAACTTAAGCTTGCAATATAATTCCCTTTATTCCGCATTTGTGGGGGAATGGGAAGATGAAAGCTCTTTTGAGAGGTGAGGAAAAGAAAATGATCTTCCGAGACAGAGCAAGAGAGAGGGGCTCCTTTTTCTTTCCAATTGGGGTAAAGCTCGGAAAGAGCACGGGGATCTATCACGGCGCCTGAAAGAATGTGGCGACCCACTTCAGCTCCCTTTTCAAGGAGACATATTTTTAAGTTTTTATCCAATTGTTTTAAGCGAATGGCCGCTCCTAATCCTGCGGGGCCAGCTCCCACAATAACGACATCATAAACGAATTCTTGATCATTCATTTGCGTTCCCTCTATTTGGGTAATTCAATGATAAATCGAGTTGATTCTCCCAGTTTGCTCTCCACTTTTAAGTGTCCGTGATGCTGTTGGGTGATGATATCATAACTTAAAGAAAGGCCAAGTCCTGTCCCCTTCCCAGGTTTCTTTGTTGTAAAAAAAGGGTGAAATGCTTTTTTGATATGTGCTTTGCTCATGCCTGGACCATTATCCTCAAAAATAATTTGTATCGTTTTTGTTTTATTGTGAGTTTCTACCTTGATTTCAGGATGGTACGTTACCCCTAATTTTTGCTGTTTTTCATGCATGGCAAAGCAGGCATTATTGATAATATTCAAAAACACTCGGACCAAATCTTGTTGAGAGCCTTGGATATTTTGCACCATTGGATCAAATATTTTAAGAATTGTTGCTGAAAAATGTGTTTCTTGTCCTTGAAACCCAAGGTAAGCTAAGTCTATAGCTTCATCAATGAGGGTATTAAGATTAAAGATGGTTATTTCTCCTGTGCTTCCCCGTGCATGGGCGAGCATCCCTTTAACAATAGAATCAGCCCTTTCAGCATGTTCTTTTGTGCGTGCAAGGTTTTGAGAAATTTTGGAAAATAGTTCTTCTTCCTGGGGGGGCTTTTTCTTTATTTCACTTAGGTATTCCTGAGAAACCTCCGTGAAGTTAATGATAAAGTTGAGAGGATTCTTAATTTCATGAGCAATGCCGGCGGTAAGAGCTCCTAAACTTGCAAGTTTCTCTTGGGTGATAATTTGATTTTGAGCTTTTTTCAAATTCATTAAGGTCTTTTCAAGCTGTTGGTTTTTTCGAGCTAACTGCTTTGTCCTAAGGGAAACTTGTTCTTCAAGATTAGTCATAAGCATCTTATTTTCCTGAAAAATTCTAGAAACAATATTAAACCAGGGCCTCCACATGGGAGGAAGGCTTTGAGGGGTACTTTTTATTCCGTCGTTTTCATTAGTAATATGATTGACCAACTTTTGGGCAGGAGAAATAAAATCACGAATAACAATGAGATAACCTAATCCAACAACAAAAAGGAGAGTAAGCATAATAATAAAAATATCTTCTAAAGCTTCTAAAAAGGCTTGCCTGAACAGATCAGATGTTGAGCATATGTAAATTAAGTGCCAGGGTGCATCCTTAATCCCTTTTGTGTAAACAAGTGAAGATTTTCCGTAGAAGAAGGAACTTTTAGGGTTTTTGATTTCCTCACGAATAATTTGAAGAATTTCTGGAGAGACAGAATCCTTAAGTTGAGGAATTGAATCAGTTTGGGAGAGGAGGGAGGATGTCTGGCTTGTAGCTAAAGATTGCTCTTCATTGTTAATAAGAATGAGAGAGCCCTGAAGGGGGTTGAAGGCCGTTAAAATCTCATTAAGTTTTGTAATGGAGATGTCTAAGGCAACGCTTCCCAGAAATTCATTGCCATTGTAGACAGGAGAGACATTAGTGATAACAATTCCTTTTTGATAAACGTCTTTATAAGTTTCCCCATCTTGATACGCAGGGGTCCAAAAGTTTTCCCTTTTAGGATTATATTGGGGCAAAGCCCCTTTATAAAAGAGCTTTTCCTGAATGGCTCTGTGATACTTTGTGGAGCCGGGAGGTGTCCAGGGATAGAGATTTTGAAAATGATTTTTTGAGGTGTAATAAGCCCAAACAGAACCGCTATTGTTTTTTAAGGTCACTTCTAAAAAATTATTTAAGAAAAGTGCCATATTGATTTCGTTTTTGTGATCTTGTGAAAGATTATCAAGGGAACCTTCTCCTGTTAGGTTTCCGATCATGGCTTCTTCGGGTTGAAACTTCTCTGTCACCAAAAAGAAACGCGTTTTTTCAGGATTATTATTTAGGTAAGGGAATAAGGGAGAGGTAATATTAAAGTTTTGAATGTAAAAAAGATTGTTTTCTGCCACAATTTTAAGGCCATTTACATATTCACGAATGGTGCGAGCTTGCAAATTTAATGTAGAGGCATACTCATTTAAGCGATTTTTAAGATCAATAAGGACATATTCTTTATGGCGTTGATATTGGAAATACTCAATTCCCACTGCGATAAGAACAAGGAAAATCCCTGTTAAATAAATGATGCGACTATAACCGCGTTTGAAGGAGTTCATTTTCTAATTATTTTTCCTTATTTCTGCGCATTTTAGCAGACCTAGGAAGATGTGCCACGTACCTTTTGAAAAAATTGAATTAAAAGTTGGGCGCACTTAGCTTCATTCATTCCCCCCACCACTTCAGGCTTATGATGGCAAGAAGAAGCCTGGAAAATTTGAGCTCCGTGATCAACTCCACCCCCCTTTGGATCATAAGCACCGAAATAAAGTCGCCTAAAGCGGGCAAAGCTAATGGCTTGAGCACACATGGGACAAGGTTCAAGAGTGACATAAATATCACAGCTCTCCAAGCGGCTGAGCCCTAATATTTGGCATGCTTTTTGAATTACGAGAAGTTCAGCATGGGCGGTGGGATCACTCCTTTGTATCATTTCGTTATGAGAAGTTGCGATTAAGTTACCTGTTGAAGTCTCTATAATAGCAGCGCCAATAGGGACTTCTCTTTCGGAGAAAGCTTTTTCTGCTTCACAAAATGCATGATCCATTGGCTTTAAAGTATACATATGGCAAACTTACCTCAAAGAAGACTCAAACGGCAATGGAATGTATTTCGATGAAACAAAAAGCTTTAACGCGCGAAGAAAGTGATAGCTTTGGCCCTATCGCCGTTCCTGCGGACAAATATTGGGGAGCTCAAACGGAGCGCTCTCGGCAAAATTTCCCTATTGGAACGGAAATCATGCCCCTTCCTCTCATACGGTCTTTAGGTCTTCAAAAGAAAGCCGCAGCGCTTGTTAATATGGATCTAGGGGAACTAGACCCTATTATAGGAAAGGCCATTGTAGTAGCGGCTGAGGAGGTTGCTGAGGGTAAGCTCGATGATCATTTTCCTCTGGTGGTATGGCAAACAGGATCAGGAACTCAGACTAACATGAATGCTAATGAGGTCATTGCCAATCGTGCTACAGAAATTTTAGGAGGGGAAATTGGCTCAAAAGATCTTATTCATCCCAATGATCATGTCAATAAAAGCCAATCTTCCAATGATACCTTTCCGACCATTATGCATATTGTGACAGCTCAGATTATCCATAACCACCTTCTTCCAGCCTTAGAGATGTTAGAAAAAGCTCTGAAAAACAAGGAAACAGCTTTTAAAAATATTATCAAAATAGGGCGTACCCATTTGCAAGATGCAACGCCTATGACCTTAGGACAAGAATTTTCCGGCTATAGGACTCAGGTTAAGATGGGAATTCAACGCATTAAAAATACTTTGCCCCATCTTTATGAGCTGGCCCAAGGAGGAACGGCTGTGGGGACTGGATTAAATGCGAACCCGCAATTTGGACAGAAATTTGCACAAAAAGTAGCTGAGCTTACGAAGCTTCCTTTCGTAAGTGCTAAAAATAAGTTTGAAGCCCTGGCTTCTGAGGATACGCTTGTTGAGGTTTCGGGTGCTTTAAATACGATCGCTGTGTCCTTAATGAAAATTGCCAATGATATTCGCCTTCTTGGATCTGGGCCGCGTAGTGGCTTAGGGGAGCTTATCTTACCTTCTAATGAGCCCGGCTCTTCCATTATGCCAGGAAAGGTGAATCCAACCCAATGTGAAGCTCTGACCATGATTGCAGCTCAAGTCATGGGAAATAATGTCACTGTCAGCATTGCTGGATCAAATGGTCAATTAGAGTTGAATGTCTTTAAGCCAGTCATCGCTTATAATGTGATACAGTCGCTTCGTTTATTGTCCGATGGGGTGCGTAGTTTTACGGAAAGATGTGTGATTGGTATTGTTCCTAATGAAGCGCGCATTAAACAATCACTTCAGAATTCTCTTATGCTTGTCACTTCCTTAAATCCGCACATTGGCTATGATAAAGCTGCTGCAATTGCAAAGAAAGCTTATACAGAGCATAAAACTCTCCTAGAAGCGGCATTAGAGTTGGGATATTTGACAGAAGATCAATACCATCAATGGGTTAGTCCAGAACTTATGATTGGACCTCATGGAAAAGAATAAGATCTCTGAAGCGATTTTTCTTAAACGCTCTCTCAGTCTTCAAGGGCATCGCACTAGCCTTTCTCTCGAGCAAGGATTTTGGACGGTTTTGGAGATTGCAGCTCATTCACAAGAAATCCCATTAATTCAATTAATTAAGAAGATTGACGCGACGCGTACGGGTAGTCTTTCAAGCGCTTTGCGCCTTTATGCTTTAGATTTTGCTATGAAGAAGCAAACCTTGAAATAAAATTTGATGTGAAAACGATTTGACAAGTGCATTTGATTGATTATAGTCTCCCACAATATTTACATTTCTAAGGAAATTTTTGAATGACAAAGAGAATTGAATCAAAATACAAAATTGATCGTCGTCTTGGAGTAAACCTATGGGGACGTCCAAAAAGTCCATTTAACGTGCGTGCCTATGGTCCTGGACAACATGGACAGCGCCGCTCAAAGCCGTCTGATTATGGTCTTCAATTGACAGCTAAGCAGAAGCTAAAGGGGTATTATGGAAATATCACGGAACGTCAATTCCGCCGTCTTTATGCAGAAGCGATTCGGAGAAGAGGAGATACGGGAGAAAATCTCATCGGTCTTTTAGAGTCCCGTTTGGATGCTCTCGTTTATCGTTTGAAATTTGTTACGACAGTTTTTGCTGCACGGCAATTTGTGAATCATGGTCACGTTCTTGTGAATGGAAAGCGCGTTAATATTCCTTCATATCTTGTTAAACCAGGCGATGTTATTGAAGTTCGCGAGAAATCTAAACAATTAGCTGTTGTTTTGGAAGCAGCTCAATTGGCCGAAAGAGATGTCCCTGAGTATTTGGAAGTAGATCATAAGTCCATGAAAGGGACTTATGTACGTGTCCCAACATTGATGGAAGTTCCTTATCCTATCCAAATGGAACCTAACCTTGTGGTTGAATTTTACTCACGATAAAGTTTAAAGTTATCTAAATATTTCTTTCCGGGCGCTTAGCTCAGTTGGTAGAGCAGCTGACTCTTAATCAGCGGGTC